>JBKBIZ010000009.1:0-62513 GCA_046293975.1 Hyphomonas sp. | reverse complement strand
GAGCGGGGACAGGAACGATGCGTCCCCCACCGACATGCCCTTGATAAAGCAGAACTGGGCGACGAAACCCGCAAAGGCCATCGCGAAGATCATCCCCCAACCCATCAGGTCCGGGCTGCTCCAGAAGAACAGCGCAAACGGCAAAATGATGATGGAAGACAGCATGTTAGCCCAGACCAGCAGGGCCAGCGGAGAGTGAACCCCGGTCAGCGATTTCACCAATACAATCGTGAACGCAAAGCAGAGCGAGGAGAGCAGCGCAAACAGCGCCCCGAGGTTCAAATGCGTGCCGCCCTCACTGCCCAGAAGGGCGGGCACCAGCGTCATGATCAACACCCCGGCAAAGCCGATCACCACAGCCCCGCCGCGATGCAGGCCGACCTTCTCATTCAGCAGCAACACCGCCAGCAGCGTCACGAACAGCGGCCGCGTAAAGGAGAGCGCATTGAAATCCGCCAGCGGCAATTCGAATATCGGCCAGATGGCAATCAGCCCGAACACAAACCCCGCCGAGCCGATCAGGCTGCGCGTCACCAGCGCACCAAACCGGGCGGTGTGGATCTTCACACCCCCGATCCAGACGAACGGCATGGCAATCGCAAACGCCAGGAAACTGCGCCAGAAAGCCAGGAAAATCGGGTGCGCGTCGGCCGTGATGTCCTTGGCCAGGGCGATGTGGAAGGTGTAGCCCGCGCCCGACACCAGCATCCACAGAGCGCCCTGAAGATTGCCCGAAAGCTTCGGGCGACTTACAGAAGCCTCTGTTCCAGAAGGTGTCTTGCCGCTCATGCCACGCTTTTCATCTGAAGAAATCGACCAGATTGACCAGCTCTGGCGAAGCCTGCCGGCCGGTCACATGTGGACCGGATGGGCAGCCGTTGGCCAGCCCCCCGATACGGTCTGGATTTACCGCTCGCGCGCCCATTGGCGCCGCTTTCCGCTGACCCGGACGAAAACCGGCTACGCCCTCAGCGATGATCAGGGCCGCCTCTTCCGGGAAGCGGCGACCCTGGATGATCTGCTCAAAGCCGTCGAAGCCGTGCCCCAGCTGCGCGCCGCAGGTCAGGACTGAGCGGCGGCCAGCTGCGCCAGGCGCATCTGCTCGGCCTGTTCGGGGCTGATGCCAAGGGATTCCAGAACCGGGCTGGCAGCGGTCGCGTCCCAGCTGTGGCGTGGGCCGACGGTCATGCCGCCATCGACGAGGAATTCCCCGCCAGTGATGAACTCGCCCGCGTCTGAGGCGAGGAAAGCAGCCATCTCGGCGATATCCGTGCCTTTGCCGACGCGCCCGATGGGCTGCATCTTGCCGCCCGCCTGGGAGAGCATCTCGGCCATCTGGTCGGCCACTTCACGCGGCAGGCCGAGTGAGGCGCCAAAGATCGAGGTGGCAATGAAGCCCGGCAGGATCGCGTTGACGCGGATCTTGTATTTGGAAAGCTCGGCGGCGGCGAGCTTGGAGAAGTGGGCGACGCCCTTCTTGGCGACCGAATAGGTGATCGGGGCATAGCCTGCGCAGACGGCGCTGATCGAGGAGGTGTTGATGATCGCGCCGCCTTTGTTCTTCATGTGCGGAATGGCGAATTTGGTACCCGCGAAGACCTGCTTGAGGAGGAGGTTCATGGTCTGGTCGTAACCGTCGAGATCAAGCTCCTCGACCGATGTGTTGGTGCCGCCGTGGCCAGCATTGTTCCAGACGATGTCGAGCGACCCGAAAGCGGCCGGGGCCGCGTCCATGATGGCTTTGAGCTCATCCATGTTCGTCACATCGCAGTGGACGAAGCGGAGCTTGTCCGGCCCGAAACGGGTTTCGAGCGCCTTGCCTTTTTCGTCCTGGATGTCGCCAGCGATGACCTTGGCGCCCGCAGCGACGAACACCTCTACGCCGGCCAGTCCGATGCCGCTCGCCGCGCCGGTGATGACGGCCACCTTGCCCTTGAGATCTGCCATGTGAATTCCTCCCATTTTGCGCGACATGGGCCGCCTTTCCGTGAGGGGCGTCAAGGGAGAAAGATGACGGGGGCGTCAAATTCTAGTTGCGTATTGTGGTTATTCCGTTGGCGAGCCTGCCATGAAGAATACAAACACGCCGATACCCGCAAACAGCAGATGTAACGCTACCCAAAGATTGTGCAGCGGTATCTTTCGAGAAGCTTTAAATTCAAGGTCATTCTCCTCGATCATCGCCTGCCGGAGTGATTCAAGATCAGCCCCCGAACTTTCTTTGTGGAGCCGAAATAGCTCCCTTCGATATGCGCTAGCGACTCGATTATGGCGCCGACTGCGCTCGTAATGTTTCCTGCTCAGAACAGCGCCATAAATATTGATCGCTATGAGCGCGACCAGAATTGAAGCTTTTCCATAGGGCTCAAGTCCGCCGCCCAGCGCGAATTTGGACGAAAGCACGCCGATCAGTGCGGTAGAAACGACGACAATATAGTTCGTCGCTTGAGCACGCATTAATTCGTGATGGCGGGCATGAGTGATCTGACCATCATAGAGTTTGAGCAAATGGTCACCGTATTCTTTGCCTGATAGCGTCACGGTCATTCCTCCAGCCAACGTAGGTAGTTGAGAGATACCTAGCGAGATTCCCGCGGCAGTTCGAATCAGCGATTTAGAAGAAATGTGAGGGGGATCTAGGCCTTCTTCTTCAGTCCAAACCGCTTGATGAAAATTGCGTCGAGCCAGCGTTTGGGCAGGCGGCTGGCGATGGTGAAATTGGTGAGTTTATCAGGCACCGGGGCGTAGCGGGCCTTGGGTCTGGGATTGCTGAGCGCGTCTTCGACCACTTCGGCAATCGTCTGGGGCGGCAGGCCGGTCTTGCCGCCCGTCAGCATGGCTTCTTCAAAGATTTTCAGAGATCCGGCCCAGTCACTCCCGGCATAGAGCCCGCCTTCATTGTCCTTCTCCGCCTTGTCCCAAATCGGGGTCTTCACCGAACCGGGGCCGATGGCGATGGCGTCGATGCTATAGATGGCCAGCTCCCGGCGGAGGGTGTCGGTCATCGCTTCATTGGCGTGCTTGGTGGCGGTGTAGGCGCCCAGGAAGGGCGCCGCGATCTTGCCGCCGACAGAGGTGATGGTGACGATCCGTCCGGGCGGACCCTCGCGCGCCGGGTCGCCGCCCAGCAGCGGCACGAAGGCTTGCGTCACGCGCAACAGGCCAAACACGTTGACGGCAAAATGCGCCTCGAAATCTTCCAGCGGCTGGATCGCCAGCGGCCCCATCTTGGCGATACCGGCATTGTTGAGGAGGCCCGAGAGGCGCCGGTTGCCCAGCGCGGCGCGGATGGTCTTAACTGCCGCATCGACCTGATCGGGTTTCGTCACGTCCAGAATGATCGGGCGGAGATCGCCGGAAGCGTCCTGGGCGAGCGCTTCGGCATCCTTCTGCGAGCGCACCCCGGCAAACACCGTCCAGCCGCGCGCGGCCATATGGCGGGCCGCGGCCTCGCCGATGCCAGTGGAGGCGCCGGTGACAAGCAGGGCGCGGGCGAGGGCGGGGGCGGTCAGCTCGGTCATACCTGTCTATACGTGTGAAACGCCTGTCAGTTTTCAGGTTTTTTGCTGCCGCCTTCAATCAACGTCAGTTTTGGCTTGGTCTGGCGCAGGCGCGTCACCTTGCCCGGTTCAGGCGGCGGCAGGCTGGAAGCGGGCACAAGGGCGGGTTTTGACCGGGCGGGTGGAGACAGCGGGGCGGCCTCGGTTTCCGGCATCTCGGGCTCATCTTCCCGGTTGCTTGCACGCGGCAGCGGTTTGCGCTTCATGCCCATCGGTTTGCGGTTCTGAAAACCGCGCGAGGGTTTTCCGCGCGCTTTCTTGTCGATTTCGCGCAGCTTGGCCTGTTGCAGGCTGGAGAGGGGCTCGCCCTGCGCGCCCTTCATGGGATCGGCAAAGGCAGAACCGAACTTCTCGATGCGGCCTTCGACCTCTTCGAGAAATTCGCGTTCCCAATCTGACAGGGGCGGCCCAAGGCCCTGTTCGGCCAGCAGCGCAGCTTTCCGCAGCTTTCTCAGCGCGGCGCGCTTCTTGCGCTCGTCCACTTCTCTGACCATCGGATCACATCAGACGAGTTTGCCCATCTCTGCAATCGTCTCTGCGATCTCAGGCTTCGCCAAGAGCGATGAGATAGGTTTCGAGGATCATTTCCTGCTCTTCGCGTTCGGCGCGCTCGATCTTCCGGAGGCGGACCACCTGGCGCAGCGCCTTGGTGTCAAAGCCGATAGCCTTGGCTTCAGCGTAGACATCCTTGATCTGTTCGGCGACCTCTTTTTTTTCCTCTTCCAGACGCTCGATCTTGGCGACGGTCTGGCGGAGTTTTTCCCGGGTGGTTTCGTCGATCTTGGTCAGCTCAAAGCTGTCGTCCATAGGGTGTCCTTTCCGGGGTCTGAAGCGAAGGGGAGGCTATTAGCGGGTCTGGTCGTCAAAGGCCAGCCGCCGGATGGTGCTGGCGACAGCTTCGCCTTCGCCATGATGGGGCATGTGTCCCTCGTCCGGCAGGATGACCAGGTCGAGGGACACCTGTTTCTTGAGCCTGGCGGTGTGAAGTTTCGGTGAAAGCACACGGTCCTGGCTGCCGGAAAATACGGTGATGGGCATGGTCAGCTCGCCATACCGTATGGACTGTTCCGCCAGTTCCCCCTTCAGCTGCGTCATATCCTGCGCGTTGGCGCGGAAATTCGGCGGGCGTAGTAACAGTCCGAGGCCGGAGGTTTCATAATAGCCTTCCGGTGTGGGGGCGGGCGCGAAGACGCTGGAAATACCGTTCTTCACCTGCGCGGGGCCGACAATCGGGACAAGCTGAGAAAAGACCGGCCCGAGCACGGGGCTGGCAGCGAGGGAATTATACCATTCCGTTCCGCCGTCTTCCTCGCCCCAGTCATGGGTGACGGGCGCGAGCAGGACGAGGCCGGAAACAAGATCTGGCCGGTCGAGCGCGAGGCGCAGGGCAACGGCCCCGCCAAAGGAATGCCCGGCAATGACGGCTTTCTGTCCCGGGGCGAGCTGTTCCAGCGCGCCGGCCATCTGGCGGGCCTGTGCGGCCAGCGTATAGGCCCCGTCAAACCGGTCTGAATAGCCATGACCCGGACGGTCGGCCATCAGGACGCGCATGTCGGTTTCCAGGCGCGGGGCGAGGGTGGCGGTAAACTCGCGCGCATTTGCGCTGGCGCCGTGGATCAGCAGCACGGCGGGGGCGTTTTCCGGGCCGCGCGTGAGGACGTGAACGCTGTGGCCATCAACATCGAGCTGGCGGCCCTCGGCGGGGAAGGCTGCCTCCACCTTGGACGTGTACGCCATGCTGGTCACACAGGCGCCCAGGCCCAGCCCTGACAGGGCCACAAGAGATAAGGTCAGCATGCGCTTCAAAGTTCCTGGCCTTCTGCTTTCAGCGTCAGGCGCGCTTCAGCGGATTTGGCCTGGGGCATCAGCGGGTAGATTTTCAGTGCTTCGCGGTAGCTGTCGAGCGCTTCGGCCTGGCCGCCAAGCTGTTCGAGGATGTAGCCAAGGCCAAGCCAGGCGCCGAAATGGCGCGGCTCAACCTCCAGCGCCTGGTTCAGGTCGCGCAGCGCTTCGGTATAATTTTCTTCCGACAGGAAGATGCCCGCCCGGCGGTGCCAGGCTTCGGCAAAGTCCGGGCGTAGCAGGATCACCCGGTCGAGCAGATCGCGGGCAAGCTCGGTTTCGCCATAGGCCAGCGCTTCGGCGGCCCGGGCCATGACAAGATCGGCGCTGGGCGAGCCTGATTCCAGCCAGCTGGCCCAGATGTCGTCGGCCACATCCGCCGCTTCGGCTTCCCCTTCGGCGGATTTCAGCTTCTCGAACATCTCGTCGGAAGGAAAGGCGTGCGCCAGCGGGGCCAGCACAATGAGGAGAAGGGCAGGGAAAAGCCGCTTGATCATACCTACTCATATGACGCGCGAGGGCCCGGCGGCAACGCTGGCCTTCAGAGGAACTGTCAGAGGCGCCCTCAGAGAAGCTTCTGGCGGATCAGTTCACTTTCGAGGCGGGCGGCATCGGTGAAGAGGTGAGTCTGGTAGCCCAGCGCCTCTGCCATCGCGATGTTGCGGGCGCTGTCATCGATAAACAGCACATCCCCTGGATCAGGATCGCCCATACGGGTGCGGGCGTAATGGAAAATGGCCGGGTCGGGCTTCACCATGCCGATCTGGCCGGAAACCACTACATCGCGGAAGCGGCGGAGGGCGGGAAACATCTCCAGCATCTGCGGCCAGATTTCGGCGGGCATGTTGGAGAGGCCGTAAATCGGCACGTCGCGGCCATACAGCATTTCCACCAGCCGGTCGGTGCCGGTGACATAGCCGCCGAACATGTCGCCCCAGCGGCTGTGCCAGGCGCGGATCTGGGCTTCGTATTGTGGGTATTTCGCGATCAGCGGCGCCGCATTGTCGGCAAAGCTTACGCCACGGTCATGCTCGGTGTGCCATTCCATAGTGCACACTTCGGCAAGGAACCGTTCGGCTTCAGCGGCGTTGCTGAAGACCTGCGAATACAGCCGAGCCGGCGACCAGTCGAGGAGGACGCCACCTAAATCAAACAGAGCGATGCGGGCTGTCATTCTGCCGCCTCATTCCCTGTTCATCTAAGGGTCAGCCTTGTTTCGCTTTGAAACGCGGGTCGGTCTTGTTGATCACATAGACCCGGCCCTTACGGCGCACGATCTTGCAGTCGCGGTGACGTGACTTGAGCGATTTGAGAGACGAGCGGACTTTCATGGGTCTGGCCTGGACGTTTAGGAATTGGGAAAGCGGAGCGCGTAATGAATCCAGACAGCCGAGTCAAGAACGGTAACTGCGGCGAGAAGGCTGCCAAAAGGGCAAACACCATGATTATGACCGGTTTGGCCAGTTCAAAATGGATGGGGATCGCTGTTGTCTGCGGGGCGCTGGCCTCGTGCGCGGCCGGGCCGCAAACGCCGTCCCCCAAGCCTCCGGTCACCGGAACGCCTTCTCCGGCGCCTGAAACCGGGCCAATCGTCTACAAATCCTCCGGCCATGCCGCGATGGATGCCTGGCGCAACGATTTTTCCGCCCGCGCGATGGCTGCCGGAAATGACCGGGCGATTGTAAAATCGCTTCTGGAAAATATCAGCCCGATCACAATGTGGCTCGGCAGCACGCTCGACGTTCAGACACAGACTGCGCCGAGCGATCAGGCCGAATTTGCCAAGCCGATCTGGGATTATCTGGCCACGCCGCTGGGCAACACACGCATTACGCAAGGCCAGCAGAAGCTCGCCTCCACCAGCGCCACCCTCCAGGCCATCGAGACCCAATACGGCGTCGACCGGCAGGCCCTGCTCGCCATCTGGGGCATGGAGACGAATTTCGGCGGTTTCATCGGCCGCGATGACGCTGCCAATGCCCTCGCCAATATGGCGGTTGAGGGCCGGCGGCAGAATCTTGCCGAATCTGAGCTGTTCGCCCTGATGAAGATCCTGAAAGACGGCCATGCGCGCCGGGGCGATCTGATTGCCGGCTGGGCGGGGGCGATGGGCCAGACCCAGTTCATGCCGACGACCTATCTGGCCCATGCGGTCGATTTTGATGGGGATGGCCGCAGGGATGTCTGGAACAGTGAAGCCGACGCGCTGGCTTCGGCGGCCAATTACCTTGCCCGGTCGGGTTACATGAAGGGCCAGCCCTGGGGCATTGAAGTGCTCACCCCGGCAGGCTTTGATTTCAGCCTCGCGGATGGCAGTGAGCGGCGCATGACGGCCTGGACGGCGGCGGGCCTCTCTCCCATCCGGGGCGGCGCGTTCGATACCGGCGGAGCAGAGTTTGCCGAGCTTTGGCTGCCAGCGGGCGCGACGGGTCCGAAATACCTGCTGTTCAAGAACTTCAACGTCTTCAAGACCTATAACCGCGCCGATTCCTACGCTCTCGCCGTCGGCCTTTCGGGCGACATGATCGTTGGCAAGGGCGGTCCTGTGGCGTCCTGGCCAAAGCACATCCCGCCGCTGACGGTCGCCGAAATCCGGGATTTGCAGACGAGCCTCAATGCCCTGGGTTATGATGCGGGCACGCCGGACGGGATTGCAGGACGGCGCACGAAGACGGCCTTGCAGAATTTCCAGAAGGCGCGCGGTTTCCTGGCCGATGGCTATCCGACGCAGGAAATGCTGGCGGCGGTGAAGTCAGGCGCGCCGGTCACCAACTGATATTGTCCGGGACGGCGCCTAATCGTCGTCCCGGATTTCCCCGAGCCCGTCCTTCATGCCGAAGCGGGCATAGAGGAACATCGCGATCAGCATGCCTGCGCAGAGATAGAATGGCAGCTCGCGGCTAACATATTCGTAGAAGAACAGCCCGAAGAAGGGCGTCACGATATAGCCCATCCCGTTGGCCGAGATGACGAGGCCCGCCACATTGCCCTGAAGCTGGGGCGAGACGGCCAGCGACGCCCCGCTGGAAAAACCCGGACGGGCAAGGCCCTGGCCAAGGCCGATCAGGAATTGCGACAGGATCAGGCTCGCAAAATCATTGGCGAACACGATCATCAGCGCGCCCATCAGAAGCGGCACGCAGCCCACCCACATCAGCGTCTTGTTGCGCAGGTGCAGGCGCGGAATGATCACGAGCTGGGCCAGCAGCACCGCCACCGCGCCGACGGTGAAAGCCGGGCCAGTATACTGCGCCGCTTCCCGGCCCGAAACGCCCAGCTTGTCCATCACCGCAAAAACGAACACCTGCGTCAGCACACCCGTGACCAGCGACATGCCCACCGCATAGACAAGGAAGGGCAGCACCCGGTCTGAATGCCAGAGGCCCTTGGCGCCGATCTCGGCTTCCAGCTTCACCGCGTCGGTAACTGGCGCGCGGGTTTCCGGCAGGCGCCACCAGACGAGGGCAGCCATCGTTCCGGCGAGCAGCGCGGTGATCAGGGCAGGGGAGAGGATGCCGACCCAGGCCACAAGCGCGGCGGCAAAAGCCGGTCCGATGACACTTCCAACGCTGAAGCCGGAGGAGAGGAAGGCAATCTCGCTCTGGCGCTCGGCCTTGCTGGTGCGGTCAGCCACATAGGCCTGCGCGGCCGGATTGGCGGCCGATCCGATAAGGCCAAACAGGGAGCGCGCCAGCGCCAGGCAGATGAAGACCGCGACAATGTTCGTCATCATGCCAGAGAGGGCGAGATGCCCGGTCACCCAGATGAAGAACATCGAGGCGGCGTAACCTGCCAGGCCAATGGCGGCGACCTTGCGGCGGCCCCAGCGGTTGGACCGCTCGCCCCAGAAGGGCGAGGTCAGCGACCAGAGCAGGGCCGAGAGCGAGAACACCGCGCCGGCCATCCAGTCGGGCATCTCCATTTCCCGCGTCAGCTGGGGCAGCACGGCGGCCAGCAACATCGTATTGCCCGCGCCGATGGCCATCAGCGAGAAGAACAGGATGATGAAGGCGCCGCGGCGGTCCGGACGGGACTCGTCGGGCGGTGGCTTGAGTGTGCCAGCCATGAATTGTGTCTTCCGCCTCCCAACGCCAAGTGCGGTGCGCCCGAATGTGCCCCTTGTGAACGTGGCTTTAAGACGCGCCGGCCCATGAAGCGTATTCGCGGTTCTCAAGTCTTGAAAGGGAAATGACGCGCAGTGCTTCAGTTGGCCGGTCTTGTCCTTGTTCTGATCCTCGTTGGAGGCGGTCTTGCCCTGACGGGCGGGCCGGCGGCCATGCATGCGCTGCCGTTTGAGCTGGCGCTGATTGGCGGAGCGGCGGTTGGCACGGTCATGCTGGCCAATTCGCCTGCTGTTGCCCGCGAAGCGCTCGCCGGATTTGTCCGCGCCTTCAAGGGGGCGCGCTGGAAGAAGGCCGACTATGCCGATCTCTTCACGCTGACAGGCGGCCTGATGCGCGCGGTCAAGCGCCGGGGCTTTGTCGCGATCGAGGCCGATATCGAAATGCCGGAGGAATCGGCGCTGTTCGCCGCTGCGCCGCGTATCCTCGCGGATGCGCCCGCCCGCACGCTGATCTGCGACGCCTTCCGGCTGATGGCGCTCGACCTCTCTGACCCTCAACGCGCGGATCAGCGGATGATGGAGGCCATCGACGGCCATATCGCCCAGCGCGCCAAAGCTGTGGGCGCATTGCAGACACTTGCCGACGCGCTGCCCGCGCTCGGGATCGTTGCGGCTGTCCTCGGCATTATCCGCACGATGGGCGCGATTGATCAGGAGCCCGCGATCCTGGGCGCCATGATCGGGGCGGCGCTGCTGGGCACTTTCCTCGGCGTGTTCCTCGCCTACGGCCTCGTGGGGCCGATCGCGGCGCGCTATGGCCAGATCGTCGAGGAAGAGGCAATCTTCCTGGAGACGATCCGCTCGGTGATCCGCAGCTTCGGGGAAGGGGCGGCGCCCTCGCTCGCCATCGAGATGGCCCGCACCACCCTGCCGCTGGCGCTTCAGCCTGAAGCCATGCCGGCCAGTGCGCCGGTGACACACCTCGCAGCGGCGCGAAGACCGGCGGCCTGACTGGCGCGCATTGGCGGGGCCAGCCTTAGAAGCTAGGCTTGGCCCTCATGTTAATTGCAGAACGAGGCCCGCCCCACATGTCCCGCTTCGAAGAACTCGTCGCTACCGTTGAAGTCTATCAGGCTCTGGCGGAGGAGAATTACAATCGCATCCGGCGGCTGGCCGAAGAGGTGCGTTCGGGGCTCTGCGACTATCTGGGCGCCAGTGACGGGGTCTGCGTGCATCTCGTGCCGCCTGCTGGCCCGTTCGAGCCGCGCTCCTATGGCGATCAGGCGTTTTCCATTCCTCCGCGCGGGTTTCGCCCGCTGGGGCCGGTCTCCTTCGGGCTCGCCGTGCGGGTGACCAAGGCGCAGGACTGGCTGCGGCTGTCCCTGCATTGCCGTAAATCAGGCGACAGCTTCATCGTGCATATCGAGGAAGGCGCGGAGTATGAGTTCCGGCTACCGATCAATGAGGAAGACGCCCGGCCTTTTAACGCGCACATCTTCCAGCACATCCGGGGTTGGTTTGCCGAGAATATCGAGCGCTACCGCGAAGGCTCCTATGGTGCCCGGGCCATCGGGTTCGACTTCTCGCTACCTGAGTCCGAAAAGGCGTTCGATGCCTGAGTCCGGACCTGGTATCCAGAGACTCAGGTCTGCTCAGCGCACCTAGGTCCAGACTCCGTATTCCCTCTCTTGGGGAGAAAATATATTTCGGCTATTCGCAGCAAATCCGTCTTGACACGGATTATTCGCCGGCGGCCTGGAGTTCTACCCCGTGCACTCTCAACCAGGATCTCTGGCGCTTCCAGTCCGGGCAGCATTTGCCGACCAGCGCCCAGAATTTGTTGGAGTGGTTCATCTCTTTCAGATGAGCACATTCATGCGCGGCGACATAATCCAGCACGGCAGGCGGGGCCATGATCAGCCGCCAGGAAAATGAGAGTTGGCCGTCGGAGGTGCAAGATCCCCAGCGCGAGCGGGTATCCTTCACAGAAATTCCTTTATATTCAACGCCGAGCGTTTCTGTGTGACGCTTCACAGCGCGTGTCAGGTCGGCCCGCGCCTGCTTTTTCAAGTAGCGCTCCACCCGCAAATGGATGGTTTCGGGGTCTCCCGGCACAAACAGCACCTGCGGGTCTCCCGCTGACAGCTTGGCCAGCCGGCCTTCGCCTTCGCCCGTAATCTGACAGGGCGCCCCGCGATAGTTGAAAATGGCGCCTTCCTCGAACCGCACGATCTCCGGAAGGTGTTGAAGTCTTGAGGAAATCCAGTCGACCCGCTCAGCGGCGAAAGCGACAGCCGCTTCCATCTGGCGCTGGGTCGGCGCGATGGCCACAGCCTCCCGGCGGCGCTCATCGAGACGGATAATCAGGCGCCTGGCCTTCGCATTGACCTCAAGGCGCACTTTTACGCGCTGACCCCCCGGGGTCTTCAATGTCATGGTCTGGCCATTGTTGTAGAGCATGTGTAAACAGTCCGCACTAAACACGAGCGGTCGCACCGCACCCCAACCGAAACCAGAGGGACATCATATGAAGTATTTGTTCACCGGCGTGATCGCTATAACTTTGCTTACGGCATGTGGGCAGAAAGACAAGCCGACTGGTGAAGCTGCTCTCGCGGCAGTTGAATTCGATGTCTCGAAACTGTCCGATGTCTCGCTCCGGAATGGAGACGCAGCCACCGCCTCGCAAGCTCTGTCGGTGTTCTCCCTGTCTGAGTCCGGTTCCGGGAGGCTGTCTTTCGAGGGCCAGGATATCAAGGGCGACAAGGCTGTTTTCACCAATGTCATCCTGTCAATGCCGCAGAACACCGGCTCCAACGAACCAATCTACTCCGACGAGGAGATTGCCGAGCTCTTTTCCTATATGGATTATGATGGCGACGGCATTGCCGATGACGGCTCCGAAATGACGCTTGAAGAGTACAGCGCCAGCATGAACGCCGCCGAGCCAGCCGGCCCGCCGCCAGTCGTGAAGGCCGCAAAGCTCGAATTTGACGGCCTCGGCATGATCGATGGCGTGGCAAATTTCTCTCTCATGCGCCTGTCCGATATTTCGGTGACCCCGGTTGATGGCTCCGAAGACCAGAGCACGGGCGCCATCGGCTTGGTCGAGCTGATCAATCCCTCGCCGGAAACCGCCGCCTGGGTCGCCAGCCTCTTTGGCCAGGGCGAACCGGCTGATTTCCCCGTCGGCACAGCGCTTTCCTTCGACCGCTGGGCGATCAAGGACGTCAACCTGATCATCAGCGACGCAAGCGGTTCGGGCGGGTTTGACCTCGGCTCGTTCTATATTGATGGCCTGAAGGCAGAGAAGGCCGGCAAGGTCGGCCTCTCCAATCTGAACTTCCAGTTCACCGAAGGCACGACGGGCGACGTCAACATCAAGCTGGATGGCTTTGGCCTTGCCGGCCTCGACTATGGCCTCATCGCCGCAGCCGCGGCCAGCTCCGAAGACCCGACAGCCTTGTCGAACGCCATGCAGGCCGATCCGGGCAATCCGGGCTTCGACGCCGCCGTGATGAAAGGCCTGAAGGCCGACATCATCGGCGCCAGTGTCGATATGGCGAAGTTCAACTCCTATGTCGGCCGTGACGCGCAGGGCCGCGCCAACAAGATCACCACAGACCCGTTCACCCTGACGGTTGCCGCACGCGACAATCCCGATGGCGAACAGTTTGCCGGCGCCCTGGCAACGCTGGGCTATGAAACGCTGACCCTGAGCGGGGCAGGTGAGCAGCTCTATGATCCGGATGCGGACATCGTGACCCTGCCGAAAGGCAAGAACTACTGGAAGCTGAACGATGGCTTCAAGCTGGATGTCTCGGCCAAGTATGAAGGCTCCAAGGCCATCGCTGCTGCCTCCACAGCGGCCCAGCTGGAAGCCAATCCCGATGCGATGATGGAAGCGATGATGAGCAAGCTCGCCTTCCATCAGCTTGAAATCGCCTTTGATGATGACGGCTTCTTCAACCGGGCTCTGAACGCCTATGCGGCTCAGTCGGGCGAAGATCCCGCCAACCTGCGCGCACAGATTTCCGGCTTGATGGCGATGGCGCCGATGATGGCGGGCCAGACCGGCGTTGACGTTGCCGTCATCACCGAGCTTGCCACGGCGATCTCCAGCTTCGTCCAGGATCCCAAGACCCTGACGATCTCGCTGGCCCCGCCAGCCCCGGTGACCGCGCAGACCTTCGTGGACGCTGCGTCCAACCCGTCCGACCCGGCCCTGAAGCTGGACAAGACGAAGCTCGGCTTTGCGGCCGCCAACAAGTAATGGCTCCGCCGGTTTCCGGCGGATAAGTTCAGGGCGCGGCGGCGAATGGCTGCCGCGCCCTTTTCAATAGGTAGCATTGGAGTCATAGGCTTGCCTGCATGAAACTCGCTTTTTTCGGAGACGTTGTCGGCAAGCCTGGACGGGCCGCCGTACTGGAGCACCTTCCGGGGCTGCGCGCGCGCCTGCGGCTCGATTTTGTCGTCGTCAATGGCGAGAACGCCGCCGGCGGCTTCGGCCTCACCCGTCAGATTGCGGAAGAATTTTTCGGCGCGGGCGCGGACTGTCTCACCCTCGGCGACCATGCCTGGGACCAGCGCGAGGCGCTGACCTATATCGAGCGCGAGCCGCGTCTCCTCCGCCCGCTGAATTATCCCGCCGGCGCGGGCGCCCCGGGGAAGGGGGCTGAGCTTTACATGCTTCCCGATGGCCGCCGCGTTGGCGTCATCCAGTTGCAGGGCAATGTCTTCATGCGCCAGGCGCTCGCCTGTCCCTTCGCCGCAGCCGACGCTGCGCTCGACCAGATGCCGCTCGGCACGGTGGCCGACGCCCTGATCGTCGACATGCATTGCGAGGCAACGTCGGAGAAGATGGCCATGGGCCATCATTGCGATGGCCGCGCCAGCCTGGTGGTCGGCAGCCACACTCATGTGCCCACGGCCGACACGATGGTCCTCAATGGCGGCACCGCCTATCAGACCGATGCCGGCATGTGCGGAGACTACGACTCGGTGATCGGTATGCAGAAGGAAATGTCCCTCTACCGCTTCACCACCCAGCTGCCCGGCGAGCGCTACCAGCCCGCCATCGGCGAAGGCACCCTCTGCGGCACCTATGTCGAAACCGACGACCGCACGGGCCTTGCCCTGCGCGTCGAGCCCATCCGCATGGGCGGCCGCCTCAGCCCGAAAATTCCCTCCGCCTAGGGACGGCCCTTCAGCCTCTCCCATTCGTGCGCGTGTCATTCCGGAAAGCGCAAAAGCGCTTATCCGGGACCGTCTCTCCCCCTTGTCCCAACCCTCTCCACCCCGTCATCCCGGAATTTGCGCAGCAAATATCCGGGAACCAGGGGCCCGGCAGAACTGGCCCGGTCCTCGGCGCCCGCTGTTTCAGCAAGAGCCCGCGCCAACGGCATCCCGAGCAAAAAAAGTGCGGGGCCAGGGCCGGCCTGTCCACCCCCTTGCGCGGCAGGAAACCCTTACCCGCCCGGCCATTACAAAAAACTCCGCCCCCTCCAATCCGCCCGGCCACCCGCCTCTGCCATCCTTGGCAGACAATGACAGAGATCGCCCATCCCCGCCCGGAACTCTGGACCCGCATCGCGCTGGTCATCTCCGGCCTGCGCGCCCTGCTGCTCGGCACGGTGCCCGAACTCTTCGGCGAAGTCTCCGCCCACGCCCGGGCCCAGCTCGCCGCGGCTGCCGCCCTCGTGCGCCGCTATATCCATGTGCTCGCCGCTGAGCTGGCGCTCGCACCCGCGACGCCGCGCCCGGCCACGTCGGAGAAGAAGGCGGCGCCCGAAAATCCCCCGCCCGCCTCCGCGCGCGAGGCTGCCTTCCGCCTCACAGAGCCAGAGGCCCAGCCCGGCGCGACCGGCGGGGCGGGGGCAGTTCCCGATACGCCGATGATGCAATGGGCGCTGGTCCTCGCTGCCATGCGCCGGCTCTCAGCCGTGATGGGCGATCCGGCCCGCCATGCGCGGCGCCTGGCCTTTTTCCTCCGCCGGCAGAGCAGGCAAACCCTGCGCGAAGCGCCCGTGCGCTGGTCGGTCACGCGGCGCCTGCCGGCCTTCACGGACGCGCTTCTCTGCCGCCTCGATCAGGCCGCGCGGCCGGCCGCCTGGGCGGGCATCGACACATCCTGACATTGCCGAAATTTCAGAGTTCCTGCCTCTCCCGCCGCGCGGGGGAGGGCGCGGGCGCCCGCAATCTGTTGCAGCGCCAGCGATTGCTCCGGACCCGGCCGAAAATGACCGGGATTTCATGAGAAATCCTTAAATTACAGGCGCATTACAAAGCCATTGCGAGGGTTGAGCCGGGGCGGCGGATTTGTTTGGCTGGAGCAACCAAGGGCCTCAAGAGGAGAACAATCTCATGGCAGTGAAGAATTTCCGCGCACGCACTGTTTCGGCAATGCTCGCTTTGACCGTCATGGGCGCAGGCACCGCGCTCGCCCAGGCCGCCATCGCTCCGGTCACCGATACCGAAGCCACCCAGTTCGTCGCCGCCAACAAGAAAGTCACTGAAGTGGCCAACCAGATGACACTGGAACTCCAGGCCGCGCAGACCGAAGCCGACGCCGTCGCCATCCAGGCCAAAGCCGAAAAACAGATCACCGACGCCATCTCCAAAGAAGGCATCACCCCCACCCGCTACACCGAAATCATCCAACTCGCCGAAACGGATGAAGCGACCCTGGCAAAGTTGCGGGCAGAGTTTGGGGGGTAAGGCGAAGGCCTTCCCGCAAAACCAAAAGAGGCCGCCCGAATGGGCCGGCCTCTTTTCAAAAACTCCGTGTCAGGATCACAAAACCCGTAGGGTGGGTTAGCCAAAGGCGTAACCCACCAAGCAACGCCCGCAAAAAGCTCTGTGAGTTTTAGGAGGGTCGCTTGGGCTTGCGGTGCTACGAGGAATCTGCGTTACCTTCGATTGATTGGGAAATCGAAATGGAAGGTCGATCGTATGCATTATATCAGCTTAGGATTTGTTGGCGTTTGTTGCTTGTCGCTCGCTATGGCGTCGGAAGCGCAAGAAATTGTTGTTATCCAGCAGGCCGGTAGTCCGCTAGAAATAATAGAGTATTCCGCAAAATATATTGAGGGTGGGCGCTATGCGACCGAAGGTGTGAACCACAGCGTTTCACTTAGAAATACGGGGGTGCAGAATGTCGACGCTTACACGGTGTCTTTTCGGTCGTTCGATTTTTTCAACAAAGACATGGGCCGAGGTCTTGGTGGTATTTCTATCGAAACGATCATGCCAAACACTACCGCTAAAGGAAGTTGGACGCAAAAGCCCTACGCCGCATTTAGTTTCGATAAATATGGAACAGGTGTAGCTTATATCAGCAGTGTACGTTTGGGGGACGGTACCATTTGGTCTGCTGATCAAAAGTATGTTCTCAGTCAGATGCAAAAGATACAAGACGATCTAACTGCAGATATCTTCGAGAACAAAGAAGAGTGATGAGCTCTTAAAGGGGGAGGGCTGCTTTCAGTGTATGTTAGCGAAGATGTCTGTTGAGGCGTGATCTCCTTACTACCTAATCGCTGGCGCAATCGTGCCAGCGATTAGGTATTGTAGGTCAGTCAATCGCCTCCCGCTTCCGGCCATCCTCGGAGAGATAAATCTCCCCGCCCTTGTCCAGAAACTCTTTCGACTTCTCTTCCATGCCCTTGCGCGCTTCTGTGGCCTGGCGTTCCAGGTCCAGTCGTTCGTTCTCGGATAGTCCGGCGGCGTAGTCGCGCACTTCGGCGGTGATCTTCATCGAGCAGAATTTCGGGCCGCACATGGAGCAGAAATGGGCGACCTTATGGGCGTCTTTCGGCAGGGTCTGGTCGTGAAAGTCGCGGGCCGTTTCCGGGTCGAGCGCCAGATTGAACTGGTCTTCCCAGCGGAACTCGAACCGCGCCCGCGACAGCGCATCATCGCGCAGCTGCGCCGCCGGGTGTCCCTTGGCAAGGTCAGCCGCATGGGCGGCAATCCGGTAGGTGATCACGCCGACCTTTACGTCGTTCCGGTCCGGCAATCCCAGATGCTCCTTGGGCGTCACATAGCAGAGCATGGACGTGCCAAACCACCCGATCATCGCCGCGCCGATGCCCGAGGTGATATGGTCATACCCCGGCGCAATATCGGTCACCAGCGGCCCGAGCGTATAGAAAGGCGCCTCGCCGCACAGCTTCAGCTGCTTGTCCATATTGATCTTGATCTTGTGCATCGGCACATGGCCGGGCCCCTCGATCATCACCTGGCAACCCTTGGCCCACGCCACCTTCGTCAGCTCACCGAGGGTCTCCAGCTCGGCAAACTGCGCCGCATCATTGGCGTCGGCAATCGCGCCCGGCCGCAATCCATCGCCGAGAGAGAACGAAACATCATACGCCCGCATGATGTCGCAGATGTCGGCGAAGTGTTCGTAGAGGAACGATTCCTTGTGGTGGGCCAGCATCCATTTGGCCATGATTGACCCGCCCCGGCTGACAATGCCGCAAACGCGCTTCGCCGTCAGGTGAATATAGGCCAGCCGCACGCCGGCATGGATGGTGAAATAATCGACGCCCTGTTCGCACTGCTCGATCAGCGTGTCGCGGTAAACTTCCCAGGTGAGATCCTCAGCAACGCCATTGACCTTCTCCAGCGCCTGATAGATCGGCACCGTGCCGATGGGAACCGGCGCATTGCGAATGATCCATTCGCGGGTGTTGTGAATGTTGCGGCCTGTGGAAAGGTCCATCACATTGTCCGCGCCCCAACGGGTCGCCCAGACCATCTTGTCGACCTCTTCCTCGATCGAGGAGGCAACGGCCGAATTGCCGATATTGGCATTGATCTTTACAAGGAAGTTGCGCCCGATGATCTGAGGCTCTAGCTCGGCATGGTTGATATTGGCCGGAATGATGGCGCGGCCCCGGGCAATCTCGTCGCGCACGAATTCGGGCGTGATGAATTCCGGAATGTCGGCGCCAAAGGAATTGCCCTGGTCAATCTGCGCGCGGGCGTTTTCCAGCGCGGCGCGGCGGCCGAGATTTTCGCGCTCGGCCACATAGATCATCTCCTTGGTGACGATCCCGGCCTTGGCAAACTCATATTGCGTCACCATCGCGCCCTGCAAACCGCGCAGAGGCTTGTGCCTGACCGGAAACTCCCGCGCGAGGTATTTGCCCGTCGCGCCGCCATTGTCCTCGGGCTTCACGTCCCGGCCGTCATATTCCTCCAGGCCGCCGCGTTCCAGCAGCCACTCCCGGCGATGGCGGGGCAGACCCTTTTCCACATCGATGATGGCTTCAGGGTCAGAATAGGGACCGGAGGTATCATAGACGCGCACGGGCGGTTCGTTCGCCGACGGATGAAGGTCAATCTCCCGGTGGGGCACGGCAAGGGCCGGGTCGCGCTCGGGGCGGGAATAGACCTTCCGCGAAGCGGGCAGGGCGCCGGTCGTGACTTTGGGGGCGTTGAAATCGCCGGGGTTGGCTGGCTTGTTCATTGGGCGGACTTTCTCTTGTGATAGGTGAGGGCCATGCCGATACAGTGCCTGAGGGGCGCGCCGGGCAGGGGCTGGCCGAGGGGGAGGCGGATTTCGCGGTTCCCGATAAAAGTGAGGTCATCGCTGTAACGCGCGCGCCAGTCTTCGATCAGCGAGGTCTGGCAGCTGACGAACAGGCTGACGAATGCAGGATGTTTCGGCGACCAGGCGAGGCGGATCGTGGTGCCACTCTTGGTGATCTCGGTAAGGTAAGCGGGTTCGCCCCATTTCAGGGTTTCAGTCAGGGCGCCAACCTCGGGAAGGTCAGCGGCCGTTTCGAAGATCATCTCGCGGATGGCAAGCAGGCGCGTGCGCGCCCCCGGAGGATACGCGTCATACACGGCGGCGACGGCCGGTATCGTGGATGGCAGGGAGGCCTTGATGGCCATTTCGTTCTCCGTCCCTCGCGCCGGCATGACCCGGATCAGGTTCAAAGGGTAACTCTCAGCCCGGCCCCATGCCGGACACCCCTCGGATGGCTGTCAACATAGGCGAGATGCTGTCCTCAGGAAAGGGGGAAGGCAACAGCCGGCGACGGGGAACCTTTAGGCGCGCGGCGCATTAACTATCCGCCATTGTCGATCAAAGGGGCGAGAGACAGATGAAAGCCTTTCACGCATTGCTGACCGCAATCCTGGTCCTGTTCTTTGCCGTCATGCTGATTTTCCGGCTGGCGGATGGGTCGTTCCAATCTGCGGGCGCGCGTATGGACCGGATGCTGGGCGCCGCGGCGACCGAAGCGAGTTCGGTCGCAGAAGACGTAGCCGCTGCCACCGATTCCGCCGTCCAGGATATCGCCGAAGATATCGCTGACGGACGAGACGACGAGAACTGACCTGCGGTTTTTAAGGCTGCCCGTCTTTGCCGATGGGCGCGGCGTACTTTAAAAGTGAGGTGATTGACTAAGTGACTTGACCGCTGTCGCGAGATCGAATTACTTAGTCATATGCCTAACAATACTTCTCCAGACATACGCGCCCTTGATCGCGGCTTTCATGCCCTCGCCGACGCAACGCGCCGAGGGGTGATAGCCCGCCTGGCGCAGGGCGAGGCGAGCGTCGCAGATCTCGCGGCGCCTTATGACATGGCGCTGCCGAGTTTCCTGCAACATGTCCGGGTGCTCGAAGACGCCGGATTGATCAGCACAGTGAAGACAGGCCGGGTGCGGATCTGCCGACTGGAGGCCCAGCGCCTCGCCGCGCTGGATCAGTGGATTGCGCGCTATGAGGCCGCCTGGAACGCGCGGCTCGACCGCCTGGGACAAATTCTTGAGAGCAAAGGAGACACGCAATGAGCCATAAAACGATGGCCCACAGAACAGCCACGCTGGAGCGGACCTATGCGGCGAGCCCGGAGCGCACATTTCATGCCTGGGCAAATCCGGATCTGCGGCGGGTGTGGGGGGCGCCTTCTGATGAGGTCGAAATCCGCAATGATGCGTCAGATTTCCGTGTTGGCGGGGAAGACATTCAGACCTGTCTCGTGGAGGGCCATCCCGTTGCCACGGTTGTCGGCCGCTATCATGATATCGTGCCCGATGCGCGGATCATCTATACCGAAGTGATCCGGGATGAGGCGCAGCTACAGGGTATGAGCCTCGTATCGGCAGAGTTCATCGCAGAAGGCAAGGGGACGCGCCTTGTGGTGACATTGCAGACACTTGCCGTTGACGGATCAGATCTTCTCGCAGAGGTCGAGCTTGGCTGGACGAGCGCCCTCGACCGCCTTGGGTCGTTGCTTGTGACGGCTTAGCGCCCGCTCATTTCTGGCTGTTGAAAAAGAGGAGGAGGGCGTCCTCAATCCGGTAGTCAGCCTGCGGACGGGCGAGCCATTCATGACCGCCGGCGCTGGTGGTGGTCGCGACGAGGACGGAGCCCCCGGCGCAGCTTCGCGTCGTGGCCGTTATTCCCGGAACGGAGGAAACACCGGTGGCCGCGCCGCAGGCTTTCATCTCTGCGAGCTTTGCCTCTGCCGTTACGAAACCGAGATGGGGCTGCGTGCGCCAGCGCTCGGCCTTGTCATCGGGGCTGCCGGAATAGCTGAGCACCTCATCGTCTTGCGCATGATACATGAAAATTGACGTGCGGGCCGGCATATCCGGCTGGTCGGCGAAGATGGCGCCGCTGATCGGGGCGATGGCGCGCGGGGTGACCTTCATGGCCCCGGCGAGCCGGTAGGAGAGCATGGCGCCATTGGAATGGCCGGTCAGGAATATCCGGGCCCGGTCGATGCCAAGGCGGGCGTCGAGCGCTTCGATGGCGGCGTCGGCATAGGCGGCTTCGTCGATGTTCCTGCGCTGGGCATAGGCGCAGCAATGTGCGGCGTTCCAGGTGCGCAGTTTGTCTCCGCCCCGGCGGGAGGAGCCGTTCATATAGGCTACGGCGTAGCCTGCCTCAGTGAGGGTGCGGGTGAGGGTTTGCGATCTTCCGGCCATCCACTCGGCCCCCCCGCCGCCGCCATGGAAGACGAGCACCACCGGCACGGGGCCCTTGGCGGATTTGGGCGTATAAAGAATGAGCTCGCGGCTCTCCCGGCCCGCCATCACCGAGAGGGCCTCGCCCTGACCTGCCCGCGCAGGCGCTGCTAAGGCGCACCCGGTTGCCAGAGAGAAACTGAAGACACAGGCCAAAAGGAAAAGGCGCATGGAAAGCTCCGCCGTGAAGGTCAGTTCACGTCAAACGAATGCGCGCTGCCTTACCGTCGCTTGTACGCGAAAATTCGGACGGTTGTCAGCCAATCCTGGATTTTGTCTGCGCGCTCCAGCCCACGAGCACTTCGCCGCCCGTCTCGATGACCGGGCGTTTGATCAGGGTCGGATTGCCCAGGAGAAGGCCTTCCAGGGTGACGCCCGAGGCGCGCGCCTTGTCGGCGTCCGACAGGCTGCGCCAAGTGGTGGAGCTGCGGTTGACGAGCTTCTCGCCGACGGCCGCGATCCAGCGGGGCAGTTTGGAGGGCAGGTCTGCTTCGGCGCGGATGTCCACGAACGCGGCCGGTTTGCCGTCTGCTTCAAGCTCCTTGAGGGCTTTCTTGCAGGTGTCGCAGTTTTTCAGGCCGTACAATGTGGGGGTCATGGGAGGTCTCTTACTTGTCTGCCGGGCAGATATGGCGCGCGCCGGCGATGTGCAACCGGCTTACCCGACGCTTAAGTTCTGCTCAGGACTCCTCGATGAAGACCTCGCCATCAAGATCATCCAGCCGGTTCTGGAGATGCAGGCGCACGTCCTGGACCGCCTCGTTATAAACGGCCGGGCCGATGAGGGCGGTCATTCGGTCGACCACCTCGCCGGCCTGGAATTCGCTCAGGGGAATGTCGAAATCGCGGGCAGACATCTTGCGCAGCTCGTCCACCAGACGCTGGCGGCGCTCCGGCGAAAGGGCGAGCTTCTTCATTCGCGGATGACGCCGACGATGGGGCCCATATCGAGCCCGGATTCGCTGCGCTCCAGTGCCGGGACATAGACCTTGGAGACGGCGCCATCGAGATAGAGTGCATTGGGTGTGCCCAGCTCATCGCGGAAAAGGCGGGCGAAGGAATGGAAGTTCACCGGCACATCGCTGATGACGAAATAGACTTGGTGGCCGTCCCGGCTGACACCGACACCGTTGCGGCGACGCAAGCTGGTGCCATCGGGATTGAGGGCTGGGTGAAGCTCGCCGTCGATCACCAGCATTGGGCCGGACTGGGTGGCAAAGCGGGGCGGTGCATCCTGGAAGCGCTCATCATAGGCGAGCGTTTCAGACACACCCGCCACACCGCTGTCTATCCAGAAGACACCGTTGGGCAGCATACCGAAATTGCCCGGGCCGGCGGAACGGACGAGCCCCATCTCTGCCTCGCCTTCCTCGATATAGAGCCCGACCGGGCGGCGGTCGTCATGATACATGCCGGCATTCATGGCGAAGACAAGACTGCCGCCTCTGGACGCGACATGGTTTGCCAGCCGGTCGAACTGGCCGAACGGCACGCCGGTTTCATCTCGCAGGAAGAGGCGGATATCATCATCGGCAACATCGAAACTGCACACCAGATAGGGCAGGTTCTCGAAACTTCGGGTCTGGCAAGGCCCATCTTCGCGACTGCTACAGGCCGAGAGAACCGCGCCGCAGAGGGCAATGAGAAAGAGGGGGATGCGCATGGTTTGCAGGTTAGCCATCGGGTGGGGATTCGCAACTGCGCCATATGCAGCGCGTCTGCCGGCCCTGGCCAGCGGTGAAAGCGGTTCCTTTACCCGATCCGGCTAGTCTGAGGTCAAAGGGGGAGTCCATGAGCCAATATCCTGCTGCCAGTGCCTTGCCGCCTGGCCCAGTCCTGCGCCGGCTGGGAGGCATGCCTTTCGCCGTTACGGTCTTCCTGTCTGCGGCGCTGGTGTTTCTCGTCCAGCCGATGTTTGCGCGTATGGCAACGCCGCTGCTCGGGGGCTCACCGAATGTGTGGAATGTCTCTCTGGTCTGCTTTCAGGCGGCCCTGCTGGCGGGTTATGCGTATGCCCATCTGCTCACGCATCTGGTGAAGGCTCTGCGGCTTCAGGTGATGATACATGGCGCCCTGCTTCTCCTGGCGGCGCTTGTATTGCCATTTGAGTTGACCAGCGTTTTCGGAAGTCCTGACCCGGCGCGGCCAGCTCTCTGGCTGATCGGGGTGTTTGCACTGTCGATTGCGCCGCCCTTTGCGATCATCTCGGCGACCGCGCCCCTGATTCAGGCCTGGTATGCCCGCACGGGCCGGGAAGATGCGCATGACCCCTATCACCTCTACGCGGCCAGCAATGCCGGCTCATTGCTGGGCCTGGCGGCCTATCCGTTGCTGCTGGAACCCCTGGCGCCGCTGGCGGGGCAGGCGATGGCGTGGTCTGGGGGATATGTACTGCTTCTCCTGCTGCTGATCGGATGTGGGCTGCTGACCCTTAAATCCCCGGCGCCGGTTGTGCCGGCGCCTGTGGCGGTGAGAGACGAAGCTGTTGAAGGGGAATACCGCGCGGCACGTTGGCGCCAGCGCCTGTGGTGGCTGGTCCTCGCCTTCGTGCCCTCGAGCCTGTTGATGGGCGTGACAACCCATATCGCGACGGATGTGGCCAGCGCGCCCTTCCTCTGGGCCCCGCCGCTGATGCTTTACATTGCCAGCTTCATTGTTGTCTTTTCCAAGCGGCCGGTGATCGGGCGGGCCCTGTCACTTGCCATCCTGCCGGTGTTTGTCGGGTTGGCGCTGTTTACTCTGACCAAGGTGTCAGGGGTGCCGACGCTCCTGAGTTTCTGCGTACATCTGGGCGCCTTGTTCTTTGCCGCCGTGGCCTGTCATGGCCTGCTGGCTGATGACCGGCCCGAGACGGGGCGGCTGACGGAATTCTATCTGTTGATGTCTCTGGGCGGCGTACTGGGCGGGGCGTTTAATGCGCTCCTTGTTCCCGTGATCTTCAACAGCATTGCCGAGTATCCGTTGATGCTGATCGCGGCGCTGCTTCTGCTGCCGCAGCGCTACTGGCTCGGTCCGACCTGGATGATTGTCATGGCGGGTGTTGCAGCCGGTGCAGCGGTGATCTCTGCTTTCGTCTATCAGGTGCCCGCCCTGGCGGGGCAGGATAAACGATCTTTCTTCATCCTGCTGACGGTGGCGCTTGTTCTTCTCTATCTGGTGCGGCGTTCGCGCCTCGCCAGCGTCGTGGCGGCCGCATCGATCTGGGTCATAGGTATTTCGGCCAGCCCCACGATAGGGGCATATTCCGAACGTGGTTTCTTTGGGGTCGTCAAGATCCATGAGCGCGACGGCTACCGGGTGATGGTGCATGGGACGACCCTGCATGGCGCGCAGGCTGTGGGTGAGGATGCGTGGCGGCCCGCGACCTATTACGCGCCCGAAACGCCGATCGGACAGGTCTTTTCAGCGCACAATCGTCCCGGCAAAGTCGGGGTGCTCGGGCTGGGGGTCGGCTCGGTCGCTTGCTATGCTTGGCCCGGCCAGCATTACACCTTCTATGAAATTGATCCCATCGTCGCGCGCCTGGCTCAGGATCCGGAAAGCTTCACATTCCTTTCCGAATGTGCTCCGGACGCGGATATTGTGCTCGGTGATGGCCGGCTCACTCTGGCGGATGAATCCGAAGATGCATACGACATCCTACTGATCGATGCCTTCTCATCAGACTCGGTCCCTGCGCATCTTCTGACGCGGGAGGCGATTGCACTCTATATGTCCCGGATCAAGGATGACGGTGTCGTCCTGCTGCATGTGTCCAATCGCTATATGGGGCTGGAGACAGTGGTGGCGCGGGTGGCCGGCGAACTCGGTGTGCCGGCGCGCACACAGTATCGAACGCTGGTAGGGGAGGGCTATCGCGCGCAGTCCAGTACGGTTGTCGCGCTGGCGCGCAATGACCTGGCGTTGGCACCGCTCGATACGACAGGCGCATGGAGCATTCTGGAGAGCGATGGCGGACGTGCGTGGACGGATGACTATTCCAACATCCCCGGTGCGATCTGGGACCGGATGGTTCACAAGAAGCGCTGAGAAGCGGCGCTTAGCCTTCAGCGCCTTCGGCTGAAGCCTGCTGCTGCCGGCGCAGCTCGCTGGCGCGTACCTTGACGCTTTCGGAGCGGAGCTGGCCGCAGGCGGCGAGGATATCGCGCCCGCGCGGTGTGCGGATGGGGGAGGCATAGCCCGCCCGGTTCAGCACTTCGGCGAATTCGTCAATCGTCTCCCAGTCCGAACACTCATAGGGAGAGCCCGGCCAGGGATTGAACGGAATGAGGTTGATCTTCGAGGGCACGCCCTTCATCAGCTTCACCAGATCGCGCGCTTCAGCGAGCGTATCGTTGACGCCTTTGAGCATGACATATTCAAACGTGACACGTTTCGCATTGCCAAGGCCCGGATAGGCACGGATCGCCTCGAACAGCGTCTGGATGTCGTATTTGCGGTTGAGCGGGACGAGTTCATTGCGCAAATCGTTATTGGTGGCGTGCAGGGAGATCGCAAGCATCGCGCCAGTGCGTTCGCCGAGTTCCGGGATCTTGGGCGCAACGCCGGCCGTCGAGACGGTAATGCGGCGCCGGCCGATCGCCATGCCGTCGCCATCGGAGATCGTGTCGATAGCCTCGGCCACATTGTCGAGATTATACAGCGGCTCGCCCATGCCCATGAAGACGATGTTCGTCAGGCGCCGCTCTTCGATGGAACTTGGCCATTCCGACAGCGCGTCGCGAGTGATGATCACCTGCTGAACAATTTCCTGAGCCGTCAGATTGCGGACGAGCGCCTGAGTGCCCGTATGGCAGAAAGTGCAGTTGAGGGTGCAGCCGACCTGGCTTGAGACGCAGAGCGCGCCTGCCTTGCCGACATCCGGAATGTAGACGCTTTCGCCTTCAATGCCGGGGCCATAGCGGGTCAGCCATTTCTGGGTGCCGTCACGGCTGACCTGGTGGTCGGCGATTTCGGGCCGGTCGACCTCGAACTTCTCGGCGAGCTGAGCGCGCAGATCCTTGGCGATATCGGTCATCGCGGCAAAATCGGTGACCCCGAAATGGTGAATCCAGCGGCGCACCTGTTTGGCGCGCATGTTCGCTGCCTTCGGCTCAAGGCCGAGGGCTTCCATTTCTGCCTTGAGCGCGGGAACTGAAAGCCCTGTCAGGCGTTTCTTGCCAGGCACAGCATTGTTCGGGCGGCTGAGGTTCAGGGTTACAGTCATGTGCGGGCCTATAGCATGAGCAATGATACAAACAAAACGGCGGGAACATGGACAGATTGTAACGCGCCAGAAATCGAAAATCCCTTCATTTCAGAGGGGAAATTCAAAACAAGCCGCTCTTGTTGGGCCCTGTTCAGGTTCAGCATGCGACAGGCGGCAACGCTACTTCAGCCAAAGGGAGTTCTCCTATGAAGAAATCAGTCCTAATCGCGGCCGCGCTCATGCTGCCGATCATTCATGCGTGCGAAACTGGTCCCAGCCAGCGCGTACTTACCACCGGTGCTGCCGGTGCAATTCTTGGCGCAGGTGCCGGCATGATGGCCGGTGGTGACGACAAGCGTAACGCAGCAATCGGTGCTGCTGTCGGCGCTGTCGCCGGCGCGTCTGTCGGCGTTTACATGGACAAGCAGGAAGAAAAACTGCGTCAGCAAACCGCCGGTACGGGCATCGAAATCGAGCGCCAGGGCGACCAGATCGCGCTGACCATGCCGTCGGGCATTTCGTTCCAGCAGGGCAGCGCCCAGATTCAGCCTGCCTTCTTCCAGACGCTGAACAATGTCGCTGCGACTCTGAATGAGTATCCCTCGACTGCCGTTGACATCCGCGGCCACGCTTCCTCGGAAGGCGCCCGTGATTTCAACCAGCGTCTCTCGCAGCAGCGTGCTGACGCGGTTCGCAGCTACCTGACCAATCAGGGCGTCCAGTCCGTTCGCATGTCGGCTATCGGCATGGGTATCGACTATCCGGTTGCGGACAACTCCACCGAGGCTGGCCGTTCGCAGAACCGCCGCGTCGAGATCATCCTGACGCCGGTTACGCAGTAATCACGACAGGTTCAGGAAACTGAACAGGAAGCGGCGGTCACCTTGGGTGGCCGCCGCTTTTCGTTTGCGTCTTAGCGGCAGGCCTCTTCGGCCCGGGCGATCGCATCGGCCGAACCACTGAGTGAGAAGCGATAGCTGACATTTGTGCTGCGTGCCGATTGACCTGTGACGGTCAGGCTGGAGCCCTTCTTGAGGGCATCAACGATCCGCGGATCGTCCGCATCTTCGGCAAAGGCTTCCCCGCCAACGGCAAACATCTGCCAGGAGGAACGCCCGATCGTGGTCTTGGGCGCCTTGTCTGTATTCAGGTCATATGTGACGCGGAAGCTCGGCTGGTTTTTTGCCTGGCCGGATTTCCAGCTCGTTACATAGTACCAGACATCGCCATGCTTAACCGAAGCGGGCGCTTTCGAGGTCGCTTGAGTGGTCGCATAGCAGACAAGGTCGCCGCCCTTTTCTTCCGTGAAAACCGCCCAGTCCTTGAAGCGGCCGACCGCCTTGGCCTCTGCGGCGGCTGACCCCGCCATCACGGCAGCAACCATCACGATTCCGAGAGGGCGGCACAGAGTTGCCATTTTTTGTTGCACACTAAATAAAATACTCACACAGTACCTCCGACGCTCCCTGATCCATACACCGGGGGCATTCTCAAGCAAAACACCTGACACGAGCATAATGGGGAAATGACAAACGCGATGGTTGCCTTGCGGTTCATGAAGACAGACAATGAGCGTCCGGTTCCGCGAAAGGCCAAGCGCGTGTTCGACCATACCGTTCGCACAGCAGACCCCGTCCTGCGGGAGCGACACGCAGACCACATGGCCGCTATTGCTGAGCGGCGGTGCCGCAACGCGTTTGCTGATCTATTCAGCTATTACGCGCCCCGGATAAAAGGGTTCATGCTGCGCCTTGGCGCGGCGGACGCTGAAGCTGAGGAGCTGGCGCAGGACGTGATGATTACCGTCTGGCAGAAGGCGGGAATGTATGACCGCGCCCAGGCATCTGTTTCGACCTGGATTTTCAGGATTGCCCGCAATCGCCGGATCGATGCGCAGCGTCGCCAGCGCCGGCCGGAGCTGAGCGCCGAAGATCCGATCCTGCAACCGCCAGAAATCGAAACCCCGGACCAGACAGTTTCCCGTCAGCAGCTGGATACTGTGGTGCGCGATCGGCTGACCCGTCTGCCGCAGGACCAGCTGATCCTCATTCAGGCGGCTTTTTATGATGGCCTGTCCCATTCGGAAATCGCCCGAACCTTCAACCTGCCACTCGGAACGGTCAAATCGCGTATCCGTCTGGCTTTCACGCGCCTGAAAGGTGAACTCGAAGGGGGTGTTTGACCCGGTGACTGCAATCTCGGGCCGTGATGGCTTGACGAAACCGCAAACCGGACAATCTCTTCCTGAAGTAATGGGACTTTCTGACGAATATGACTTCTGCCTCTCAAAACAGCTTCAGCGAACTCTACAGCGCTTATGCGGCCGGTTGTATCGACCCGGCCTTTGCCCTGATGCTGGAAGCCCAGAGCCTGATGCGCTCTGATGTGCGCCGCTCAGTTGCCGTGAGCGAGATGATCTCGGGTAATTTCCTGGACGCGGCCCCTGAGGCGCAGATGAGTGATGACGCGCTGGAGCGGACGCTTGCCCGGATTAACGCGCTTGAGGCGCCGCCCGAGATGCAGCGCGCCGCCGGCAAGGCCGCTGGCGACGCGCTCGGTGAAATGCTCAGCCTGCCTGAGCCCGTGCGCGGCGCGGCGCTTGATGCGGCGAGCAAGCAGGGCTGGCAGATGATGGGCTTAGGTCTGAAGCGCCTGAAACTGGATATCAGCTCGACTATGGAGGTTGAGCTTTACCGGATTACGGCGGGCTCAAAAATCCCGCGCCATTCGCATGGTGGAAATGAATTCACGATGGTGCTCTCAGGCGGCTTTTCTGACGAGCGCGGAAACTATGGTCCGGGCGATGTCTGCCTGAACGGGCCGAACGATACCCACCAGCCGGTCGCGGACGCGGATGAGATTTGCTACGCCCTTGCCGTGCGCGATGGCGGGCTGCGCTTTACCGGTGTGATGGGCATGGTGCAGAAGCTGCTCGGCGCGCGCTAGGCCGCCAGATCAGCCTTCGGATTTCTTTCTGTCAGGCCCCGGAACATATTTACGGCGACGCGCGCCATCCGGGCCGCCCGGCATGATGGGGCGGGGGCCATAGCCGCCAATCGAGAGATGGCGATCATACATCACCAGCGCGCCGGCAAGGCTCACATTGATGCAGAACCGCGTCGGGATCTTCACGACATGGGCGCAGCGCTCAATCGCGGCGGCCGACAGGTTTCCCTTCTCGGGCCCGAGTATATAGGCCGCCTGCGGCGGATGCCGGAAAACGGGCAGCTCCACCGCGTCGTCTGTCAGTTCGATGCCGACAAGCTGGCAGCCCTTGGGCAGCTGCATTTCGTCAAGCGAATCCCACTGATAGTAAGGGATCTGACCCGCGGATTTGGAGGTGTCGGCGGCGTAGGCCTCTTTGAGGTTTCGTTCGGCATCAATGGAGAAGACAAAGCTGGCGCCGAAGGCATGGGCGGTGCGCATCAGGGCGCCGAGGTTCATCGGCTTGGAAATGCGCTCAGAGCCTATGGCGAAAAAGCCCCGCATCAGAAAACGCCCAGTCCGAAACGGCCAATGGCCACCACGATCAGAAGGGCCAGCGGCCCAGCCAGCGAAACCCGGCGGGCGAGCTTCAGCTGGCCAACGGGGTTTGGATATTCTGCCTCAAGATGTTTCTCGGCATCGGTTGTGGCCGGGCCGCGCCCGAGCGAGAGGATCGCGGCGCGGTATTCGACATCGCTCGGCCCGCCGCCGAACTTCGCCGCCAGCGCCCGGCGCAGGGCTACGGATATGATCATCCGCATCTGCGCGGCCAGCACGATGGCGAAGACGATGATGACGGAGAGCGCCCAGAAAAGAACAGTCATAGGAAGGTTGCCACTTCAAATCGGCCTTTCCAGTCGGCGAGGCCGCGTTTCAGGCCAGAGGAATTGAAACCGGACGCGAGTTCGCCGGTTGCCGAGACGCCGATCATGCCGCCATTGCCGCCGAGGCGTTTGACGTCATCCAGCGCCCCGCTGAGGGCAGGCCCGAGCGTTGCGCCGCCATAACGGATGCGGGCGGAAACGTCTGCGGCGGCGTTGGCGCGGATGAAATATTCGCCAAGGCCGGTGCAGGAGATCGCGCAGCGCTCGTCTGCCCATGTGCCCGCGCCGATGATCGGCGTGTCGCCGATGCGGCCGGGCGTCTTGGCGAGGACGCCGCCGGTGGAGGTGGCCGCCGCCATATCGCCATAGATATCGAGCGCGACTGCGCCGACCGTGCCCATCTGGACGCTGCCATCCTGGACGGTGTCTTCATCCACGGCGCCATAATAGCTCGCCGGATCGCTGATACGGGCGAGGCCGGCGGCGCTGGCGATTGCCTGCGCGCCTTTGCCGACGATCAGGACGTTGGGGGTTTTCTCCAGCACAGTGCGCGCGGCGCGGATGGGGCTTTCAAAGCCTTGCAGCGCGCCGACCGCGCCGGCATTGCGCGTGCGACCGTCCATGATGGCGGCGTCGAGTTCCCATTCGCCGGCGGTATTGGGGCTTGCGCCCTTGCCGGCCACGTAGAGACCGGAGGCTTCCATGTCGATCACCATCGCTTCGACGACATCAAGCGCGGCTTCGCCGGCGGCGAGCGCCTGCGCCCCCCGTTTCAGGAGGCCCGCGATATGGGCTTCTTCGGGCGCATAGTCGCGTCCCGGGATCGGTCCCGCGCCGCCATGAAGGGCCAGAGCCCAGATTTTAGACATCGCAATGGTTCCTTTCCCCTCGCGTAAGGCTTGGCGCCTGCTCGCGGCATGGCTACCGTCTGGGAGGTGAAACAACAAGCTTTGAAGGGAGAGGCCGATGAAAGCCGTATTATCAAAAGTGGTCGGCGGGCCAGAGGCGCTGGTGATCGAGGATGTGGCGGTGCCGACCCCCGGCAAGGGGCAGGTTCTGGTGCAGGTCAAGGCCTGCGGGGTGAATTATCCTGACGTGCTGATCATCCAGGACATGTATCAGTTCAAGCCGCCGCGCCCGTTCTCTCCGGGCGGGGAAGTGGCCGGGATCGTTGCCGCTGTCGGCGAGGGCGTGGCCCATGTGAAGCCGGGCGACCGGGTGCTGGCCTCGACCGGCAATGGCGGGATGGCCGAATATTGCCTTGCCGCCGCACACGGCGTGATGCCGATCCCGGAGGGGATGCCGTTTGAAGAGGCGGCCGCCTTTCTGATGACCTATGGCACCTCCTATTATGCCCTCAAGGACCGGGCCGATCCAAAGCCCGGCGAGAAGCTGCTCGTGCTTGGCGCGGCCGGCGGGGTGGGCATTGCGGCCGTTGAGCTTGGCAAGGCGATGGGCCTGGAAGTGATCGCGGCGGCATCGAGCCAGGAGAAGGTGGATTTCTGCCTCTCGAAGGGCGCTGACAAGGGCCTCGTTTACGAGCGCGAACTGGACCGGGACGGGCAGAAGAAATTCTCCGAGGACATCAAGGCGATTTCCGGCGGCGGGGTCGATATCATCTATGACGGGGTGGGCGGCAATTATGCCGAGCCGGCCGTGCGCGCGATGAACTGGGAAGGGCGCTTCCTCGTCATCGGCTTCCCGGCGGGCATTCCGAAACTGCCGCTGAACCTGACGCTGCTGAAAAGCTGCGATGTGCGCGGCGTCTTCTGGGGCGCGGCGGTGGCGCGCGACCCCAAGGCGCACCAGCAGAACGTCAAGGAACTCTTTGACCTCTACAAGGCGGGCAAGATCCGCCCGCACATTTCAGGCTCCTATCCGATGGAGCAGGCGGCGGACGCCATCCGTGAACTGCAGGACCGGAAAGCTCAGGGCAAAGTGGTCGTGACCATGTAGGCCAGCAGTTTTGGCCGGAGCGGCGTGAGCCGTCCGGCGAAAGTCTTTCTCCCCGGTGATCCGGGGACGGCAGATGCGGCTAAGACGTGTCGGGGTGGGCCATTCCCTTTTGAGAGGGGGCCTGCCCCGATTGCGTTTGGGGCATGGTTTGCGCTGGCGCTGGGCATGGCGCAGCGGGCGTTTCTTCTTCCGTGCAGGTGGCGGCCAGCAGCGCGCGGGTGAGCCCGGCAGAATAGTCGTGGCCGAAGGTTTCGTAGGAGACCGGCGCCGCGTAGCTGAAGGAAAAATCCGTAGGCAGATGGCGCAGGCGGACCTTTCCGAACTTCGAGATGGTGATCCAGTAAGGCACGCCGCGGCCATAATGCTGGCGCACCCAGTCGCGCAGGGCAATCAGCTGTACAAAGATCAGCGGCCAGAGGAGGCGCTGGATCAGGCTGAGGCCGGGGAGCGGGGTGGCGAAGGCGTAGTGCATCTGCCGGGAGGATAGCGGGGGCGTGGGGCCGGTCGGATTGGGCGGGGGTTTTTAGGGTGTGTTGTGGTGAGGGTGTCGGGGAAGTGGAGATGGATAGGGCGGGGGTTGTTCGCGGTTTTTTGCGGGGAAATCGTATCGCGCGGAAAGCTCCCCCACCCTATCCCTCCCCATAGTCATGGGGAGGGGACCTGTTGTTCTGTGGGGAGAGGGACGTTTTCAGGCTGGCGAAACCTGCCCCCTCCCCATGACTATGGGGAGGGTTGGGGTGGGGTGGCTATAAGTCAGCGCGCCGTTGGAGGTTTTGCCAGAAAACTCCAGAAAAACTCCAACGGTCAGGGCCGGACATTCAGGGGACAGTTTGGGACAAATCAGGACAATTGGGGACAGTTTGGTGCATTGCGCTGCGCTTAATGCACCCTACGGGTTGGGGGGCGGTTACTCCGGCGGGCGGAGTTCTGTCGGGCCCGTTGAGGGTCGCTCTTCCGGGGGCGGATCGGTGGGCTCGGGTTCCGGGAGAGGCTCGGGCTCTGTCACGGGCTCTTCGGTGATTTCGGCGGGTGTTTCCGGCGCGGGTTCCACCGCCGGAGGATTGCGGAAGGTATCGTCGGCCGCGTTCAGGAGGTCGTTGAGTTCATCGTTCGCGTTGCGGGGTGTGTCGAGGGCTTCTTCGCCGGTTTCGGGGGCTTCGGGGAGCTCTTCGAACACAGGCGGAGGCCGGGGCGCTTCGCCTTTGGGGGTTTCGCGCGGCGGAAGTTTGGGGGCGTCGCCGCCGAAGACGCAGGCGGCGTAGCCTTCATTCGCCACGACGCGCATGCGGCCCTGGATGGAGCCGGCGCGGCGCTGGACGTAAGGGCCCGGATTGACGGCGCGCCATTTGTTCGGGGACGGAAGGACGGCGGCGAGTAAAGCGGCTTCGTACTCTGTGAGGTCGGCGGCCGATTTGCCGAAACGTTCCTGCGCGGCCGCCTCGGCGCCGAAGATGCCGTCACCCCATTCGGCAACGTTGAGATAGGCTTCCATGATGCGGCGCTTGCCCCAGACCGTTTCGATCACATAGGTCATCCAGGCTTCGCCGGCCTTGCGGGGCATGCCCCCGCCATTCCAGAAGAAGACATTCTTGGCCGTCTGCTGGCTGATGGTGGAGCCGCCGCGGCGGTTGCGGTCGGGGTTTTTGGCGTTCCATTCGCGGGCGGCTTCAATCGCTTCCCAGTCGATGCCGCCATGAGCGCAGAATTTGGCGTCTTCGGCAGCGATCACCGCATAGACGAGGCGGGGGGAGATGTTGTCGAGCGAGACCCAGTCGCGCTGGACGTCTTCGCCCTGCATCGCGCGCTGGGTCATCAGGATGGTGCCGGGGATGGGCGCGAAGCGCAGGATCAGCGCGTAGAGATGGAAGAGGATGAAGAGGCCGATGCCGGTGAGGACGATGCCCACGAGAATGCGGCGCCAGAGGGGGGCTTTGCGCTTTGGCGGCACGGGGCCGTCGCGGTAGCCGGGGGCGGTGTGGTTCATGCCGTCGCTCATGCCATCACTCATGCGGCTGTCTCGTCCCATTCTGCCAATACCGACATATCATGCTCTGACGGCCTGAGGCGCGCCTTTTCGGCTGCAAAGCGGGCAGGATCAAGGCGGGCGAGCGCCCAGATGGCCGCCCCGCGCACCACCGGGGCGGTGTCGTGCAGCAGCGGCAACAGGCTGGCGGTGAGGCGCGGCTCACCCGAATTGCCGATGGCGATGCAGACATTGCGGACGAACCGGTCGCGGCCCGAGCGTTTCACCGGGGAGCCGGAGAAGACATCGCGGAAGGCCGCGTCATCGAGGGCGGCGAGTTCATCCAGGCCCGGGCCTTTGAGTTCTGCGCGCGCATAGAGGGCTGATTCAGACGCGCTGCTGGCAAACTTGTTCCAGGGACAGGCGGCCAGGCAATCATCGCAGCCATAGATGCGGTTGCCCATCGCGGGGCGGAACTCTGCCGGGATCGGGCCGCCCTGTTCGATGGTGAGGTAGGAAATGCAACGGCGGGCGTCGAGCTGGTAAGGCGCGGGGAACGCATTTGTGGGGCAGATGTCGAGGCAGGCGCGGCAGGAGCCGCAATGGTCGGGCTCGGGGGCATCGGGCGTGAGGGCGGCGCTGGTGAGGACCGTGCCGAGGAAGAACCAGGAGCCGAGATCGCGGCTGACGAGGTTTGTGTGGCGGCCCTGCCAGCCGAGGCCGGCCTTCTGGGCGAGGGGCTTTTCCATCAGCGGGGCGGTGTCGACGAAGACTTTGACATCGGCGCCGGTGATCTGCGCGACTTCGCCGGCGAGCTGTTTGAGGCGGGATTTGATGAGGTCGTGATAGTCCCTTCCCCGCGCATAGACGGAGATGTTGCCGGTGGCCGTTTGGGCGAGCGTGTCGAGGGGGTTGTGGTCCGGCCCGTAATTCATCGCGACGACGAGGGCGGAGCGGGCTTCGGGCCACATGGAAGTCGGGGCGCTGCGGCGGGCGAGCGTGGTTTCCATCCAGGCCATGTCGCCATGGCGGCCAAGCTCGACAAAGGTTTTCAGACGCTCGGCGGCAGGCCACGCCTCATCGGCGCGCGCAATGCCGGCGGCGTCAAAGCCGAGGGCGAGGGCACGGGCTTTTAGCGTGGTTTCGGGGTCAGAAATCGAGCTCTGCATAATGGGGTACGGGACGGGCAGCCTCCAGGCGGTCAGCAAGGATCGGCCTGAAACTCGGGCGCGACTTTATCCGCATATACCAGGCTTTGAGGTCTGGCACGGCGTCCCACTGCACGTCGCCGAAATAGTCGTAGGCGGACAGATGCGCGGCGGCGGCGAAGTCTGCGAGCGAGAGGTGGCGGCCGGCGAGGTTGCCGCGCTGCTCGGCGAGGGCGTTGAGGAAGGTGAGACGGCCCCGCAGGGCATGGGCGCCGAGGCGGAGCTTCTCCGAATCAGGCTGACGGCCACGGTGGGTCCACTGGATGACACGTTCCGACAGGAGGGTGTCGGTGACTTCCTCCATGCCCGCCTCGACCCATGACCAGAGGCGGCGGGCCTCGGCGCGTTCTGTGCGGTCATCCGGGAGGAGCGACGGCACGGGGCGGATTTCTTCGAGATGCTCACAGATGGCGCGCGTGCCGCTGGCGGCAAAACGGGGGGTGGCGCCGTGTGTAGACACCAAGGCAGGGGCCACCGCGCCGGGCGCTATCGAGGCGATCTCAAGCTCCGGTGCCCAGGGGCGGGAGGATACGGCCTCGAACGGCTCGCCCTTCTCGGCGAGCACGAGCCGGACCATGCGGCCGGCGGGGTCGAGGGGCCAGTGATACAATCTCAGCATGTTTTTCACTGTGGATAACATGCGTAAACGTTGTGTGGAGCCCGGCGCGATTCCCCGACTTTTTTCAATTGTCTCGCTTGTTAACGCCCCATGAACTGGCGCACCGCGTCGGTGGAGAGGGCAAATTTGGCGAAGGACCAGTCGCGATCCTTGCTGAGGGCGCCCAGCGTGGCGAGGAGCTGTTTGCGGCCATCATTGCGGGCGTCGAGCCAGGGTTCCAGCCCGCCTGCGCTGAGGGCTTCCTCAGACACGCTGGCCTGCAGGCGCACGAGCTCTGAGATGAGGCGCCGGCCGGCGACACGGTCCCAATAGGGCGCCTTGATGAGGCCTTCGCGCGCGGATGTCCGCAGACGGTCGAGCCGGAGGGCGTCGCCCGCCTGGTAGAAGGTGGCGCCAGCTTCAACGACCTTGCGGCCGGTGCGGGCGGCGATGTCGGTGACGACGAGGCCTTGGGCGAAGTAGCCCATGGCCGCCGCCCAGCGGGCGAGGGCGTCCGGGGCGCCGCGCTTGATGAAGGCGCGGGCCGAACGCTCGATCCGCGAGGCGGGATAGGACGTCTGGATATCGCTGAGGGCGGCTTTCAGCTCATTCAGCGGGCCGTGCGTGGCCGCGACCGCCTCGCCGGTGGATTTTTCCGGCAGGGTACGGATGAACCAGGCGGCCGCTTCGCTGACGGCGCTGACCGCTTCGAGGTGAAGCTCCGTCTGCAACTCGGCGGAGACCTTGTTGTCGAGCGCGTAGACTTCCTTGCGGAAGCCGGCGATGTCGAGCACGGCGCGGGCCGCTTCGAGGCCGCAGATGGCGAGCGCGGGCGCCGCGCCGGTGAGCTCGCGCAGGCGGAGGATGGCGACGGGGCCGCCCAGATCGAGGCTGCGATTGGCGATGACGGTGGCGATGATCTCGCGGCGCAGGCGGTGGTTGGCGAGGGCTTCCTCGAAGCCGTCGATCGGGCTCGGGAAATACCCTTTGAGGACTTCGGCAAAAAATGGATCGTCCGGCAGGTCCGAAGCGACGATATCGTCGAAGAGGACGATCTTGGACCAGGCGAGCAGCACGGCAAGCTCGGGCCGCGTCAGCGGGCGGCCTTCGGCGCCGCGTGCCTGCATCTCCTGCGTCGAGGGGAGCCCTTCGAGCGGGCGGCTGAGCACGCCGCGCTCTTCGAGATAGACCATCAGCCGCTCAAGGGCTTCATGGTCTTCGCTGGCGGTCGCCTCGGCGAGGCTCAAAGTGTTGGTCTGGTCATAGTTATGGGTGAGGACGAGGCGGGCGACATCATCGGTCATCTGCGCCAGCATGGGATTGCGTGTCGTCTCCGTCAGCCCGCCGAGACGGATGGCTTCAGCCGCGAGGATCTTGATGTTCACTTCGTGGTCGGAGGAATCGACGCCCGCCGAATTATCGATGGCGTCGGTGTTGAGGCGCCCGCCAGCAAGGGCAAATTCGATGCGGGCGGCCTGGGTCATGCCGAGATTTGCCCCCTCCCCGATGACCTTGGATTTGAGATCGCGGCCATTGACGCGCAGGCTGTCATTGGCCCGGTCGCCGACATCGGCGTGGCTCTCATGGGCGGCCTTCACATAGGTGCCGATGCCGCCGAACCAGAGGAGGTCGGCCTCAGCCTTGAGGAGGGCGTTGATCAGCTCATCGGGCGTGACGACATCCTTGCCGATACCGGCCAGGGATTTGATCTCGGGCGTCAGCGTGATCGACTTGGCGGCGCGCTCGAAGATGCCCCCGCCCCTGGAGATGAGCTTGGTGTTATAGTCCGCCCAGCTCGACCGTGGCAGCTCGAACATGCGCTCACGCTCGGCGAGGCATTTCTTTGCGTCCTTCGGATCAGGATCGAGGAAGATGTGCATATGGTTGAAGGCCGCGACGAGACGGATTTCGGGAGAGAGCAGCATGCCATTGCCGAACACGTCGCCCGACATGTCGCCGACGCCGATGACGGTGAAGGGCTCTGTCTGAATATCTTTGCCCATTTCGCGGAAGTGGCGTTTGACCGCTTCCCAGGCGCCGCGCGCGGTGATGCCCATCTTCTTGTGGTCATAGCCGGCCGACCCGCCCGAGGCGAAGGCGTCTCCCAGCCAGTGGCCTTTTTCGAGGCTGATGGCGTTGGCGGTGTCAGAGAAGGTGGCCGTGCCTTTATCGGCGGCGACGACGAGATAGGGGTCTTCCCCATCCCAGATCACGGTGCTGGCAGGGTGGACGATTTTTCCGTCTACGATGTTGTCGGTGATGCCGAGCAGCGAGGTGATGAACTGTTTGTAGGCGTCGCGCCCGCTTTCAAACCAGGCGTCGCGGTTTGACCGGTCGGCGAGCTGTTTGGGATAGAAGCCGCCTTTGGAACCGACAGGGACAATGACGGCGTTCTTCACCTGCTGGGCCTTTACCAGGCCGAGAACTTCGGTGCGATAATCGGACGGCCGGTCTGACCAGCGCAGGCCGCCGCGCGCGACCGGACCGAAGCGGAGATGGACGCCTTCGACCTGCGGGCTGTGCATGAAGATTTCGCGGAAGGGTTTGGGCTCGGGCAGGTCGGCCAGTTCGCGGCTGGCGACCTTGAAGCTGATGAACGGGCGCGCCGCGCCGTCTTCATCCCGTTGATAGAAGTTCGTACGCTGAAGGGCTTCGACAAGATGGAAGAGCCGGCGCAGCACGACATCATCGGCCAGGCTGACGACATCTTTCATCGCCTCTTCAAACCGTTTGACGATTTCAGCCTGCGCCTTCCGGCGCGCTTCAAGCGTCTTGTGGGCGGCCGGATCAAGCCGGGCGGCGAAGAGTTCCAGCACGAGCCGCGTGACGGCCGGATAGCGGGCGAGCGCGGCTTCCTGCACTTCCTGGGGCTGGTCCAGACCGCTCTGGCGGCGGAAAGAAGCGAGCGCGCGGATCAGCGCGGCGTCCCGCCAGCTGGCGCCGGCGACGAGGACCAGCTTGTTGAAGCCGTCATTTTCTGCCTGCCCGCCCCAGACCGCGAGGAAGGCCTGTTCGAAATCATGGGCAATCTCAGAGAGTGGCAGGGAGGAACCGTCTGCGGTCTCCATCGAGAGGGAGTGAACCCAGTAAACATCCGGGGCGTCCTCGACCGGTTTCGTCAGAGGGCGGACGGGATAACCGGTTTCGAAATCCACAAACAGGCCGAGATTTTCAAACACCGGCACGCAGTGGGACAGCGCGATGGAGCCTGTGCGCGCATAGATCTTGACGCGGACCTTGGACGGGGCGTCAGCGGGCAGCCTGTAGGCGCGGGCGAAGATGGGCTGGCCGGCGCTGAGCTCTGCCATGCAGGTGACGTCGCGCATTGCCTCTTCGGGCGAGAAGGCTTCGCGATAGGCCGCATTGAAGGCGCCGATGAAGGCGCGGGCGCCGTCGCGTGCATGGCCCGAAAGACCTGAGCTCATGAGGAGCTCGCGGAAGCCCTGATCCCAGGTGCGGGCGAGTTCGATGATGCGTTGTTCCAGGACTTCCGGATCGGGCTCTGGATGATCCGGATGCAGCGCAATTTCGAAATGGACGCGCGCGAGGGGGCCGGAGTCAAAATAGGGCTGGAAGCTTTTCAGGTCGCCCTGATAAGCCTCAGTCAGCAGGGCGCCGATGCGCTGGCGCAGGGCCGTGTCATAGGATTCGCGCGGTACGAAGACGAGCGCGGTGACGAACCGGTCAAACTCGTCCCGGCGCAGGAAGGCGCGCGTGCGGGGGCGGCCGATGAGATGCAGCGCGCCCATGATCATGGGGCCAAGCACGGTCGAGCGGGTCTGGAACAGTTCGTCGCGCGGCCAGGTCTCGATCAGGTTGGCGAGCGCCTTTTCGGTGTGGCCACCGGGGGCGGCGCCCGAGGCGGTCATGACCTTCTGGACACGGCGGCGCACAAAGGGGATCGAGCGCGCGGTCTCGTCATAGGCCTCGGCGGTGAACAGGCCAAGGAAGCGGACCTCGCCATTCACCCGGCCTTCGGCGTCATACTTTTTCACGCCGATATAATCACACGACACGCGGCGGTGAACGCGGCTCGGCAGGGTCGATTTGGCAATGATCAGGGGCACGGGCGATTGGAGGAAGTCGCCGATCTCGCGGGTCAGCACGAGAGGCTCACTGTCGCGGCTGAGAACGTTGAGATCCTCGTCGCGCAGGATGCCGAGATTGGAGCCTTCGACCATCAGCGGCTCGGCGGGCTTCACCCCGCCCTGCGCGTCGGTTTCAAAGTCATATTCGCGCGCGCCCAGGAAGACGAAATGATCGCGCGAAAGCCATTCGAGGAAGGCGACGGCTTCGTCACGTTCCGCCGACTGAAGGTGCGCGAGGCCCGAGATGCGCTTCATTTCGCTGCGCATGCGGGCGCGCATGGCGGCGTGATCGGCGACGGCGCGCTCGACATCAGCCAGCGTGGCGCGGGCGCCCTCTTCGAGTATGGCAGCTTCGCCCGGCGTCAGCAGCGCGGTATGCACCTGGATGACGGAGACCATCCGCCCATCGGCCATTGTCACCACGGGGTGGAACAGGGTTTTGACCTCATGGCCCTGCGCGGCGCATTCGCCCAGCAGCGAATCGACGAGGAAGGGCATGTCGGGACCGGTGACCTGAAGGAGGCTGCGCGGGAGCGTGCCCTCTGCGCCTTCAGCCTTCACGGAAACGTGAACCGCCCGCTCGCCGGCGGGTACGGTTTCGGCCCAGTCCCATAGTCTCTGCGCCAGCGTGCGGATGTCGGCCTCACTCAGGCCGGAGACATCTTCCCGGGCAGCTTCCTGCATAATCTGGTCGAGAACCTGGCCAGCAGGCCCGTTAGAACGCGTTGAATGGGACATGGAAACGACTCTGCTCGAAAACCGGTCAAAAACCGGGTCTACCCGCCCCAAGGGAAGGCTTCAAGAAACATGTTTCAAAGGAAAGAGAGGGCCTGAAGCAAGCGGACCCGCCAGACGGGGACATGTCTGGCGGGCCCTACAGGCAAAATCCGCAGGCTGGGTGGGGGGACGCACGCGGATGCCTGATTTTGTCATATGTTGTTTGCGTAGCCGGCAAATCAACTACATTTCGGCGTAGCAAACGTTAATTTTCGGTAGTGGGGCAAGTCACATTACTCGCCTAACACCCTCAACCCGATTTGCCTGTAACATTTCAATGCCGTGTTGGCTACCCTGCCCCGCAGTCAGCCTGCACCTTCGTTTGCAACCCTGCCCTGCGGATTTCCATCGGCAGAAAGCAGGATGGCGATCCATCGCGTACTGCGTGACTGTGCAAACAGAATCATCATCAAAACCGTCAGCGGCGCGGACAGAAACATGCCGGGGATACCCCAGAGCACGCCCCATATCGAGAGCGCAAGAAGCACCACCAGAGCCGAAAGATTCAAGGATTCCCCCATCATCCGGGGCTGTACGAAATTGCCGATCGAGAACTGCCAGAAACTGACCACAGCAAAGACTATGAGCGTGTAAACATAGGGTTCTTCGAGGGCGATGGCCGGCACCCAGCCCGGGATCGCCGGCTGCACCAGCGCAAACAAGGGCGGCACCAGCGCTGCGACAATTGAGCCCACGGTCGGGATGTAGTTCAGCACGAAAATCACCGCCGACAGGAACAGGGCATTTTGCACGCCAAGTGCCAATAGGGAGATGTAGGACAGGAGGGTGATGAGCGCCGAGATCACCGTCTGCGTCCAGAGATACTTTTCAATCGCGAGGCGCGCATCATTGCCGATGCGGCGTACCATCTCCCGGCGCTGCGAATCGGGAAAAATGTTGTCGAGTTTCTGGGTCCACATCGACTGGGCCGTGAACAGAAAGGCGACATAGATCAGGATCAGTACGATATCGCCCGACAGGCCGCGCACGGAGTTGGCGATGTTGGCGAAGAAGCGCTGGCCGCCTTCATTGAAGGCAAGCTGGGTGAGTGTGGGCGCATCCTTAAGGCCGGCGAAGCGGTAGACGTCGGCGATCAGGCCGTTGATCTTCTCCTCATACTCACTGCCATCCCGGCCAAACTCGGCAACCCCGTTGGCCATCAGCGCAATGAAACCGACAAAGCCGCCGACAACCAGCAGCACAGCCAGAACCCGGGCGGGAACAACATGGATCCTGTGGGAAGCATTGTTGATGGCCGTGCCGAAGCCCTCGATGATGAGGAAGAGGAAGACTGCCATCGCAAAGGTCGCCAGAATCTCACGGCCAGAATACAGCAGCGCAATGATGACGCCGGCCGCGATGATCCAGATGCCGGTCTTGGTGGCGTTGCCCATGTATGGCTCCGATTAGACTGTTCGCCATCAGTGCGGCGAGGGCCGGGAGCCGTCAAGCGGGAGAAACCTGCGTGGCTTGGCTTGCTCAAATTGGTGGAACGACTAGCCTCTGGCAGGTGATTTGAGAACGCATCAACAAGGGGCCGGCGGCATGAGCGAGACAATTTTTCTGGGCGGCGCGGACGCCGATGGCTCCGGCACGCCTGATGACGCCCAGATGCTGCTGCTGAAAGCGGCCAACCGGCACGGGATCGTGGCGGGCGCCACGGGCACGGGCAAGACGGTGACACTCCAGGTGATGGCGCAGGCCTTTGCCGATGCGGGCGTGCCGGTGTTTGCCGCCGACGTGAAAGGCGACCTTTCGGGCATCGCCTTCCCCGGCAGCGAAACCCATAAAGCACATGGCAGCTTTACCAGCCGCGCCGAAAGCATTGCGATGGGTCCGCTGACCTATCACCCTGCCCCGGTCATCTTCTGGGACGTATTCGGGGAAAAGGGACACCCGATCCGCGCCACCATCGCCGAGATGGGCCCCGTGCTGCTCTCACGCCTGATGGGGCTGACCGCCGTGCAGGAAGGCATTCTCAACATTGCCTTTCAGTATGCGGATGACCGGTGCGTTGATGATCCCGATTTCCGCATCCTTGACCTCAAAGACCTGCGCAAGCTGCTTGCCCATCTGGGGGAGCCCGGCATCCGCGAAGAGGTGAGCCGCAAATATGGCAACGTCGCGGCCGCGTCTCTTGCCGCCGTTCAGCGCGAATTGCTGGTGCTGGAGCGGGCGGGCGCAGAGGCGTTTTTCGGCGAGCCGGCGCTGGAGCTGTCAGATTTCATGCGCACGACACGTGACGGGCGCGGCTATGTGAACATCCTGGACGCGACAAAGCTGATCAACAGCCCGAAGCTCTATTCCACCTTCCTGCTCTGGCTGCTCTCGGAACTCTTCGAACAGATGCCTGAAATCGGCGACCCGGAGAAACCGCGCCTCGTTTTCTTCTTTGATGAAGCCCATCTTCTTTTCACCGATACGCCGCCTGCCCTGCTGCAAAAGATCGAGCAGGTGGTGCGCCTCATCCGCTCCAAGGGCGTGGGCGTTTACTTCGTGACCCAGAACCCGCGCGATGTGCCTGAGTCCGTGCTCGCACAGCTGGGCAACCGCATCCAGCACGCCCTGCGCGCCTATACGCCGATGGAGCAGAAGGCGGTCAAATCCGCCGCCGCCTCCTTCCGCCCCAATCCGGGCTTCAAGACCGAGACGGTGATCACTGAACTCGGCGTGGGCGAAGCGCTGGTCTCCACGCTCGACGCCAAGGGGACGCCCTCGATGGTGCAACGCACGCTGATCCGCCCGCCGGCTTCGCGGCTTGGTCCCGTTACGGATGCCGAGCGCGCCGAGATCCTGAAAGCGAGCCCGCTTCTGGGCCGGTATGACAAGATGGTGGACCGGCAGTCGGCCTATGAAATCCTGAGCCGGAAAGAGGCCGAAGCGGCAAAGCTCGCCGAGAAGGCGCGCCTGGAAGCGGAGAAGGAAAAGGAAGCCGCCGCGAAGCCGAAGGCCAGTGCGAAGGCGCCTGCCAAAGCTCCGGCCAAGGGACGCGCCACGACGACCACCCGATCGCGCCGCATGACCCCGACCGAACGCGCCGCCAATACGGCTGCCACCACCGCCAGCCGCGAATTCACCCGCTACATCCTGCGCGGCATCTTTGGGAACATGAAGAAATGAGACAGTCCGCTCTTGCCCTCGCCGCGCTCATTGCGCTCGCCAGCTGCGCCAGCGCCCCCAACAGCGGCTGGACCGCCCGAGAGGGGGCCATGCCCTACGAATCCGCGCGCGCAGCCTGCCAGGAAATCAGCTATGGCATCGAGGTGAACTACATCACCTGCATGGCAGGCCGCGGCTGGACGAAGCCCAGGCGCTAGCCCCCTCCCCCCGCGTCAGGAGTGGCGAAACGCCTCTGGGTCTCCTATAGTAAGGGAGATGTCCAATTGAGACGCGCCTAAGGGAGGCCCTGGCCCATGCAACAATATCTCAAATTCTATATCGACGGCGAATGGGTTGATCCGGTAACGCCGCGCACGCTGGAAGTCGAAAACCCGGCGACGGAAGAAAACTTTGCTGTCATCTCCATCGGCTCGTCTGCGGATGTGGACAAGGCTGTTGCCGCTGCCAGGCGCGCCTTCCCGAGCTTCTCGCAGACCAGCGTGGAGTACCGCGCCGACCTGCTCGACAAGATCACGGCCGGCCTCCAGAAGCGCATGCCAGACCTCGCCAAAGCCATCTCCGATGAGATGGGCGCCCCGATGTGGCTCGCCAATGCCGCCCATGTGCCTTCGGGCATGGGCCACTTCGCGACAACTGCTGGCATCCTGCGCGAGTACAAATGGGAAGAAGTGAAGGGCACCACCCTTCTGCGCAAGGAGCCGATCGGCGTCTGCGCGTTCATCACGCCCTGGAACTGGCCGCTGAACCAGATTGCCTGCAAAGTCGCTCCCGCGTTGGCCGCTGGCTGCACGATGGTGCTCAAGCCATCTGAAATTGCTCCGCTCGACGCGATGATCTTCGCTGAAGTGCTGCATGAAGCCGGCGTGCCCAAAGGCGTGTTCAACCTCGTCAATGGCGACGGGCCCGGCGTTGGCTCGGCGATGTCTGCCCACCCGGATGTCGACATGGTGAGCTTCACCGGTTCGACCCGCGCCGGCGTGCTGGTGGCCCAGGCCGCTGCCCCGACGGTCAAGCGCGTTGCCCAGGAACTCGGCGGCAAGAGCCCGAACATTGTTCTGCCTACGGCCGATCTCCAAAAGGCCGTTTCCAGCGGCATCATGAACATGATGACCAATACCGGGCAGAGCTGTAACGCGCCTTCGCGTATGTTCGTCCAGAAGGACCAGCAGGAACAGGCCATCGCGATTGCCAAGGCAACGGCTGAGTCCGTGAAAGTCGGCATGCCGGCAGACGCCGCGCCCGGCGCCATCGGCCCGATCTCGAACGGCAACCAGTATCAGAAGGTCCAGGATCTGATCCAGAAGGGCATCGAAGAGGGCGCAACCCTCGTCGCCGGTGGACCGGGACGCCCTGAAGGCTTCAACAAGGGCTACTTCGCCCGCCCGACCGTCTTTGCCAATGTCACCAATGACATGACCATCGCGCGCGAAGAAATCTTCGGCCCGGTGCTCTGCATCCTGCCTTACGACACGGTCGACCAGGCCGTCGAAATGGCCAACGACACAGTCTATGGCCTCGCCGGCTATGTTCAGGGTCCGGACAAGGAAGCCAATGAAGTTGCCAACCGCATCCGCGCTGGCCAGATTCTCGTCAACGGCGCGCGCCCGGACTTCTCGGCGCCCTTCGGTGGCTATGGCCAGTCGGGCAATGGCCGCGAATGGGGCGAGCATGGCTTCGAAGAGTTCCTCGAAGTCAAAGCCGTGATCGGCTACAAAGCCGCCTGATCTGCGTTTTAATGTATCATTTATGGAACGGCAGCCTTCGGGCTGCCGTTTCTTTTTGGACTGGAAGGGATCGCCCACAGGATCGTGATCGGCCACCGGCCTCGTCACGTTGTTGTGAACTTGCGTGTTGGGTGGCGTTCATCTTCCTGGAGTCACACTATATAGTGCTTAGAAACCCTGGAGGCCGTCGCCATGAAACGCCTTAGCCTAACGGCTGCTATCGCCGCGCTCGCCTTTACGGCAGCGTGTGCCACTGCCACGCCCTATCAGCCTGCGACCCTGTCGGATCGCGGCTTTTCGGAAATGAAGATCGAGGACAACCGCTATCAGGTGGAGTTCTCGGGCAACTCGCTGACCGATCGCAAGACGGTCGAGACCTATCTTCTTTTCCGCGCAGCAGAACTGACCAAGCAGAACGGGTTTGATCATTTCCGGGTTGTTCGCCGGGATACGGACGCGAATACGCGGGTCATCCCCTCGGGCGCGACCTACTCGCCCTACTATGATCATTTCCATCTGAACTATCGCTATTTCGGCCCTCGCGCCGCCTATTTCTATGATCCCTATCGGCGCGTACGGTATGGCCGCTACAGCTTCTATGATCCCTTCTGGGATGGCCCGATCGATTACCGGGAACAGACGAGCTATGTCGCGAACGCCGAGATCGTTATGGGCAAAGGCCCCAAGCCGGACGATGTGGCGTTCTTCGATGCCGATCAGGTGATCTTCAATCTTGCGGGCCAGATCCAGCGCGCTGCGCAATGATCTGACCCGGCTGATTTAACCCGTGTTGACCTGGGAGGGCGCCTTACGGGGCGCCCTCGATACGGAACACGCTGCCGCCATAAGACACGATGTAGACCTGGCCGCTATTGTCGACGCCAAAGCTCGATATGTTGCTCAGCGTTCCCGCATCCGGCACCAGACTGTCATTCAACCGGTTGAACTGAGCGGCTGTCACGGTCTGACCAACGGTGAGGGATGTGACCGGCACCGACCAGACATTGCCGCTGACGAAATCGGCAAACAGGTAATGGTTGCGGATCGGCCCGATATTGCCCCGATAGACATACCCACCGGTGATTGAGCGGCCCTGCGTCGGGCCCGTGCCGTGGCCGTATTCGGCCACCGGCGGGGTGAAGCTGGCGGTGTTGTTGCCGGTATAGAACTGCGTACCCTCCCGCACGGCCCAGCCATAGTTTGCACCGACATCGCCCGGACGCATCCGGTTGATCTCTTCGCGGTTGGACTGGCCGACATCGGCAATGAAGAGATCGCCCGTCTGCTTGTCGAAGCTCGACCGCCAGGGATTGCGCAGGCCGAGCGCAAAGATTTCACGCGCGCCGCCTGTCCCGCCCGGGAAGGCATTGCCGGCAGGAATCCTGTAGTCGCGGTTGGCATCCGCGGGGAAATCATCCCCCGATACATCTATGCGGAGGATCTTGCCGAGCAATGAGTTGGTGTTCTGCGCGCTCTGGTCGGCGCCGGCCGTTACACCGCCGCCATCCCCTGTCGCAATATACAACAGCCCGTCATTACCAAAGCCCAGCCAGCCGCCATTATGGAATTCATCCACCTGGCTGAGGGTCAGGATGACATCCATTGTCGATGGATCGAGCTGGAGCGTGTTAGTCGTGAAGGTCTGGTAGCGGCGGATCTCCGTATTTCCCGCTGTGTTGGTGAGGTTCACATACACGGTGCGGTCCGTGGTGAAATTGGGCGAGAAGGCAATGCCGACGAGGCCCTGTTCGCCATCAGTCCCGACCTGGGAAGACACATCCAGAAAGTTTACGCTTTCAATCGCGCCCGTATCCGGATTGGCGACGCGGGCGAGCCCACCCTTCTGGAGAATGACAACGCGGTTCGTACCCGGAATACCTTCAAGATAGAGCGGCGCCGTCAGACCGGTAACAACCCGCCGAAGCGCCATGCCGTTCACAATCTCGTCAATGTCCTGGACCCGGATCTGGACAGTCAGGGTTGCCGTACCGCCACGGCCATCGCTGACCCTGAATGTCACCTCATAGACATTGTCGTTGTTGGCATCCTGGGGCGCTTCAAAATCAAGCGGCGTGTTGAGCGACAGCACGCCGGTGCTTGCATTGAAGCTGAACACGGCGGCATCCCCGCCCGACAGCATCTCACGGGTGAGGGCATCGCCATCCGGATCGGTGGCTGTCAGGGTATAGATCGTCCCGGTCGCCCCCTCATTGATATTGACCGAGTTCCCCGAACTGATCACCGGCGGCCGGTTCACAGGAGGCGGTGGGGGTGGAGGCGGAGGCGGAGGGCTTGAGCCGCCCCCACCGCCTCCCCCACATGCCTGGAGCACGAACATGCTGGCTGTCGCAAGTGCAACCCAGCGCCCTGTACGGAACATTTCTATCTTCATGAATGGATTCCTTAGCACTGCGTCAAAGCCGCCTGAAGTGTACATTTGGCAAGGTAATTATCCGGCGGCACGAATTTATCTGCTCACACTCTGGCCAAGCGGGAAAGATGGGTCCAGAAGGCCGGATCATTTACGGACGGTCCGGCAAAAATCTGGCGTCTGGCGAATTTTGGGAAGACCGGACCGATGGACGGAAGTGAAGCGGGCAAGGCGGAAGGCCTGCATGCGCGCCCGCCGACAGGCATGCGCAAGGTTGAATTCGTGGCTATCGTTGCGGGCCTCATGGCGCTCAACGCGATTGCCATCGACATCATGCTGCCCGCGCTCAGCGAAATCGCGCGTGCCACCGGCCTCACGGAAGACGGCGGCGACCAGAACCGCCAGCAGATGATCATCTTTGCCTATGTGCTCGGCTTTGGCGCGCCCCAGCTGATCTGGGGACCGATCACCGACCGCTTCGGCCGGCGCGCGCCGCTGTTCATCGGCCTGATCGGCTATGTGCTCACCGCCCTCCTCTGCATCATGGCGCAGGATTTCTGGGCTTTGCTGGCCGCGCGTTTCCTGCAAGGGGTCTTCTCATCGGGCGCCCGCACGGTGGCCGCCGCCGTGGTGCGCGACCTGTTTGCCGGACGGGCGATGGCGAGCTTCATGTCGCTGGTGATGACCATCTTCATGATCGTGCCGATCATTGCCCCGACCATCGGTCAGCTCATTCTCTATGTCGCGCCCTGGGAGGGCATCTTTGTCGTGCTGGCCGTGTGGGGCGCGCTGATGCTCGGCTGGACATGGTTTCGCCTGCCCGAAAGCCTGCCGAAGACGGCGCGCCGCTCTCTGGAAATCGGCAGCGTCATGGCCGCTTATCTGCAGGTCGTGCGGTCCCGCGTGGCCTTTGGCTACATGCTGGCCTCTGGCCTCGTCTTCGGCTCACTGTTTGCGTTCATTGCCTCGTCCGAACAGGTCTTCCGCGAGGTGTTCAACCAGGGCGATACCTTCGCCTACTGGTTTGCGGGCATCGCGGCTGCCCTTGCCGTCTCGAACTTTGCAAACTCACGCCTGGTCGAAAAGGTCGGCATGCGGCGCATCAGCCATATTGCCCTCTTCACCTTCATCGTCTCCTCGCTGATCCTCACCCTGGCGACCCTTGCCTGGGGCGAGAACCTTGCCGTGTTCTTCCCGCTGTTTGCCATCGGCTTTGCCTGTTTCGGCATGATGGGATCAAACTTTTCGGCCCTCGCAATGGAGCCGCTGGGCAAGATCGCAGGCACAGCGTCGGCCGCCTATGGCTTTGCGACGACCCTGATCTCCAGCATCATCGGCATGATCATCGGATCGCAGTTCGACGGCACGACCGTGCCGCTGACGTTCGGATTTGTGATCCTCGGCGCCGCATCGCTGGTGGTCATCCTGGTGACCGAAAAAGGCCGCCTGTTCAGCCGCCATTGAGGGGCCGCATCAGAGCGGCTCCCGGTGGCGCGAGAGCGGGCGGACGACTGATTCCAGATGCTCGATGATGCGCGCGGCGATGTCCTTGCCGGTCGCTTTCTCGATGCCCTTGAGGCCCGGCGAGGAGTTGACCTCCAGCACCTTGGGTCCGTCTTTCGTTTGGAGCAGATCGACGCCCGCCACTTCCAGCCGCAGCACCTTGGCCGCTTCGCGCGCCACATCCCGCTCCTGCGGGGTGAGCTTGGCTTCAGATGCCGTGCCGCCCCGGTGCAGGTTTGAGCGGAACTCGCCTGTCTCGGCCTGCCGGCGCATGGCGCCCACCACCTTGCCGCCCACCACAAAGGCGCGCACATCCGCCCCGCCTGCCTCTTCGACAAATTCCTGCACCAGGAAGTTTGCGTCCAGCCCCCGGAATGCATCGACGAGCCGCTCGGCAGACTTGCGAGACTCCGCCAGCAGCACGCCCTTCCCCTGCGTGGAGGAAAGAAGCTTCAGCACGATCGGCGCCCCACCCGCCAGCGCGACGAGCCCGGCGGTGTCCTTCGGGCTGTGGGCAAAGGCAGTGATCGGCATGGCGATCCTCGCCCGCGCCAGCATCTGATGGGCGAGCAGCTTGTCGCGTGATCGGCCGATGGCGCCGGCGGTGTTGAGGCAGAAGGCGCCGGTATTGGAAAACTGGCGCAGCACGGCCATGCCATAGTCGGTAATCGTCGCGCCGATGCGCGGGATGACGGCGTCATAGCGGGGCAGCGCCTGGCCATCATAATGCACTTCAGCGTCCACCGCCCCGATGCGCATATAGCAGCGCGCCGTATCAATCACCTCGATCACATGGCCGCGCTTTTCGGCGGCCTCGATCAGGCGCCGGGAGGAATAATTCTTCGGCTCGCGCGTCAGCAGGGCGATGCGCAGCGGCCGCTTCACCGGCTTGCGGCGCGGCAGGCCCTGATAGGTCTGGAAACTTAGCTGGGGCTGGAGAAAGGACGCATTCGGATCAATGATCCAGCTCGGCTGAATGGCGCCGCGCCCGAGCAGCATCCGGTAGGTCATCGTTTCGCGGTTCGACAATGTCAGCTGGATCGGCCAGGCGAGCCCGCCCATCTCGGCATGGGTCTCGATGACGTAACGCAGCTCGCGCTCGCCATTGGAACTGGCGACCTCGCGCCGGTCCACGACAGGCGCCGAACAGGTGATCTCAAGGGTGGGGTCGCCGGGGTCTGGCTGGATCAGGAAGCGCACCTGCGGGGCATGGGCGGGCCCGAACGGCTCGATCACGCTGGCATGCAGGGCAGACGTCTTGGCGCCGGTATCAATCTTGGCCTTGATGGCCGGAAGGCCCAGCTCGCGCAGCGCGATCCATTCTTCCCAGCCGAGCTGGAACGGGGCAGCAGAAGGCATGGCGCAGGAGCTCCGTCATCTGACTTGGCATCCGTTACTCAGCTTTCTGCCCGCCCCGCAAGGCCAGCTACAGAGTTCTGGAGCTATCCCTTCACAAGCCACGCTTTTTCAACAAGGCGGGTGACGTCGCCCATGATCTCCGTGATGCGGAAATCCTTGGGCGTGTAAACGGCCGCCACGCCCATCTGGCGCAGGGCGCGGCCATCTTCGGGCGGGATGATACCGCCGACGACGACGGGAACATTCTCAAGGCCGAGCTTGCGCAGCTCCGCCACGGTCTCACGCACGAGATCGAGATGGCTGCCCGAGAGGATCGAGAGACCGACGACATGCGCTTTGGCCTCCTTGGCCTGAGCAGCGATTTCGGCAGGCGTAAAGCGGATGCCTTCATAGATGACTTCCATGCCCACCTCGCGCCCGCGCGCGGCAATCTGCTCGGCGCCGTTGGAGTGGCCATCAAGGCCGGGCTTGCCGAGCACATATGTCAGTGCACGGCCTAAAGCCTCCGAAACGCGGGCAACTTCGGCCTTCACCTTCTCGACATTTTCTTCGCCGCTGCTGGCAACAACGAGGGCAACGCCGGTCGGCGCGCGGAATTCGCCGAACACTTCGCGCAGCACGCTGCCCCATTCGCCGGTGGTGACGCCGGCCTTGGCGCAGGTGATCGAGGGCTCCATGATGTTGCGGTTCTCGGCGGCGGCAGCGCGCAGTTCAGCGAGCGCGGCCTCGGCGGCGGCGCTGTCGCGCGCGGCGCGCCAGGCCTTGAGATCGCGCACCTGCGCAGCCTCTTCGGCCGGATCGACCGTCTGGATCGAGCCATCCCCGCCGCCCAGCGGGCTCTCTGCGGTTTCGGTGAATCGGTTGACGCCGACCACGGTGAGCGCGCCGGACTCGATTGCCCGTATACGGTCGATATGGGCGCCGACGAGGCTTTCCTTCATATAGGGGATCGCTTCCTTGGCCCCGCCGATTGCGTCGATCTTTGCCAGCGTGGCGCGGGCCTTTTCCTTCAGCTCTTCGGTCTTGGCGGTGATGACATGGCTGCCATCGAAGATGTCTTCAAATTCCAGAAGGTCGGTCTCATAGGCGAGGATCTGTTGCAGGCGCAGCGACCATTGCTGATCCCAGGGGCGCGGCAGGCCCAGCGCCTCGTTCCAGGCCGGCAGTTGCAGCGCGCGGCAGCGGGCGCGCTTGGATAGCGTCACAGCCATCGCTTCCATCAGGATACGGTAGACATTGTTTTCCGGCTGCGGCTCGGTCAGCCCCAGCGAGTTCACTTGCACGCCATAACGGAAGAGAAGCGCCTTGGGATCGGTGACGCCATACCGCTCCCGCCCGATCTCTTCCCAGAGATCGACGAAGGCCCGCATCTTGCAAAGTTCCGTTACGAAACGGACCCCCGCATTCACAAAGAACGAAATGCGCCCGAACACGGTTTCAAAGTCTGATTCTGGAACTTGTCCGCCGGCCTTCACGGTATCGAGCACGGCAATGGCGGTCGCCAGCGCATAGGCCAGCTCCTGCTCCGGCGTCGCGCCTGCTTCCTGGAGGTGATAGGAGCAGACATTCATCGGGTTCCATTTGGGAACTTCCAGATAACACCAGCTCACCATATCGCCGATCAGGCGCAGCGACGGCTCGGGCGGGAACACATAGGTGCCGCGCGAGAGGTATTCCTTGACGATGTCGTTCTGCGTCGTGCCGCGCAGTTTCTTGCGGCTGTCGCCCCGCTCATCGGCCAGCGCGACATACAGCGCCAGCATCCAGGCCGCCGGCGCATTGATGGTCATCGAGGTGTTCATCGTCTCCAGCGGCAGCTCCGCGAAGAGCGCGCGCATATCGCCGAGATGCTTGACCGGCACACCCACCTTGCCGACTTCCCCGCGGCTCAGGATATGGTCGGCGTCATAGGCCGTCTGGGTTGGCAGGTCGAAAGCGATGGAGAGGCCCGTCTGCCCCTTGGAGAGGTTCAGCCGGTAGAGTTCATTGGATTTCTTCGCCGTCGAATGGCCCGCATAAGTGCGAAAGATCCAGGGCTCGTCGGGTTCGTGCTGGTAATCTTTGGCGGCTTTTGTCATGGTTTTCTGGCCTCCCCTATGCTGCGGCGCAACATGGCCGAGCGCCTCCCGGCTGGCAAGCGGCACCTCTGCCACACTTGCAGCCCGCATTGCGAGACGCCACCTACCCTGCACCATAGAAACGGACCCCGCCAGACCTCGTGACCCAGCCCCGCGCCACCCTCCAGACCGCCCTCATCTTGCGCCTTGCGTCCCTGCTGGCCTTTCCCTTTGGCGCCGCGCTGATGGCGATCTTTCAGCGCAGCCCCCTGGCGCTTGCCCTTTTGACCGGGGCGATGCTGGCCGTCAGCCTCTATGAGCGCCGCCGGATGGCCGCCGCTGCCGGCGCGCAGACTGCTGTGTCGGGTGCCTCGCTGCTGACGGGCTTTGGTTTCCGCCTCGGCCTCCTGATCGGTATTTTCGTGGTGACAATCGGCATACTCGCTCTCTTCCGGGACACGTCGCTGGCACGGCAACTGGAGCTGATCGACTTGGCCCTGATCGCCCTGCCCGCCGCCCTCGCCCTGATCGCCAATGAGATCAGCGCCCGCATTGCTGTGCGCGAGTTGTCTGATGTCCACGCCCAGCTCAACGCTGCCTTCGGCCAGCCGACAGGCCCCGCCAATATCGGCGGCGACATCATCGAGGGCGAGATCATCGACAGCGACAGGCCGCCGCGCGCCTAGTCCCGGTCAAACACAAACGGCGCGACCACCGCTACGTCCGCCCCCATCGCCTCATAGTAAAGCTTCTGGATCTTGCGTGTCACCGGGCCGGGCCGGCCATCCCCCACGGGTCTGCCTGCCAGCGTCACCACCGGCGCGATCATCGCCCCGGCCGAGCTTGTGAAAACTTCCACTGCGTTAACCGCTTCCTCCGGCGTGAAGGCGCGCTCGGTGATGGTAAAGCCGCCCGCTTCGCGCAGGCTCATGATGCCTGCCCGTGTGATGCCGGGCAGGATCGAGGGCGAGAGATCGCGCGTGATAATTTCGCCTGCCTGCGTCACGATCCAGGCATTGGCAGACGCCGCCTCAGTGACGAACCCGTCCTCCACCAGGAAGGCCGTTTCGGCCCCCTGCTCGGCCGCCGCGCGGTAGGCGAGCGCCTGAGAGAGGAGCTGGGTCGTCTTCATGTCGCGCCTTTTCCAGCGCGAATCCTCGATGAACACAGCCCGAATGCCCTCCCGGGCGGTGGCGCCGATCAGTGGCTTGGTGTCGGCATAGGCAAAGACCGTGGGCGCGAAGGCCTGCGGCCCGGCAAAGTCGCGCGTGTCATAGGCCCCGCCGGTGACCTGCAAATAGACGAGCCCCTCAACCATGTCATTATGAGCGATCAATTCCCGGTGAAGGTTCGCCCAGCCTTCGGAAATATGCGGGTTGGGAATGGAAATCCCCGCCAGCGTGCGCTCCAGCCGGGCAATATGGCCGTCGAGATCCACGAACCGGCCGCCATAAACGGCGGTCACCTCATAGGCGGCGTGGGCAAACAGAAACCCCCGATCCAACGGGGAAATATGGGCCTCAGTCAACGGCAGCAGCGCGCCATTCAGGTGGACCAGCGGACAAAGGGTCATGCAGGAAAAAACCTCGGGAGAAAGGGAACAGCGATTGTGCGGCGCAACATTGACCTTGCGGAGCCTCACAACACTTGCCACTGTGCCCGCGCCGGACGGGGCTGTGAAGACGCCGCATAGAGCGAGCCCGCCCCCGGCCGAATGACGGAGGAAGGTCCATGACCACTGAAACGGCAGGACGGGTTAAAAAAGATATATACGAGGTGGGCGAAATCCCCCCCGAATTTCATGTTCCCAAGCTGATGCACGCCTGGTCGATCCGGCGCGAGCGTCATGGCCGCCCGATGACCGCGATGCAGGTCGAGCAGGTGCCGGTGCCTGACATTGATTCGGATGAGGTGCTCGTCCTCGTGATGGCCGCCGGCGTCAATTACAATGGCATCTGGGCCGCGCTCGGCGAGCCGGTTTCCCCCTTCGACATTCACAAACAGCCTTTCCATGTCGCCGGCTCTGATGCTGCCGGCATCGTCTGGGCGGTTGGCCGCAAAGTCACCCGCGTGAAGCCGGGCGACGAGGTGGTCATCCACTGTAACCAGGACGACGGCGACGACGAAGAATGCAATGGCGGCGACCCGATGTTCTCGCCCAGCCAGCGCATCTGGGGCTATGAAACACCTGACGGCTCCTTCGCCCAGTTCTGCCGCGTTCAGGCCCGCCAGTGCATGCCGCGCCCCAAACACCTCACCTGGGAAGAGAGCGCCTGCTACACGCTCACCCTCGCCACCGCCTACCGCATGCTGTTCGGCCACCGCCCGCATGTGCTGAAACCCTCCGATAACGTCCTCGTCTGGGGCGCCTCGGGCGGGCTTGGCAGCTTCGCCGTGCAGCTCTGCGCCATCGCCGGCGCCAACGCGATCGGCGTCGTCTCCTCCGACGACAAGCGCGATTATGTGCTCTCGCTGGGCGCCAAGGGCGTGATCAACCGGAACGACTTCAATTGCTGGGGCCAGTTGCCGAAGGTCAACGGGCCGGAATTCAACGATTACATGAAAGAGAGCCGCAAGTTCGGCAAAGCCATCTGGGACATCACCGGCAAGAAAGACGTCGACATCGTCTTCGAACACCCCGGCGAAGCGACCTTTCCGGTCTCGGTCTTCGTGGTGAAGCGCGGCGGCATGGTCGTCATCTGCGCGGGCACGTCGGGCTTTAACCTCACTATGGATGCCCGCTTCCTCTGGATGCGGCAGAAGCGCGTGCAGGGCTCCCACTTTGCAAACCTGAAACAGGCGAGCGAAGCCAACCAGCTCGTCCTCAACCGGCGGATAGACCCGGGCATGTCGGAAGTCTTCACCTGGGCCGATATTCCGCTGGCGCATGAAAAGATGCTCGATAACAAGCACATGCCCGGCAACATGGCCGTCCTCGTCACCGCGCCCAAGCCCGGTCTGCGCACGGTGGAAGACGTGCTCGCCGTCAACGGCCAGGCTTGAGAGCCATGCTCTCCCGGAGCTTTGCCGAAAGCTTCGCGCGTGACTGGCTCGCCGCCTGGAACGACCGCGACATTGACCGCATCCTCTCTCACTACAGTGAAGAGATCATTTTCCATTCCCCGCGCATCGCGCGGGTGATGGGCAATGAGGCGATGAGCATTTTCGGCAAGAAGACGCTCCGGGACTATTGGACAAAGGCGCTCGCCCTCGCCCCGCAACTCTTCTTCGAGCTTGACGACATTCTGGTCGGCTCCGACGCCCTAACCATTCTCTACACGAACCATCGCGAGGAACTGGTGGCCGAAACCTTCATCTTCGGCCCCGAAGGCAAGGTCGTCCGCTCGATTGCCGCGTATCGCTAATTGCGCAGGAACTGAAGGCGCCGGCCTCTAGAGCAAAAACGTATAGTTGACTTGGAAACTTTATTCTGTTAGTTTCCTAGTCAATCAAGAGGCCACCATGCTCCGCTCCCAGACTGTCTCCGCCCTTGAAACCCATCTTGGCTACTGGCTGCGCATGGTGTCGAACGCTGTCTCGCAGGCCTTCGCCCGAAGTCTGGAAGCTGAAGGCGTCACGGTCGCAGAATGGGTTTTCCTGCGCGCGCTGTATGATTATAACCGCCTTTCGCCCAGCCATCTTGCCGAGGCGCTTGGCATGACTAGGGGCGCGGTCACGAAACTCGCCGACCGGCTGATCGAGAAAGGCCTCACGGCGCGCGAGGCCGATCCGGAGGACGGGCGCGCGCAGCTCCTCGCGCTGACGCCGCCCGCCCGGAAACTGGTTCCCAGGCTCGCCGCGCTCGCCGACGCCAATGACGCGGCCTTCTTTGAAGACCTGAAACCCGCCGAGAGAACACAGCTGGAGCGCCTTCTGAAAAAGATCGTCACTGGCCGGGGCATCACCGGCGCCCCGGCCAGCTAAACTTCCCACCCCGCCAGAAAAGGACCGCGCCATGGACGCGCAGAAAACCGCTATTGCCCAAAATTGCCTCGCCGGCTCCTATGCCGATACGCTCAGCTTCCCGGAAGCCGTCGGGGCGCTGACGGCGGCAGGCTTTGAAGGCTATCTTGTCGATTACCGCGCCAATACCCGCACCCACTACCTGCCCTCTGGCGAGGCACTGATCCTTCCGAACCCGGAAGATGACGGCCCGGTCGCCGAAGCGTTTGAGGCGGGCGTCATCGCCGCGGCCATCAGATGGGCGCAGTCCGGCGCGGCCGATTACACCTATGCCGGCTTCAGCCGCCGCGTCGCGCAGGCAGGCTGCGCGGGCTACCTTGCCAGCTTCAGGGGACGCTGCGTCGTCTATTTCGGGCGCAAGGGCGAGACCCATACCGAACACTTCCCGCAATAGAAGGAAGATTGGAGGAAAACAAAAAAACTCCAACGGCGTTGGAGTTTTTTGGAGTTTTCGGGCTCACCGTTGGAGTTTTTCCTGGAGTTTTTGGGGGCCCCTATCCACAGGATAAGGGGGTCTCTTATCCCTCGAACGGATCGCGCATCAGGATTACGTCTTCGCGCTCCGGAGAGGTCGAGACGAGCGCGCAGGGCTTGCCGACGAGTTCCTCAAGGCGGCGCACATAGACGACCGCTTCGGGTGGCAGATCCGTCCAGCTGCGCGCCCCGCGGGTCGATCCGCTCCAGCCTTTCAGGGTCTCATAGACCGGCTCGACAGCCGCCTGATCGGTGAGACCGGCGGGGTAATAGTCAATGGTTTTGCCGTTCAGCCGGTAGGCGACGCAAACCTTGATTTCTTCAAATCCATCAAGGACATCGAGCTTCGTCAGGGCAAGGCCATTGACGCCCGAAGTGGCACACGCCTGGCGCACCATGACCGAGTCAAACCAGCCGCAGCGGCGCGCCCGGCCGGTGTTGGTGCCAAATTCATGGCCCACGGTGCCGAGGCGTTTGCCGATCTCATTGTCCTGCTCGGACGGGAAAGGCCCGGCGCCCACGCGCGTCGTATAGGCCTTTGCAAGGCCCAGAACATAGGAAATCGCGCCCGGGCCAACGCCCGAACCGGCCGAGGCATTGCCCGCCACGACGTTCGACGAGGTCACAAACGGATAGGTGCCATGGTCAACGTCCAGCATCACGCCCTGCGCGCCCTCAAACAGGATGCGGCTGCCCCGGCGGACCTTCTCGTCCAGCAGTTTCCAGACCGGCTGGGCATAGGCCAGAACCTGCGGCGCGATCTCCAGAAGCGCAGCTTTCAGGGCAGGACCATCAGGCTCAGGCAGGTCCAGGCCGGCGCGCAGCGGGCGGTGATGGGCCAGCAGTCGCTCGATCTTGAGGTCCAGCGCTGCGGGGTCTGCGAGGTCTGCCACGCGGATGGCGCGGCGGCCGACACGGTCCTCATAGGCCGGGCCGATGCCGCGCTTGGTGGTGCCGATCTGGGCGGCGCCGAGGGCGCCTTCACGGGCCGCGTCAATGTCCTTATGCCAGGGCAGGATGAGCGAGGCATTGTCGGCCAGAACGAGACTTTCCGGTGAGACTTCAACGCCTTGGGCGCGGATGCCTTCGATCTCGGTCAGGAAGTGCCAGGGGTCGACGACGACGCCGTTGCCGATGACCGAGAGCTTGCCGCCGCGCACGAGGCCCGAGGGCAGCAGCGCGAGCTTGAACACCTTGCCGTCGATGACGAGCGTGTGGCCGGCATTGTGCCCGCCCTGGAACCGGACCACGACATCGGCGCGGCTGGACAGCCAATCGACGATCTTACCCTTGCCTTCGTCACCCCATTGGGCCCCGACGACCACGACACCTGCCATTACGCTGCTCCGTTCTTAAGCCGCGGCGACAAGGGCAGCATTCGGCAAGCAATTGCAAGGGGCCTTTTGCCACCCCTTGCGCAAGCACTATTCGCCGAAAGCGTAGCTCACGCGCACGCCAATATTATCAAGGCCCTGATTGCGGCCTTCGCCAAGAATCTGGCCATGACTGAGGTGTTCATACATCAGCTGGACGCCCCAGGGACCGGCCAGTTCGCGGTTCAGCGACAGGCTGGTGCGAAAGAGGTCGCGCGAGCCAAAGAACACAGTCGTTGCCGAGATCGGATCATTGCGCGGATCACCTTGCGGGAAAGGAAAAGATATCTCGCCATCGTGAAGCACGTAGCCCACGCCGGGTTCCAGCGACCAGCCTTGCGCAAAATCCCAGTTCCAATGGAAACCAAAGCCACCGAAATTTGTGTCTCCAGCGGTGTTCACGCTGCCCATCACATAGGGGCGCGGGCTCCAGAGAATGTTCAGGAATTCCGGTGAGTTGAAGACAATCTCGCCATTTATATTCGGGCCGTCTTCCTTGTTGGCGTTATCGCAGTTGGCGATGCAAACATTGTGTGCGGTGACGCCGACGCGGACTTCATCAACAATCTGGGCTGTCGCTGCAACAGGCGCAGCCGCCAAAGTAGCGATCAACAAAGCAAGGCGGTGCATGGGAGGCCCTTTATGACATTTACGTCCGAATCCATCGGCTCATGACCCTACCCGCGTCAAGTGTGGCCGGACGGTCACGCCCGGCCACCCCTGCCCGATCAGAAGGACAGGACTTTGACGTAACGCACCTGCGGCAGGGCATCGAGCTTCTCGACAAGCGAGGCCGGCGGCGTCGAATCGATGCCGATCAGCGCAATCGCCTCCCCGCCCGCTTCCTGGCGGCCAAGGTGGAAGGTGGCGATGTTGACTTTCGCCTCGCCCAGCATCTGGCCGAGCGCGCCAATGAAGCCTGGCTTGTCGATATTGTTCACATAGAGGGTGACGGGCGAGAAATCGCCTTCCAGCGCCATGCCTTTTACTTCGACAATGCGCGGCTTGCCCGCGATCAGCGCTCCGGCGAGGGTGCGCCAGCCGCCTTCAGGCGAATTCTTCGTCGCCTTGGTCTTCACCTTGATGCGGATCAGGCTGTCATAGACTGGGCTGGTCTCAGTCTTGGTCTCGGTGAGCTTGACGCCGCTATCGGCCAGGATCGCCGGGGCAGACACCATGTTCACATCCCCGCGCGAGGCCCGCAGGAGGCCCGCCAGGAGCGCCGCCGTGATCGGCTTGCGGTTGAGCTCAGAGACTTCGCCTTCATACTCGATGACGACCTCTTCATAGCCATAATCGGAGATCTGACCGGCAAAGCTGCCAAGCTTTTCAGCCAGCGCGGCGAAGGGCTTCAGGCGCGGGGCCTCTTCGGCGGTCACCGAGGGCATGTTGAGGGCGTTGGTGACGGCGCCGGTCAGGATATAGTCGGCCATCTGCTCGGCCACTTGCAGGGCGACATTCTCCTGCGCCTCGGCTGTTGCCGCGCCAAGGTGAGGCGTAGCAACGAAATTCTTCGCGCCGAAGAGCACGTTTTCCTTGGCCGGCTCCACGGCAAACACGTCAAACGCGGCGCCTGCGAGATGACCGCTTTCGAGCAGGTCGCGCACGGCTTCTTCATCCACCAGGCCGCCCCGGGCACAGTTGACGAGGATGAGACCTTTCTTGGTCTTCTCCAGCGCTTCGCGAGAGAGGACGTTTTTGGTCTGATCGGTAAGCGGCACGTGCAGCGTGATGAAGTCTGCGCGCTTCAGAAGCGTTTCGAGCTCCACCTTCTCGACGCCGAGTTCGACGGCGCGCTCCTCGGTCAGGAAGGGGTCGTAGGCGACCACTTTCATCTTGAGGCCGATGGCGCGCTCGGCGACGCGGCTGCCGATGTTGCCGCAACCGATCAGGCCGAGCGTTTTATAGGAGAGCTCGACGCCCATATAGCCAGACTTCGGCCATTTGCCGGCTTGGGTATCTGCGTTCGCGGCCGGGATCTGGCGAGCGGCGGCAAACAGCATGGCGATGGCGTGTTCAGCCGTGGTGATGGCGTTTCCGAACGGGGTGTTCATGACCACGACGCCCTTGGCGGTCGCCGCCTTGATGTCGATATTGTCGACACCGATGCCGGCGCGGCCGATGACCTTGAGGTTCGTGGCGGCGGCGATGACGTCGGCGTCCGGCTTGCAGGCAGAGCGCACGGCGAGGCCGTCATACTCATGAATGATCTTGATCAGATCTTCCTTGGACAGACCGACCTTGATGTCGGTTTCAATGCCGCGCGCCTTGAAAATCTCGACGGCGGCGGGGGAGAGCGTGTCTCCGATAAGGACTTTAGGCATTTTGGGCTCCAGAGCGCCATGCGGCGCGGGTAAGTTGATAGACAAGACAATCATCAGGGCCGAAACGGCGCGGCCCGAGAAGTTTGAAACCGAGAGATTCGTAGAAACGGTGGGCAGCAGTATTATCCGCCATCGGATCGATCAGGATGTGCTGGCAGAGCGGATGGGCGAAGCAGCGCTCGAAAGCGAGCTGCATCATCTGCGTGCCATAGCCTTTGCCGAGGCAATCGGCTTCGCCGATCCAGATGTCGATGGCCCAGGCATGTTCCGGGCAGGCGTCTCCCCAGTAATGGCTTTCCTCTTCGCGGCAGTCGATGGTCTGGACAAAGCCGATGGGGCGGTCGTCCAGCATGGCGATCAGAAATTCCCGCCAAGGCACATCACGCCCGAGCTGGTTTTCCCAGTCCCATGCGTTCCAGTCGTCATCCCCGCCTGTACCCTGCACATGCGGCTGCTCATCCCAGTGAAGGATCAGCGGCAGGTCTGCGGCGGTGGCGGGGCGGAGACGGATCATTGGCTGTAGTCCTGTCATGCCGGGGCTGCTCCAATGCCGCCCCGGGATGCCGGATTTCAAAGCTTCGCCGCTTCCTCCTGGAAGGCCCAGTCGAGCCAAGGGAGAAGCTTCTTGACGTCCGAAGGCTCAACCGAACCACCCACCCAGATGCGCAGACCCGGAGGGGCCTTGGCGTAGCCGGCCGCGTCAAAGCAGGCGTTCTCGGTCTCAAGACGCTTCATCATCTTCTTGATGAAATCGCGCTGGCCGGCCTCATCGAGGACCGCCACGCGGGCGTCCTTGATGCGGAAGGTGACGCCGGTGTTCGAGCGCACGGAGGCATCCTTGCAAAGGAACTCGATCCAGTCGGACTTCTTCTCCCAGTCGGTGAGGATGGCGAGGCTCTCGTCCGAGCGGGCTTTGAGCTTCTTCCAGCCGCCGAGGCGTTCCACCCAGTCGAGCGCCTGGAGATAGTCTTCCACGCAGAGCAACGAGGGGGTGTTGATCGTGGCGCCCTGGAAGAGCTCTTCGTCGATCTTGCCGCCTTTGGTCATGCGGAAGAGTTTCGGCAGCGGGCGGTCGGGCGTGTAGCTCTCAAGGCGTTTCACGGCGTTGGGCGAGAGGATCAGCATGCCATGGGCCGCTTCCCCGCCGAGGCATTTCTGCCAGCTATAGGTGACCACATCGAGCTTTTCCCAGGCGATCTCCTGGCT
>JBKBIZ010000099.1:0-7536 GCA_046293975.1 Hyphomonas sp. | reverse complement strand
GGTGAGCCTGATTGGCCATTGGCGGGCAAAGCGGGTGAAATGGCCGTGTGCGGGCGCGTTTGCGCTGGCCGGGATTGCTGGCTCCATCGGGGGCTCGCAGCTTGCCTTGCGGGTCGATGGCACCTGGCTGCTGCTGGCTTTTGCGGTCGCGATGGCCGCGATTGGCCTCTCGATGTTTCGCCGCCCGAAGGGCCTGGGCGACCCGGATGTGCATATCACCGCCTCGATCATGGCGCGCATACTGCCGCTGGGCCTGTTGACCGGGCTGGCGGCAGGCTTTTTCGGCATCGGGGGCGGCTTTCTGATCGTGCCCGGCCTGATGATGGCAACGGGCATGACGCTGTCCAATGCGATGGCCTCTTCGCTGGTTTCGGTGGCGCTGTTCGGGGCGACGACCTCTGCCAACTACGCCTTTGCCGGGCATGTGGACTGGCCGCTTGTGGGGCTGTTGTTGGCGGGCGGGGCGATGGGCGGCGTCGCAGGCGTGCAGGTGGCCAAGGCGCTCGCGGGGCGTACGGCGCTGGCCCGGAAGGGCTTTGCGGCGATGATTGTGGGGGTGGCTGGGTATGTTGGCTGGAACGCTGTGCTTGGAATTGCCGCAACCTCCTGATTTTGAGCGCGTTACCAATAGCAGCGGGCCTGTGAAAGGTTGCTAATTCCGCCGCAAACGGCTGATATAAAGATTAACGGGAATAATTTGGCTGGGGCCTTTGGGCCGCGCAGGGAGATTTATGATGGGCTTGATCTGGTGGATTTTGCCGTCGATTGCCGGGGTTATTGGCCTCATCCTGCTGTTTGCAGGGTTTGGCAAATTGGCGAACCTGAAGCCCTTTGCAGGCGTCACGCGCCTTGCCTTCGGCACGGGCTTTGTCGGCATTGCCGGTATGGTCGCCTTCATCGGGCTGAACATCCAGACATATACACGCCTGACCTATGAGCGCCCGGTGGCGAATATCAAGTTTACGGCCGTGCCCGGTCAGCCCGAGACATTCCTGGCGGATGTGACCTTTCAGGACGGCTCGAAACTGCTTGAAGCGAGCGGGGCGATGCCGACATTCATCGGAAACCAGTGGCAGATCGATGCCAAGGTCATCAAGTTCAAGCCGATGGCGAACATTCTGGGCTATGATTCCATTTACCGGCTTGAAGCGATGGAATCGAAGCTGACCACGCAATTTTCCTCCGATGTTGTGAGGAAAGGCGACCTTCACCGCATCAACATAGTCTCGGAAGAGCCGGGCATAAATGTTGGCGACCTTGCCTCGAAATATGGGTCGCGGTTTGGCGTTGATGCTGAATATGGCTCGGCAACCTATCAGCCACTCGGCGACGGCTTTGAGTATAATGTCAGCATCACGCAGGATGCCCTGATCGCGCGTCCGACGCAGGAAACGCAATCGCGTATCCAAAGCCAGTCCTATCCCGGCTACAAACCGATGGGCTCAAACGGATGAACCCCTGGGAGCGGTATGTCGTACCAGGGCTGGTCTCATGCGCCTGCTCGACACGGCCAATCATGAAGCAGCGCGAGAAGGTTGTTCCGAGGGCGGACGGCGTTGTGCTGGAGCTTGGCTGTGGGGCGGGCACGAATTTCGCGATGTATGACGGGGCGAAGGTCGATCATCTCTACGCGCTGGAGCCGGCGCCGGGGATGATCGTGAAAGCCAGGCGCACGGCGAGTGAGCTGGGCATCGGCAAGAGTATTGATTTCCTGGAGACGGGCGCCGAAGCCATTCCGCTGGCAAACAATTCGGTTGATACCGCCGTAATCACCTTTGTGCTTTGCACGATCCCGGACTGGAAATCTGCGCTGGCCGAGACAAAGCGCGTGCTGAAGCCGGGCGGGAAAATTCTCTTCACCGAGCATGGGCTGGCGCCGGACGAAGGCGTGGCCAAATGGCAGCGCCGGGTGGAACCTGTATGGAAGGCGCTGGCGGGCGGGTGTCATCTGACGCGCGATACGCAGGCCATGCTTCGCGAGGCGGGATTTGAGCCGCAGGGGGCCGAGACAATGTATCTCCCCAACACGCCGAAGATTGCCGGCTATGTCAGCTGGGGCATGGCGCGGCCGGTCTGATGCCGGGCGTGAGCGTGCGCCGGCCACCTTATCTGCCTTTTCTGGATGGCCCTTTGAGCCTTGCGCCGGGGCTGAAGCCGATTGCGCCGGAGGCGTGGCTTTGTCCGGATACGGAGGCGCATGCTCTGGGGGAAAAGCGCGCGCTGATGCGGGCGCGGCGGGGCGAGGTTTATGGCGCGCGGGACGGGAGCGAGCCAGCGGCGCTGGAGCTGGCGGCGGCGGTGCATCGCGTTTCGGGGCCTGCTGAAGGCGCGTGGGCGAGCGCGCTGGAGGGGGCGGCGAGCACAGTTTCCGATGATCTCTGTCTACTGATCAAGGATGGCGCGGGCCTCTGGCGGCTGGAAGCAGCGAGCCTTTGCGCGCCGACATTCTGGCAGCTGGGCGAGAAGCTGGGGGAGCCGCTCGGCGGGTTGCATGGGCCGGTGCCGGGGGCGAATCCGGGCATGGTTGCGCGCATTCACCGGATGTTTGACGCGCTACGGCCGGGGCAGGTGCTGGAGCGGTTCAACTGGACGGTTCAGCCGGGCACGGAGCGGTTTACGCCGTCGCAGGCGGCGTTCAAGGAATTGGCGGCAGGCATGGATAAGGCGGGCGCGCTGGACGGATTGTGGCTGCGGGTGGAGCGGCAGACGATTTCCAAGCTCGAGATTTCCGGCGCGGTGGTGTTCACGATCCGGGTGGCGATTGATCCGCTGCGGGCGGCGCTGGACGGGCCGGGGCATGCGGAGGCCTTTCGCGCCGCGTGGGAGGGGATTGATCCCGTTCTGGCAGACTATAAAGGCTGGCCTCATTATCAGCGGCTTGTCGGCGCAGCGCTGGCGCAGGCGGGCGGCGGCGGTTAAAGCAGGGGCAGACTGAAAGAGGACTGGCAATGCAATACTGGCTGATGAAATCTGAACCCGATGCCTGGAGCTGGGAGCAGCAGGTGAAGAAGGGCGAGGCGGGCGAGATCTGGTCGGGCGTGCGCAACTATACCGCGCGCAATCATATGCGGGCGATGAAACTCGGCGACCTTGTGTTCTTCTACCATTCCAATATCGGGCTGGAGATTGTCGGCGTGTGCGAGGTGTGTGAGCTTTCCAAGCCGGACCCGACCACGGACGATGCGCGCTGGGACTGTGTGACCATCCGCGCGCTGGCGCCGATGCCCAAGCCTGTGACGCTGAAGGCCGCCAAGGAAAATCCCAAGCTCGCGGAGATGAGCCTTGTCTCGTCGTTCCGGTTATCCGTGCAGCCCGTGACGGCGGCCGAGTGGAAAGAAGTGTGCCGCATGGGTGGCATGGACCCCAAGACGCTGAAGGCGGTTTAGGGCTAACCCCTGTTGCCATCCTCGAAGCTGGCGAGGGTCCATTCGGCGAAGTGCTCGAGGTTGCCGCCGGTGAAGAGGAAGCCGGCGACGCCGGCGGCCTTGGCCGCTTCGAGGTCGGCGTCCTTGTCACCGATGAGAAAGCTCGCCTCGCGCTTTACCGGGAAGTCTGCCATCGCGCGCAGCAGCATGCCGGGCTTTGGCTTGCGGTCGAAACTGTCCTTCCGGTAACGGAGGTTTTCGCCTTCTTCATGGAAGGGGCAGAAATAGATCTGGTCGATATGCGCGCCTTTCTCGGCGAGGCGCGCCTGCATCCAGTCATGCAGGGCGTGCATGTCGTCTTCGGTGTAATAATTGCGGGCGATGCCGGACTGGTTGGTGACGATGAAGACATACCAGCCGCGCCGGTTGAAGGCGGCGATGGCGTCGGCAGCGCCTTCGATGAACTCGAAGTCCTCGATACGGCTGACATAGCCCCGGTCGATATTGATGACGCCGTCTCTGTCCAGGAAGAGGGCGGGGCGATGTCTGGTCATGTCTGTCTATGTGGCAGCTGCGCGGGAGGATGCAATCCTCTCCAGAGCCGTGAAAGGGCTCGACAGTCAAGGGCTTCTGCGAGAGGCTTGCCCTTGCGACAAGCCAAACAATGGCTGCGCGGTAATATGGGAGGAAATACGCATGGAACAATATATTCCGCTGATCGTGAGCGCCCTGGGCGGGGTGATACTTGGGCCGATACTGTCAAAGCTGCTGGGCGGGAGCGGCGTCATGGGCATTGTCGGTGGTATTCTGGGGGGGGTCGGGGCCCATTATGGCGCTGATGCCGCAAATGTCGGGCAGCTGCTCGGCAGCTCACCGACGATGATCCATATACAGAATTTCCTGGAAGGCGGGATTGGCGGCGGCATCCTTGGGCTGCTGGCGGGAGCGATTTCCAAGGGGCGCTGATCAGGGCGCTGAGGTTGGCAGCGCTTCCCGGTTTGCAGCGACCCCGCGCAGGAAGGGCAGGAAGGCGGCGGCTGTAAGCACGGCGGCCAGCAGGAAGGCGGCCCCGCCGAAATGAATGGGCGCGCCTTCGCGGGAGAACGCATAGAGCGCCCCGCTCATGATCAGCGGGCCGATGATCATGCCCAGCGCATTGATGCTGGAGGCGGCGCCCTGAAGTTCTCCCTGTGCATCGGGCGGGGTGAGGCTGGACATGAGCGCGCTGTTGGCAGGCATGGTGACCCCGCCGAGGGCCGCGAAGGGGATGATCAGATAGGCCAGCAGCGGCGCGCCCGCGAAGGCAAAGCCGATCATCGCGATGATGTTGACGGTGTAGCCAAACACAATCGTGCGGACCATGCCGAGGCGTTTCAGGATGATGCCCATGAGGCCGGCCTGGACGACGGCGGCGCCGACCCCGACCATGCCCAGCGAGAGGCCGATCTGCGCCGGCGACCAGTCATACCGGATTTCGCCATGCACCGACCAGGTGGCCGGGAACACCGTGTGGGCGAGGAAGTAGATGCCGCCCGCGATGAGGAACCAGGAAACTTTCGGCAGCTTTGCAAAGTGGCGGGCCGCGCCAAGGGGATTGGCGCGCTTGAAGTTCAGCTTGCGGCGGCGTTCCTTTGGCAGGGATTCGGGCAGCACAAACACGCCATAGAGGAAGTTGATGAAGGCGAGCGCCACGGCAGCGAAGAAGGGCATGCGGGGGCCAAGCTCGCCCAGCAGGCCGCCGATCACCGGGCCGAAGATGAAGCCGAGCCCGAAGGAGGCGCCGATGAAGCCGAAGGCGCGGCCGCGCTCGGCCGGCGTGGTCGTATCGGCGATGTAGGCGTTGGCGGTGGAGTAGGTGGCCCCGGATATGCCGGCGAGCGCGCGGCCGAGGAAGAGTATCCAGATATTGGGCGCAAGCGCCATGATGAGGAAATCGAGCCCGAGCATCGCCATCGAGACGAGAAGGACCGGGCGGCGGCCAAACCTGTCTGACAGGGCGCCGACCAGCGGGCCGAAAAGGAACGTCATCACCGCATAAGTGGCCGCGAGCCCTCCGATCCAGAGGGTGGCGCCAGAGGCCGGCACATGGGCGAGTTCCTGGATCAGTGTCGGCAGGACCGGAATGATCAGGCCAAAGGCCAGGTGATCAATGAAGACCGTCACCAGCACGAAGAAGAAGGCATTCTTGCCGGGGAGGCGCACGGTCGCGGTGTCAGTCATGCGCGGGACTGTCAGCAAGGGGCGCGCGGCGTCAAACGAAATTTTTCAGGACCGGCGGCAAGGTCTGGCAGGGGGCGGGGAAAGCTGCAATTCTGGGCAGATGGCTGGTGAACTTCCGATCACGCGAACCCCTGTGAGCGCAGAAATGGCCGAGGCGATCCGCTGCGCGGTGCGGCTGGCGACGGGGATGGGCGACTCTCGGCTGGCGCGGATAGAGGACGCGGCCGGGCTGCTTGCGCTGCTGTCAGACCCGGCGGTGCACGCGCCGATCTATACCCTGCCGCGCCCGCTGACGCTGGGAAGCGTCGAGGATTTCATCGACACGCATTTTCTCGAGCGGGAGGTGGGCATTGGCCTTCTCTTTGTGCGTGAGGGCGAAGATGGGCAGATCCTCGGCTATTCGGATGTGCAGGTCTGGCCGGACTATGGCGCGGGCGAGCTGGGCGGGGCGCTGCATCCCTCGCTGCACGGGCAGGGGAGCGGCGCGCGCGGGGCGGAAGCGAGCTTTGGCTGGATGTTTGAGGAACTCGGCCTCGGCCTCATCTGCGAGACGGCGGCGCTGGACAATGTGGCGACGCAGCGCCTGCTCGATGGGCTGGGCTTCCGCCGGATGGGCGAGGTGACCAGCACGCGCAGCGACGGGACGCATCGGGCGAGCCTTGTCTGGGAGATGTCGCGGAGCGAGTGGGAAGCGCGTTTCGGCAAAGTCTGATTGCCAACAGGCCGGCGACCGGCTAGCGGGCGCGCCATGACGATCACGGAACTTTTCATTGAAGCGGCTGGCTGGTCTGGCGCGGTGCTGATCCTCGGCGCTTACATCCTCCTGTCGCTGGGGCGGTTGCAGGGGAATTCACCGGCTTACCAATGGGCCAACGTGATCGGCGCGGCCGGGTTTATCCTCAATAGCGGCTATCACGGGGCGATCCCGTCGGTAGCGATCAACATCCTCTGGGTGGCGATTGGCGTGTTTGCGCTGTGGCGGATTTATAAGGCGGCGGCCTGAGAGCAGGCTTTCCAGCGCGATCCAGTGGGTGGGGCTCCCCCCTCCGTCCGCTTCGCAGCCACCTCCCCCGCTTCGCAGGGGAGGAGAAGCGCGCTCCTGGCTAGCGGCTGAGTTCCTTCATCGCCTCGTCGAGGCCGGCCAGGGTCAGCTCGAACATGCGGTCTGGGCCGATCAGTTCACGGATGAGCTTGATCGAGCCGGTATATTCCCAGGCGCCTTCCTTGGTGGGGTTCAGCCAGACGAAGTTGGGGTAGCGCTCCACGAAGCGCTGCAGCCAGATACCGCCGGCTTCTTCGTTCCAGTGTTCGACGGAGCCGCCGGCATAGGTGACTTCATAGGGGCTCATCGTGGCGTCGCCGACGACGATCACTTTGTAGTCGGAGGGGTATTTGTTCAGTACGTCCCAGGTGGGGATGCGGTTGTTCATCCGGCGGCGGTTGTCGCGCCAGAGGCCCTCATAGGGGCAGTTGTGGAAGTAGAAATATTCGAGGTTCTTGATCTCGGCGCGGGCGGCGGAGAAGAGCTCCTCCATCACGCGGATGTGCGGGTCCATCGATCCGCCGACGTCAAGCAGCAGGAGAACAGAAATCGTGTTGCGCTTTTCCGGGCGCATTTCGATATCGAGATAGCCCTTGCGGGCGGTGTTGCGGATCGTGCCGTCAAGGTCGAGTTCATCGGGGGCGCCCTTGCGGGCCCATTTGCGCAGGCGCTTCATGGCGACCTTGATGTTGCGCGTGCCGAGTTCGAGCTTGTCGTCGTAATTCTTGAATTCGCGCTTGTCCCACACCTTAACCGCGCGGCGGTGGCGGGATTTGTCCTGGCCGATGCGCACGCCTTCGGGATTGTAGCCATTGGCGCCGAAGGGCGAGGTGCCGCCGGTGCCGATCATCTTGTTGCCGCCTTCGTGGCGCTTTTTCTGCTCCTCAAGGCGCTGTTTCAGCGTTTCCA
>JBKBIZ010000098.1:0-7596 GCA_046293975.1 Hyphomonas sp. | reverse complement strand
GCTGATCCCGGCCGTGCGCGACGCCATTCATGTGTATGCGGACATCTGCCCCTGGGCGCTGACGCGTGACAAGCCGCTCTTCCGGGGTGCCAAGGGCGGGCCGCTGAACCCGCGCCTCATCCAGGGCCTGATGCAGCGCATGCGCGGCTATCTCGGCCTGCCCGACACCGCCACGCCGCACGCCCTGCGCCATGCCTTCGCCACGCATCTGCTGGCCAATGGCGCAGACCTGCGCGCCATCCAGACCCTGCTCGGCCATGCCTCGCTGTCGACCACGCAGGTCTATACCGGCATTGATTCCTCGCGCCTGCGCGAAGTCCACGCCGCCGCGCATCCGCGCGCCTGAGGCGCGCCTGAAGCATATCAGGGGGCCAGCTGGGCCGTCAGCGCATCGGCCAGAAGCCGCCCGCTCTCAGTAAGCGAAAGCTCCGAGCCCTGAAGTTTCACCCAGCCCTGCTCGACAAAGGCGCCAATCTTCTCGCGTGATACCTGCTTGCCACTGACGACTTCCACACGCCGCAGGTCAACGCCCTCAGCAACCCTGAGCCCCATCGCCAGTAATTCCCGCGCAATATCGAGCGGGGGAAGCTTGCCGGCATCGGCCCAGCCTTCCTGCAACATCTGGACGCCGGCCATATACGCTTCCGGGCGTCGTTCAGCCTCCGTCGCATACCGGTTGCCCCCAACCGATATACGGCCATGAGCCCCGGGCCCGACCCCGATCCAGTCCCCCCCGCGCCAGTAGATCAGGTTATGCTGGGACTGGTGCGCCGGCGAAGCTGCGTGATTGGACACTTCATACGCCGGTAGCCCTGCCTCTCTGGTCATCTTCTGGGTCAGCTCGTAAAGATCAGCCTGCGCATCATCCGGCATCGGAACGATCTCACCGCGCGAAACGGCCTTGCCGAACGCCGTGGCTGGCTCGAAGGTCAACTCATACAGGGAAAGGTGGGGGGCGCCGAGCGCCAGCGCGTCCGCCAGTTCCGCTTCCCAGTTTGCGGGGGACTGCCCCGGCCGGGCATAAATGAGATCCATTGAAAGCGTATCAAACACTTTCAGCGCGCGTTTCACGGCCTCGCCGCCCGCCTCGGCCGTATGATCGCGCCCGAGGAAAGCCAGCGCCGAGTCCCGCATCGACTGGACACCGATGGATAGCCGCGTGACGCCAGCACTGCGCAGCCCCATAAGGTCCGCCTTCAGAACATCGTTCGGGTTGGCCTCAAGCGTCACTTCCGCGCCGGGCTTGATGCCGAACGTATCGGCGGCCGCCTTCAGGATTTCGGCGATTTGCTGGGGCTTCAACAGCGCGGGCGTGCCGCCGCCGAAATACACCGTGTCGAGAGCGCCATGCTGGGGCAACTTGCGCCGGTGCGCGCGAATGTCACCGGCAATCGCGGTGACCAGCGGTTCGGTCGCCCGGTCCTTGGCGGCATAGACGTTGAAATCGCAATACGGGCAGATCCGCGCGCAATAGGGCCAGTGGATATAGAGGCCGAAGCCGAAATGCGGGCCGAAAGGCGCAAAAACCTGGGTCATGCGAGCAGCGCCGCGCGCAGCTTCTCGACCGCGCGGGCCCGGTGGCTCATGGCGTGTTTGCGCGCCGGGTCCATTTCGCCAAACGTCATCGTTTCACCTTCCGCCACAAATACGGGATCATATCCGAACCCCTTCTCGCCCCGCGGTGGCCAGACGAGGGTGCCCTGCACCTCGCCCTCATAGACCGCTTCGGAGCCATCGGGCCAGACAACCGCCAGCGCGCAGACAAACTTCGCCGAGCGATCCGGCGACCCAGAGGCTTTGAGTTCAGCCTCGACCTTTTCCATCGCCTTGTAAAAGTCGCGCGGCTCGCCCGCCCAGCGGGCCGAATAGATCCCCGGCTGGCCGCCGAGCGCGCTCACCGACAGGCCCGAATCATCTGACAGCGCTGGCAGGCCCGTCGCCAGAGCGGCCGCGCGCGCTTTCAACAGGGCATTGCCAGAAAAGCTATCTTCGGTTTCGTCCGGTTCCTCCAGATCAAGCTCATGGGCCGAAACAACCTCAAAACCGTGGGGCGCGAACAGATCTTTCAGTTCGGACACCTTGCCTCTGTTGTGTGTAGCTGCCACGAGTTTTCCGGGCACAAGGCGGGGCATGGCCGTAGCATTTTTCACAGTAATGTGGCTCCATTCTTGCTTTATGCGCAAATGCATATATCGTTATTCGGTAATAACGGGACAGCGCACTGGCAAAGTTCCTCTTCATAAACCATCAACCGAACAGGGTGAAAAGGCCGGGTATGACAAAGACAGGCCGGAATTCGATGGCAGAGGCGATGACCGTGCTGGTCACCGTCGCAATATGGATTGCAGCCGCTTTCGGTATAATTGGCATTCCCGTGCTGAGCCTTGGCCTGATCGCAAGCCTCTCCAATGGCGAAGCCTCCCTGCCGGGCATCGAAGCGTTGGCAGACGGGGTATCCCCCGGCAGTTTCGTCATCGCGCTGGGCCTTCTCTGCGTCATCGTGCCGGGCGTCATCTTCATCTGCATCCAGATGCGCCGCATCCTGCTGACGCTGGTCGAAGGCGACCCCTTCGTGCCGGAGAATGCCGGCCGCCTCTCGCGCATCGGCATTGCGATTGCCGCGATGGAGGTGATCCGTATCGGAACGCTGCTGGTCGTGCGCGCGGTGCCCAGCCTCGTCGGAGACGCCCCGCCCAAACTGTCCACTCAGCTCATACTGTGGATTTCCGTGGCGGCGCTGTTCATCCTTTCCCAAGTCTTCCGCGAAGGCACGCGCCTTCGTGACGAAGAAAAAATGACGATCTGAGGAGCACTGAAGGCATGACCATTCGCGTGACCCTCGACCGCGTGCTTCTGGAGCGTCGCATGTCGCTGACCGAACTCTCAGAGCGCGTCGGCGTAACTCTCGCCAACCTGTCGATCCTCAAGACCGGCAAGGCCAAGGCGATCCGCTTCTCCACCCTGGAAGCCCTCTGCCGCGAGCTGAAATGCCAGCCCGGCGACCTCCTCGTCTTCGACACCGAAGGCGAAGAAGATGCCCGGCAGGTCGCGGCCGAATAGGCCCTAGAGCCCCAGCGCGACCCGCTGCGCCGCGAAGAGCTCCATGCAGCCTTTCTCGGCCAGGCGCATCATCTCGTCGAGTTCCGCCCGGCTCATCGGCCGGGATTCGCCGGTGCCCTGCACCTCGATGAAGCCGCCATCGGAACTCATCACGACATTCATGTCCGCTTCGCCTTCGGAGTCTTCGGGATAATCCACGTCCAGAACGGGGTGATCCTTGTAGACGCCGACCGAAATCGCCGCCGCCTGTTTCTGGATCGGGCTCGCCTTGATCACGCCTTCGGTCTGAAGGTAACGGCAGGCCAACGCGAGGGCGACAAAGCCCCCGGTGATCGAGGCCGTGCGCGTGCCGCCATCGGCCTGGATCACATCGCAGTCGATGGTGATCGTGTTCTCGCCCAGCGCGGTCAGATCCACGACCGAGCGCAGCGAGCGCCCGATCAGGCGCTGGATTTCCTGCGTGCGGCCAGATTGCTTGCCTTGTGCGGCCTCACGGCGCCCCCGCGTATGCGTCGCGCGCGGCAGCATGCCGTATTCGCCCGTCACCCAGCCCTCACCCTTGCCCTTCAGCCAGCCGGGCACGCCCTTTTCCCAGCTTGCCGTGCACAGCACATGCGTATGGCCGAACTTTGCCAGGCACGAGCCTTCGGCATAGCGCGTCACGCCGGTTTCAAGTGTAATCGGGCGCAGCTGGTCAAAAGCGCGGCCCGTCGGGCGGACAAGATTTGGCATCCTGGGGAATCCTTCTAGCTGAGGGCCTGATTTGCGGGTTTTGCGGCGCCTGTCTACACCAAGGCTGCGCGCGAGAGGAAAGTACCGAATATGGCCAGTGACATCGAGATTGCCCGGAGCGCGAAGAAAAAGCCCATCCAGGACATCGCCGCCCGGATCGGCGTGGCGCCGGAAAACCTCATCCCGTTCGGCCATGACAAGGCGAAGATCTCCGCCGCCCATCTGGCTGACCTCGCCAACAGGCCTACCGGCAAGCTGATCCTCGTCACCGCCATCAACCCGACGCCCGCGGGTGAAGGCAAAACCACCACCTCAATCGGCCTGGCCGACGCCATGAACCGCATCGGCGCAAACACCCTCCTCTGCCTGCGCGAACCCTCACTCGGCCCCTGCTTCGGCATGAAGGGCGGCGCTACCGGCGGGGGCCTCGCCCAGATCGTGCCGATGGAAGACATAAACCTGCATTTCACGGGCGACTTCCACGCCATCACCTCGGCTCACAATCTCCTCTCCGCCCTCGTCGACAACCACATCCATTGGGGCGCTGAGCCAAAGCTCGACGCCGTGCGCACCAGCTGGCGCCGCGTGATGGACATGAACGATCGTAGCCTAAGGAATATCGTTTCCGGCCTCGGCGGCCCCGGCAATGGCAGCCCGTCTGAAACCGGCTTTGACATCACCGTCGCTTCCGAAGTCATGGCGATCCTCTGCCTCGCCACTGACGCGGCCGATCTGGAAGCCCGCCTTTCCCGCATCATCGTCGGCTACACGCACGAAAAAGAAGCCGTCACCGCCGCCGACATCAAAGCCACTGGCGCGATGATGGCGCTGCTGCGCGACGCGATGCTGCCAAACCTTGTCCAGACACTCGAAAACAATCCCTGCCTCGTGCATGGCGGCCCCTTCGCCAATATCGCCCATGGCTGCAACTCGGTCATGGCCACAAGCGCGGCCCTGAAGATGGCAGATTATGTCGTCACCGAAGCCGGCTTTGGCGCAGACCTTGGCGCGGAAAAATTCCTCAACATCAAATGCCGCCAGGCCGGCCTTGCGCCCGACGCCGTCGTGCTGGTCGCCACCATCCGGGCCCTGAAAATGCATGGCGGCCTCGCCAAGAATGATCTGGGCAAGGTCAGCTATGAAGCGCTCGAAAAAGGCCTCGCCAATCTCGCGCGCCATATCGAAAACCTGCGCAGCTTCGGCCTGCCGGTGATCGTCGCGATCAACCGCTTCACCACCGACACCGAAGGCGAAGTTCACGCCCTTGAGGCCTATTGCGAAAAACTCGCCGTGCCCGTCTCCCTCTGCACCCATTGGGCCGAAGGCGGCAAAGGCACAGAAGGTCTCGCCCGCGGCGTCGTCGCCCTCATCGAAAAGGGTGAGGCCGATTTCAAACCCCTCTATCCCGATGACATGCCACTTCTGGAAAAGATCGAGACCGTGGCAAAATCAATCTACCGGGCCGGGCGGGTCGAAACCACCCGCGCCGTCCGTAACCAGCTCGCAGCCTGGGAGAAGGCCGGCTTCGGCCACCTGCCCGTCTGCATGGCAAAGACCCAGTACAGCTTCTCCACCGACCCGGCCCTGCTGGGCGCCCCTGAAGGCCATGTCGTGCGCCTGCGCGAAGTGCGCCTCGCCGCCGGGGCGGGCTTTGTCGTGGCGATCTGCGGGGACATCATGACCATGCCCGGCCTCCCCCGCCGCCCCGCCGCCGAGCACATACACCTCAATGACCAGGGCCAGATCGAAGGGCTGAACTAGCGCGTCCCTATTGTGCCGCGCCCCTCCCGCCCCTAATCCAGATACATGGCGGACAATTCAGAAATCCTGAGCCTGATGCAGCGCCTTGACCAGCGTTCCCGCGACATCTTCCGGGAAATCGTCGAGGGCTATCTGGCAACGGGCGAACCGGTCGGCTCGCGCACCCTGTCAAAAGCCGGCATTGCCCTCTCCCCGGCCTCGATCCGCAATGTGATGGCCGACCTGACAGACCTCGGCCTGCTGGACGCGCCGCACATCTCAGCTGGCCGAGCCCCCACGCACCGGGGCCTGCGCCTCTTTGTCGATGGCTTTCTCGAATACGGCGACCCTTCCCGGGAAGACAAGAAACAGATCGACGACCGGCTCGCCTCGGCGGGAACCGACATTGACGCGGTCCTGGGCGAAGCCTCCGACATCCTCTCCGGCCTGGCAGGCGGGGCGGGCCTTGTTGCTTCTCCCGCGCGCGACGCGGCCGTGCGCCATGTCGAATTTGTTCCGCTGGCAGGCGGAGACGCCCTCTGCGTCCTCGTCACCGAAGATGGCGACGTTGAAAACCGCATCCTGAAAGTGCCCGACGGTCTTCCGGCCACCTCCCTGATCGAGGCGGGCAACTACCTCTCCACGCGCCTTAAGGGCCGCACCCTGGCCGAAGCGGCCAGCGACGTGCGCGCCGAGCTGCAAGAGCGCCGCGCGATGCTGGACGCGGCCACCACCGCGCTTGTTGAGGCCGGGCTTGCTGAATGGGGCGGCGACGCGCCCGGCCGGGGCCGCAGCCTGATCGTGCGCGGACGCGCCAATCTGCTCGAAGACGCCAAGGCCGCGCAGGATCTCGACCGGGTGCGGCAATTGTTCAATGAGCTTGAGCGCCAGCAAAGCCTGCTTGAAATTCTCGACACAACGCGCGAAGCGGGCGGCGTGCGTCTGTTTATCGGGTCGGAAAACAGGCTTTTTCCGCTCTCTGGTTCAAGTGTGATTGTGGCACCCTATATGGGCGGCACGAAGCAAGTGATCGGGGCGCTGGGCGTGATCGGGCCAACACGGCTGAACTACGCTCGGGTTATTCCGATGGTTGATTATACCGCCAAGGTCGTGGGGGATATCCTCTCGCTCCGGCGCGGAAAGGATGGGAAATGATGAGCGACGAAAACAAACCGGGTGAGGCCGCTGAAATCGACGCGGGCGTAAACCCTGAAGCCCCGGTCGAAGCAACGCTGTCGGTCGAGGAGCTGATTGTCCGGCTGGAAACGGAAAAAGCCGACATGAACGGCCAGATCCTGCGCCTGCTGGCTGACCTCGACAATACCCGCAAGCGCGCCGACCGCCAGCTCAGCGAAGCGCGGATCTACGCCATCGAGAAGTTTGCCGCCGACCTTCTGAGCGTCTCGGACAATCTCGCCCGCGCCCTCGATGCCCTGCCCGACAGCGAGCGGGAAGGCCTCACCGATGCCGGGAAAAACCTGCTCGGCGGCATCGAAATGACGGCCAAGGAGCTAAACACCGCCCTTTCCCGCCACGGCGTCGTGCCGGTCGCGGCCGATCCGGGCGCGCCGTTTGATCCCAATGTCCATCAGGCCGTCGCGCAGATCCCCTCGCCCCAGCCCTCAGGCACCATCGCGCAGCTCTTCCAGCCGGGCTGGCGCATCGGCGAGCGCACCCTGCGCGCCGCAATGGTCGCGGTCAGCACCGGCCCCGCCAACTGAGACTGTCAAACTAGCGCGCCAGCTCACTGGGTTCGGCGCCCTCGGCGAGCTTCTCGCCCGGGGCGTCGCCGCCCTTCAGTTCATTGGCAAATGCGTGATTGACGTCCCGGTGCTCGGCCTCGTCGGCACGCACGGCGATGACCACGTCGCGCAGGCGCGCGTCCTTCGGCAGCTTCCAGTAATCGATCGCAATCTCGGGCGCTTCCGGATTGGGCAGCCGGCCTGCATCGATCTCGGCCAGATACTGCGTGTAGCTGATCACCGCTTCTTCCTCGAAATACCCGACCAGCCGGTGAGCGGTTCTGGAATGCACGATGTAGAGCAGGAAGAAGGCGTTGAAGAA
>JBKBIZ010000097.1:0-7753 GCA_046293975.1 Hyphomonas sp. | reverse complement strand
CTCGCGCTGAAGCAAAGACTATGACCCATCCGATTCTCTTTACCGAACGGCTGATCCTGCGCCGTCCGGCGGCGGAGGATCTGGACGGCTGGGCGGCATTCTCCGCCGATCCGGTCGCGACCGAGCATCTCGGCGGCCCGGTCGAGCGCAGCGTCGCCTGGCGTCAGCTGTGCACAATGGCGGGCGCATGGGAAATCAACGGCTTCGCGATGTTCAGCGTGATCGAGCGCGCGACCGGTAAATGGGTCGGACGTCTCGGCCCGTGGATGCCCGAAGGCTGGCCGGGCACTGAAGTCGGCTGGGGCGTTGCCGCCGAGTTCGAGGCTGAGGCGTTTGAGGGTGGTGGCGCTTTGTTGCATCAGCTGTTTGCCGATCTCGGTGGAGCCGGTGAAGCTGATCTTGCGGACTTTGGGGTTGCTGGTGAGCTCGCCGCCGATCTCGCCGGCAGAGCCTGTGATAACCGAGAGGACGCCGGCCGGAATGCCCGCGCGCTCGGCCAGAACGGCCATAGCGAGGGCGGTCAGCGGCGTGGCGGAGGCGGGCTTTACGACCATCGTGCAGCCCACAGACAGCGCGGCGCCGGCCTTGCGGGCGATCATGGCGGCGGGGAAGTTCCAGGGGGTGATGGCGGCAGTGACGCCGACAGGCTCGTGGGTGACGAGGATGCGGGCGGTGGGGGTGTGGCTGGGGATGATGTCGCCATAGGTGCGGCGGGCTTCCTGGCTGAACCATTCGATGAAGGAGGCGGCGTAGACGATTTCGCCTTTGGATTCATTGAAGGATTTGCCCTGCTCGGCGGTCATGATGGCGGCGAGGTCGGCCTGGTTTTCCATAAGGAGATCAAACCACTGGCGCAGGATTTTGGCGCGCTTCTCCGCCACGAGGCCTGCCCATTCGGGGAAGGCTTTGGCGGCGGAATCGATCGCCAGCCGAGTTTCGGCGGCGCCCATTTTTGGGACGGCGGCGATGAGGTCGCCGGTGGCGGGGTTGGTGACGTTGAAGGTTTCGCCGGAGGTGGCGCCTGTCCAGTTGCCGCCGATGAAGGCCTCACTTTTGAGAAGTGAAGAGTCTTTCAGTTTCAGGGGCATGGCGCATTCTCCGACGGGACTTATCCAACAGTCTGGGGCGATTATAGTTCCCGGCGCGATGCAAGGCGACCCGCCCGCCTGCCGCACAGGCAAAGGGTGACGCGCGTGGGCCCCGCAGCTACACCAGCGGGACAAATCGGGACAAATCGGGACACTTCGGGACATTCCGGGACACTTTGGGACAGAAACGGACAGTCATGACACGCCCTCTGGACGGCATTCGCATACTCTCGGTGGAGCAATACGCCGCCGGCCCGTATGGCACTCAGCTGCTCGCCGACCTCGGGGCGGAGGTCATCAAGATCGAGTGCCGGGAGCTGGGCGGGGATGTCTCGCGGGGGCTGGGACCATACTTCCTGGGCGAGGGGGACAGTGACTTCTTCCAGACCTTTTCGAAGGGGAAGAAGTCCGTCGATCTGGATCTGAAGGACGCGGGCGACCGGGAGGTGTTTCTGGGGCTGGTGAAGACCGCCGATGCGGTGGCCAACAATCTGCGCGGTGATCAGCCGGGGAAGCTGGGGATCGACTATCCGTCGCTGAAGGCGGTGAACCCGGCAATCGTGTGCGCGCACCTGTCTGCTTACGGGCGAGGTAATTCCCGTGCGGGCTGGCCGGGTTATGATTACCTGATGCAGGCCGAGGCAGGGTTCATGATGGTGACCGGGGAGCCGGAGGGGCCGCCTGTGCGGGCGGGGCTGTCGATCATCGACTTTCATACCGGAAGCCATCTGGCGGTGGCCCTGCTGACGGGCATCGTCGGGGCGCAGCGGACGGGCACGGGCTGCGATATGGATGTGAGCCTGTTCGATACGGCGGTGCATCAGCTGTCCTATCCGGCGACCTGGTATCTGAACCGGGGGCATGAGACGCGGCGCCTGCCGCGCGGGAGCCACCCTTCGATTGCACCGAGCCAGCTGGTGAAGACCGGGGATGGCTGGGGCCTTCTGATGTGTCAGACGCCGAAATTCTGGGACATGTTCTGCGAGCTGACCGGGGCGGGGCATCTGAAAGCGGATGCGCGCTTTGCGAGCATTGCAGACCGGCACAGGAACCTGGAAGCGCTGACACCGCTGCTGGACGAAGTGCTCAGCCAGCGGACGAGCGCAGAGTGGACGGCGCTGTTTGCGGGCCGCGTTCCGTTTGCGCCTGTGCTGGACGTGAAGGCGGCGCTGGATAATCCGTATCTTGAGGAAATCGGGATGATCGAGACTGTGGCGCATGAGGCGCGCGAAGCGGGCGTGCGGACAGTGGCCTCACCTTTCCGGGTGAATGGTGAGCGGCCCAGGACAAGCCGGGCGCCGCGGCTGGGCGAACAGGACGACGAGATAATGGGAGGAAAGACATGAGCGACACACAGCTGAAGGCGATGGCGGCCTCGATGCCGTTTGCGAAGGCCATCGGGCTGGAGCTGACACGGGCGGATAAGGAGGCGGTTATCGGACAGGTGACGGTCGGGCCCGAGCATTGCACGGCGGGCGGGATTGCGCATGGCGGGTTCCTGATGACGCTGGCTGATTGCGTGGGCGCGATCGGGGCGTTTCTGAGCCTGCCGGCTGAGTCCAAAATGACGACGACGACCGAGAGCAAGACGAACCTGATCTCAGGCGCGCCGGTGGGGACGGTTCTGAGAGCAACTGCCGCGCCGGTAAGTGTTGGCCGCCGGCTTCAGGTCTGGCAGACGCGGATCGAAACAGAGGCGGGCAAGCTGGTCGCGCTGACCACCCAGTCTCAGATGAACCTCTAGAAGGAACGCCCATGAAACTGACCGGTCTCAAAGTTCTCGATCTCTCAGCGTTTCTGCCGGGGCCGCATATGACGATGATGATGGCCGACCATGGCGCGGATGTGATCATGGTGGAGCCGGCCAATGGCCTGGGCGAGCCGGTGCGGGAGATTGGCGAGGCTACGCCTGACGGCAATACGGTGTGGTTCCGCAATGTGGCGCGGGGCAAGCGGAGCCTGAAGCTGAACCTGAAAGACCCCGCAGGCGTGGAGCTGCTGCTGAAGCTGGCTGAGCAGGCGGATGTGTTTGTCGAGGCGTTCCGGCCGGGCGTGGTGAAACGGCTGGGCGTTGGGTATGAGGCGGTTTCGGCACGGAACCCGAAGATTGTTTACTGCTCGATTTCCGCCTTCGGGCAGGAGGGCCGCCATGCGCAAAAACCGGCGCATGATCTGGTGGTGCAGGCCATGACCGGCTTCATGGATCTGGGCCGGGGGCTGAGCGATAACGAACCCGCGCCGCCGGGCATTGCCTTTGCAGATGCATCTTCCTCCCTGATGGCCCTGTCGGGCATTCTTATGGCGCTTTACCGGCGCACGCAGACTGGCGAGGGGGACTATATCGACATGTCGATGTATGACGCTGCGATTGCCTGGACGCCGAACATTCTCGGGCCGGTTTTCGGCAAGAACGAAGCCCCCAAGCCACGCCAGATGCGCAGCTTTGGAGGGGCGGCGATGAACTCGATCTACAAAACCTCCGATGACGGATTTGTCGTGATCGGCGGATCGGAAGTGAAATTTGCGGAGAATCTGCTGACGGCGCTGGGTCGCGCGGACCTTCTGCCTTATGCGAAGATCCCGCCGGGGGATGAGCAGGAGCCGTTGAAGGCTTACTTCCGGGAGGTGTTTGCCGGGAACACGCTGGCCCATTGGGAGGCGTTTCTGGCGCCGGTGGATTGCTGTTGGGCGGTGGTGCGTGATCTCAAGGCCGCGTTCGATGATCCGTTCACGGCAGAACGCGGCATGGTGTTCACCGACGGGGATGGCAACCGGCATGTAGGCCCGCCGATCCGCTTTGCAAAGGAGCCGCCGCAACCTAATCCGAAGCTGGCGACTTATGGCGAGCATTCGGAGGAGATTGCGCGGGAGACGGGGATGAGCGCGGAGGACGCAGCGGCGCTGAAGGCGCGGGGGGTTATTTGATCTGATCTGGATGCTTGAGCTATTGAACGGCTCATCCTGAGCGAAGTCGAAGGACGAGCCGGGGCTGGCGCTGCGCTGTTTGGTGCATCCTTCGACTTCGCTCAGGATGAGCGTTGTATGGTTTGGTTGAGGCTGTGATCCGGCCGTTAAATCCGCCTACGCATCGCTTCCCATTCTTCGCTCAGCATCGGCCGGTGGCGGGGGTCTGCAATCGCGATGAGCGCTTCGGCGCGGGCTTCCATGCTTTTGCCGCGGAGGCGCGCGGTGCCGAATTCTGTGATGACGACGTCCATGTCCGTGCGCATGACGGTGACGGCGTTGGGGGGCAGGCGCGGGACGATGCGGCTGATCTCGCCGCCTTTGGCGGTCGCCATCAGGGCGGTGATGGCGAGGCCGCCTTCGGAGAGGGCCGCGCCGCGCAGGAAATCATTCAGGCCACCTTGCCCGGCGACCTGGCGCCCGCCGATGAATTCCGCGTTGGCCTGGCCGAAAAGGTCGATCTCGATGACGGAGTTGATGGCGCGCAGGCGCGGCACGGCGGCGAGCGCGCTGGCGAAATGGGTTTTCGAGACGGGGTGGAAGTGGACGCGGCTTTCCGTGGCCATCCGGTCGTAAAGCGCTTTGGTGCCGGTGGCGACGCCGGTATCGACGCGCAGGGTGGGGTCTGCGTCCAGCATGCCGAGGATGGGGTCTGACACCATGCCCGAATAGATGCGCAGGCCCCGCCGGCCCTTGAGGGCGGTGAGGATGGCTTGTTGCACATTGCCGACGCCGAACTGCAGCGCGTCGCCCGCGTCAATCAGGTTTGCGATATGGCCGGCGATGGTTCCGAAGGCGGGCGGGAGCGGGCCGCCGGGAAGCGCGAGGAGGGGGTGATCATCCTCCGCCAGCTGAGCAAATTTCGACAGCGGGACTTTGAGGGAATTTGGCGGCGCGGGCATCTGGGGATTGATGATGCCGAGGATGGGCACGTCGCCGCGCTGGAAGATCAGCGGGGAATAATCCGGGCTGACCCCGAGGGAGACGTTGCCGTCAGCGTCTGGTGGGGAGACGAGGACGACGGCGCCGTGGAGCGGTGTGGTGGCCATCCACTGCCAGGCCTGGCTGTAGGACATCGGCAGGAAGCGCGTGCGGCCGGCGTCATAGGAGGGGCGCTGGGCGGGGGGCAGGAAGATGGTTTCGGCGTAGGCATCCGAATGGAAGCCGGCCCAGTCCGTGATGTTGATGCCCGCGATCCAGGCGCCGAGGAAAGTGAGGCCGCTGCTGAGCTCGGGCTCTGCCTTGAAGAGGCGGGCGAGGCCGAGGGGCTCGCCGCTGGCGCCGCCGATGAACATGCGGGCATTGCCGGGCAAGCGGTGGCGGAACTGCTCGAAGGCTTCGGCGAGGCTGGGATAGGGCAAGGGGCATCTTTCGCGGCTGAAGCTGGGCGGGCTTTCCTGTTAGCGACGGCGGGGCCGGTTTAGAAGGGGAAAGCGTTCAGCCTCAATCCTCCTCGGGAGGCTCGACGGCGTTCATCCAGGCGAAGAGGGGCTTCATGGGGAGAATCCAGAGCGTGCCCGCCAGGATGTAGATGGGCATCTGGAGCCAGCCGGAGAGGGCGCCGATCTGGCCGCTGAGGGAGCCAACGGCGACGACATAGATGACGAGCCAGGCGAGCATCAGCAGCATGGCGATGGGCTTTCGCGGATTGCGCATGGGCTGATATGTACTCCTTTGCCGGACTGGCTGCGACCACAGCGACCCTTGATCCGGCCGCGCGTCAAGTGATCTAGACCTCATGAGCACACATGCAATTTCCCCCGTTGCCGCAGGCTGGATACGCCGCTGGCTGATCCTTCTGGCCCTGATGGTTTATGCCATCATCCTGGTGGGCGGCGCGACGCGCCTCACCGATTCCGGACTGTCCATCACCGAGTGGCGCCCTGTCAGCGGGGCGTTGCCGCCGATGACGGACGCCGAATGGCTGGTGGAGCTGGAGAAGTACCGCGCCACGACGCAGTACCAGTTGCAGAATGCCGGCATGTCGATGACCGAGTTCCAGTTCATTTACTGGTGGGAATGGGGCCACCGGCAGATCGGGCGGCTGATTGGCCTGGTGGCCGTGGCGGGCTTTGCGTTTTTCGCCTGGCGGCGCTGGCTGGGGCAGGGGCTGGGCTGGAAGCTTGCCGGGCTGATTGCGCTAGGCGGGCTTCAGGGCGCGATTGGCTGGTGGATGGTGTCGAGCGGGATTGGCGAGACCGAGCGGGTGTCGGTGGCGCCTTACCGGTTGATGACGCACTTCATGCTGGCGCTGCTGATTCTGGCGGTGATCGCCTGGCTCTGGCTGGATCTGGGGCGGCAGCAGCGAACCGGGGCGCCGAAAGCGGCGCGGCAGGCGGCGATGGCGCTGATGATTCTGATCTTCGTGCAGATGGCGGCGGGCGCGCTGGTGGCGGGGCTCGATGCCGGGCGGACCTATACCGACTGGCCGCTGATGGCGGGGGAAGTGTTCCCTGCACATTATATACATGGTGAGCTGGGTGTGCGCAGCCTGTTTGAAGGGCGCGAGGCGACGCAGTTCAACCACCGCCTGCTGGCTTACATTCTCTGGGCGGGCAGCCTTGCGGCGGCCTGGGCGTTCCGCAAGACGGCTGTGCGCCGGGAGTTTGCGTTCCTGGCGGTGCTGGTCTCCGCGCAGGCGGTCTGGGGCATCCTCACGCTGGTGAACGCGGCTCCGATGGGGCTGGCGCTGGTGCATCAGGGGCTGGGCGTGGTGGCGACACTCTGGGCCGTCTACACGGTGTGGCGTGCAGGCGGCCCAAAGACGGAGACGGGGACGGAGCTCAATCCTTCAGCGTGATGGCGCTGGGATCGACGAAGACAACCTGATGGGTGCCCTCGCTGGTTTCCCCGGCGATGACGACGACGCCGCCAGGATAGCCGCCGGCGGGGAGGGAGCCGTTTGCCGTCATGGCAGTCGGCTCGGTGGGTGCGGTGATCGTGATGCCGTCTCTCACCGTGATTTCACTCGTGGTCATGCCGAGATCTGTGGAAATCTGCAAAGCGCCGCCTTCCTCGATTGAAAGCAGGGCGGATACCTCCCCGCGTTCAAGGGAAGCCGATGCTGTTGACCGCGGCGAGGCGACGAGCGTGTCATAGGCGAAGACGCAGGAGGTGATCGGGAAGCCGGCTTCGGAGGCGGCTTCTTCGGTCCAGGTGAGGTCTTCACCCGCCTGGCCGACGACGCCCGTGCGCAGGACGCGGTTGTTGGCCATCGTCCAGTAGGCAAGGCGCATCAGGCCCTTCGTACCGGCCTCACCCGTGCAGAGGCCGTCCACCATGCGCTCCTCAGGGATCGGCAGGTCGATCTGGGCCGGGGCCACGAGCCCCTCTCCAAAGACATAGGCCTTCAGGGCGCCATCCTGAGTGACACCGGGGAAGAGTGTGAGGTGGCTGCCCTGGATTGTGGTCGAGCGCCCATCTGCCAGATCTTTCAGATGGAATCGGGTCGGTTCGCCCAGACGGTCGCCTTCCATGTCAAAAAATTCGAGGCCGCCAGCGTCATAAGCGACCGCCAGGATGGCCCCAGAGCCCGATGAGAGGGCTACATCGCGGACTTTTCCCTGCAAAGCACGGGTCGCCCAGACGGCTGGAAGCTCAATTTGTCCAGCAATTTCAGTGCCTTCGCTGGGGGTTGGGGTGGGGGTCTCTTGCCTTCCGCAAGCTGTTGCCGCAAAAAGCAGGCTGAGCCCGGCGGCTGC
>JBKBIZ010000096.1:0-8063 GCA_046293975.1 Hyphomonas sp. | reverse complement strand
TTTTTCAATGGAAACGATAGAAGGGCCGGCGAGGAACCGCCATAACGCGCCGGGTCTAAAATTACCTCAATCGGGTCCGCCGGGCCAAAGTGAAAAACCGGCCGGCCAAGTTTGGCCAATTAGGGACAGTTCCAGACCCGAAGCCGAAATACTTACTTTCTGTGAAATGTTATCAAGCTCATCAGTTCGCATTGGGCGAACCAAGACGTAGCAGGGGTGCAAAGTCATGGTGCAAGGACAACGCCAATTGGCACATGGAAAATTCTTCAAGGCCACGTTGCTCAGCGCAGCGGCAGGTCTCTCGGTTCTGGCGCCTGCGGCGTTTGCCCAGGAAGAGGAAGCGGCCAGCATTCAGGAGGCGGTGATTGTCATCGCGCCTGAATACGTTCCATCCGACGGCGCGGCGGCCAACAAGACCGATATTCCGCTGATGCAGACGCCGCAATCGGTGTCCATCATCACGCGCGACCAGATCGACCTTCTCAACTTCATCGATGCGCAGCAGGCCGTGCGTTACACCGCCGGCGCATTCGGCGAGAATTATGGCCCTGATCTGCGCTTTGACTTTATCTCGGCGCGGGGTTTCCGCCCGCGGGAATATATTGACGGGCTCGCCGTGCCTGCGACCACAACCATCTCCAGCGTTGGCCTTGACCTTTATGCGTTCCAATCCTTTGCGCTGCTCAAAGGCCCGGCTTCGGCGCTGTATGGCAACTCGCCTCCGGGCGGCTTGTACAACCTTTCGCTGCGCCGTCCGTCGGACGAGTTCGGTGGCGAGATTTCCGCGAAATATGGCACGCAGGATTACAAGCAGCTGGCCGCTACGGTTGCCGGCCCGCTGGGCGACAGCTTCAGCTATAGCCTCACCGGCCTCTACCGGGACCGGGGATCTTTCCGCGATCTCGTCAGCGCCGACCGCAGCCTGATCTCGCCTGCGCTGACCTGGCATATCACGCCGGATACCGACCTGACCGTGCTGGGCTATTTCCAGTCGGACGCAGTGAATGGCGACACCAACGGTTACCTGCCAGTGGCCGGTACGCTGGAGCCAAACCCGAACGGCAAGATTGGCCCGAAGACGAACCTCGGCAACCCTAACAACCGTTATGACCGCGACCAGTGGGGCCTTGGCTACGAGCTGGTTCATGCGTTCAACGAGAACGTCAAATTCGTGTCGAACACTCGCGTGAGCCGGTATGCCGAGCGTTCTTCGACGCTGTTCTATGGCGGCGGCGGGTTCATCAACACGACCGACCCGACCGATCCGAGCTATTATCGCAGCATCCAGCAGTATAACTATGCGTATAAGGAAGATGTGGACGGGTTCACCACGGACAACCGGCTGGACATGGATTTCACCACCGGCGCCCTGACGCATGACCTGATTGCGGGCATTGACTACCGCAAGGCCGAGAATGAAGCCGGATTTGGTTTCGTGTTTGCCGGGCTGATCGATGCCTACAACCCGACCTATCCGCCGCAGGCGAGCTACAAGCCGGGCTATCCGACGCCTTACAACGACCAGACGCTGAAGCATTCCGGCCTCTATGTTCAGGATCATATCGGCTATGGAAACCTGTTCGTGACGCTGAGCGGCCGGTATGATGATGTGTCAGTCAAGAACCATCTCAACGGCTTTGAGCTGGAGGAAGATGCCTTCACATACCGCGTCGGCGCCAACTACATCTTCGAGAGCGGCTTTGCGCCTTATGTGAGCTACGCCACATCGTTCGAACCTGTTCTGGGTACGGATGTGGATACGGGCGAAACATTCAAGCCGAGCGAGGGTGAGCAGGTTGAGGCTGGCATCAAGTATGATGCGCGGGGCTTGCCTGATGGCTTTGATGTGCTGCTGACGGCGGCTGTCTACCAGATCAACCAGAACAACATCGTGTCTGCTGTCGGCTCGCCGACCCCGGTTGCCAGCAAACAGACGGGTGAAGTTGAGGTGAAGGGCTTCGAGGTTGAGCTTGTCAGCCGGATCAACGACCAGCTCTCCATCAACGCCTCCTACAGCCGCACGGACAGCGAAGTCGTCGCCAGCTCCACGCCGCAGGAAGTGGGCGCAGAGCTGCCCGTGACGCCGAAGGACAAGGCTTCCCTGTTCGTGGACTGGACGTTCGTGCAGGGACCGCTTTCGGGCTTCGGTATTGGCGGGGGCATCCGCTATACGAGCGAAAGCCAGGGTGGACTGCCCGGCCCGTTTGCGCCCATCGTCTATACGGGCGAAGCTTCGACCCTGTTCGATGCGGTCATCCGGTATGACACCCAGAACTGGCGTTTTGCGATCAACGGCTCCAACATCCTCGATGAGGAATATGTGGCCCGCTGCGCCGGTATCGCAAACTGCACCTATGGGGCTGGGCGCCAGGTGATTGCAACGGTGACGCGCAAGTTCTGATCCGTAACTCCAGATGGGTGCCGCATGGTTCGTATAATGCCTGAGGGATTCCGGAACGCCGCTTCGTTCCGTGTAGGCCTGATGGTTGCGGCGCTCATCCTTGGCCTGTCCTCCTGCGCGACGCCCGCGCAGGAGGCAGATGCCCCTTCCCAAGATGTTCCGGCGGTTACCGCGGGTATTACCGGCAAGCGCGATATGCCTTTGGGCAAGCCTGGCCAGACGCTGCCGATGCAGGCGGCGCGTACGATTTCCTTCGAAACCGATGAAGGCTCTCTCCTGTCGCTGGATGTGTCGCCCAGGGGCGACGTTCTGGTGTTCGACATGCTGGGGGATATCTACACACTGCCCGTGAAGGGCGGCAAAGCCACGCGGTTAACTTCGGGCATGGCATTTGATGGGCAGCCGGTCTGGTCGCCGGATGGCAAAACCATCCTGTTTGTCAGTGACCGGTCAGGCGCCGAGAATCTCTGGCTGATGAACGACGATGGCGGCAATCTTCGCCAGATCAGTCTGTATAATGACAATCCTGTTTTCGTCTCGCCCGAATGGGCGCCGGATGGGCAGAGCCTTGTCGTGTCCCGCTTCTGGGCTGACCGGAATGCCTATGAGCTGTGGCGGTTCCTGCCGGAAGCCGGGAACATGGGCGAGGTGTTGCGCGCGACGCGGGCGGGCGATGGCGGCGAGACGAGCGTCAGCTCCCTGGGCGCGCGGTTTTCGCCTGGCGGAGACGCGATCTATCTGGCTTCCCTGAAGGATGGCAGCCCGGCGTTCAATGCCCTGTCGGCCTGGAATATTGTGCGGCTTGATCCTGAGACTGGCGCAGAGGCTGTTATTGTGCCGGCGGGCGCTGCGGGCAGAAGCACGGTGCCTCGTTTCCGGCCAGCTGTCTCGCCCGATGGGCAGTATCTTGTGTTCGGGGAGCGCCGGGAGGGCGTGACCTGGCTGATGGGATTGCATCTGGAGAGCGGTGACGTGCGTCCGCTCGCCGAAATTGATCCGGATATGATACTGGCGGCGCAGACGAATGACGCCATTGCGCGCTATGATTTTTCCGCCGATGGCAAGGCGATCTATGTCAACCGGAAGGGACGGATTGACCGTGTGCAGCTGGATGGCGGAGGCGCGCAGGCCATTCCGTTTACGGCGCAAGTCTCGCAGGAGCTTGGGCCGTTGGGGCGTCATCAGGCGACCATCGAAGAAGGGCCGGTCCGCGCGCGGCTGATCCAGTCTCCGGAGCTTTCGCCCGATGGTCAGGCGCTGGCGTTCGCGGCGCTGGGGCGGCTTTATGTGCAAGAGCTTGAGGGCGCCGCGCCGCGCCCGGTGCGGGCAGATGGCGAGACGGGGTATCACCCTTCCTGGTCGGCAGACGGGTCTGCGCTGGCTTTTGTCAGCTGGACGAAAGAGGCGGGCGGCGATGTCTGGATTGCGGCGCAGACGGGCAGCGCGGCGCGCAAGTTAAGCGCGGAAGCTGCCTTCTACACGCATCCGGTTTTTACGCCGGATGGCAGCGCGATTGTAACGGTCCGCTCCCCGGCGGAGACGCGGCGGCGGACCTATATGGAGTATGGCCAGTGGCGCGAGGGCGAGCTGGTGGTGATGCCGCTGGATGGATCTGAGCCGCGTGTGCTGGCGGCGGGACGGATGGGCGGTACGCCGCATTTTGCCTCTGATCCGGATGAAGTTCTGATCAATACCCGCGAGGGTGTTGAGGCTGTGTCGCTGGCGAATGGAACGCGCCGCGTCGTGACTCAGGCGGTGGGGCCGGGCTGGTATTTTTCTGAAGGACCGGCAGCGGCGGATGATTTGCGCGTTTCGCCAGATGGGCAGTGGGCGCTCGCCCAGATTGCCCAGCAGCTGCATCTCTATCGGCTTGGCGCGCCGGGGGAGACGTTCGACCTGTCCAATCCTTCGCGCGCGCATGTTCAGCTGACGGATATTGGCGCGGACTATTTTGGCTGGAGCGAGGACGGGCAAGAGATTTACTGGTCACTTGGCGCCACGCTGCGCCGTGTTCGGCTGGAAGATGTGGATTTCGAGCGGGGCAGGGCGGAGAAGGTTGCACCTCGCACAGACATTGCCGTGACGGCGGAGCGCGATGAGCCAAAGGGACGGGTGCTTCTGACCGGGGCGAATGTTGTTGCCATGACTGACCGCGCAGCGCCGGAGAAGGTGTTCACAGATACTGACATCCTGATCGAGAATGGCCGGATTGCGAGGATCGCGCCTGCTGGGGAAATTGTAGCGGGACGGGATGTTTCGGTCGTCGATGTTTCGGGCGCTTATATTATCCCTGGGCTGATTGATGCGCATTATCATGTGGCCGACATTCGCCGCGATGTTCTGGATTTTGATGTCTGGGGTTTGAAGGCCAATCTGGGCTACGGCATCACAACGCTGTTTGATCCTTCTTCGCTGTCCATCGACATGCTGACCTATCAGGATCTGATCGAGGCGGGGGATGTGGTGGGTTCGCGGCTTTATACGACGGGGCCCGCGATCTATGACTTCAATGATTTCCGTTCGAAGGAGGAAGTGGTTTCCGTCCTGCACCGCTACCGGGACTATTACCGCGTCGCTAACCTCAAACAGTATCGCACCGGCAATCGCCGGGTGCGCCAGTGGGTGGCGGAGGCGGCTAATGAACTTGGGTTATCAGCCACTACGGAAGGCGCGCTGTCCTACCGTTTCGGGCTGACGGCGATTCTGGACGGGTTTTCCGGCGTGGAGCATGGAATCCCGCCTGTGGATCAGTATAAGGACTTTGTAGAGCTTTCCGCCAACAGCGGCACAAGCAGCACGCTGACCCTCATGATCACGCATGGTGGCCTGCCTGCCGACCGTGTTTTCATTCAGCGAGAAGACGCTTTCAACAATGAAAAATACGCAGATTTTGTGCCGGAATGGTTTCGCAAGATGCGGTTCCAGAACGCGCCGGCTGCGCCGCTGTGTGACTATACGCATGGGGTTGTCGGATCGAGCGCTCTCAGGGTGCATCGCGCAGGCGGGGTGGTTGGGCTTGGCGCGCATGGCGACATTCCTGGCCTCGGTACCCAATGGGAGCTTCAAGCCTATGTTGAAGGCGGCTGGACGCCTGGTGAAGCCCTTTGGGCGGCGACGATGGGCAGTGCCCAGACGATTGCGCGTGACCATGCGCTGGGAAGTCTTGAAACAGGAAAATTTGCGGATCTCGTGATCCTCAATACTAATCCGCTGGCAGATATAAAGAACACGCTCGACATCCGGTATGTGATGAAAAACGGGCGGCTCTATCAGCCAGGGACACTCACTGAAGCGGAAGCGACAGTGAACCACTGAGGCGACCGCCATCGCCACGGAAAATCAGGAATAAATGTCTTCAGGAGGAACGAAAGTGACCCTTACACGCACACTATTGTCTGCAACGACCCTCATGGCCTGCCCGCCCTTGTTCAGCGAGGCGAGTGAGAAACGCCTGTTTCTGGATGTGGCTGCCGTCTCTGCGCTGCATGATCGCGGCGAACAGATCGGGCGAGAGGTTCTGGAGTTTGGGGTGGGCGTCGAAGTCGATGTTCAGGAGGCCACCGTCTACGGAGCATTCTACAGGCTGCTGCCTGTCGGATCTGAGCAGGCAGCCTTTGACGACGAGGCCGACTTCACCCTTGGCGTTGCCTGGCATCGGCACACGTATAGTGCAGACGTTTCTGCCAATTGGCTGACCTATCCCGGCGAAGAAACCGAAGCCAGCCTTGAGCTTATGGGCGCTTTTACTTTGCATGCGCCGTTTGCGCCGTCCGTGATCGGTTTCTACGATACCGACTTCAAAGATTGGGGATTGGAATTTACGGCCGGGCCTGAATGGGAGGCTGGCAATTGGGGGATCTATGCGCTTGGGCGTGCCGGCTTTGTGCAGTCGGGTGAGGATTCTGCTTATCGATCCTATGCGGGGCTGGAGATTGGCGCAGTCAGGCCTGTTTCGGAATTCGTCGAGTTTGGCGTGTTCGCGCGCGCAGACATGGCAGATGAGGACACCTTCGCGCATCACATAGCGGGGGGCGAGGTAACATCTTTCCGCAATTCCGGCATGGCTTTCGGCATCAGCTTTTCCGTCAGCCACTGACCTGACGCGATCCCCCCGCCAGCGGCTGGAGTCGTGGGCGGGGGACGATTTCGGTCAGGCATTGGGCACGGGCGCCCCAATTTTGGCCCGCGGCCTTCTCACAGGTCATATTTTTGCTGATTTGGGCCACTAGATCAGTCATCATCTTGTCACAAGAACGGACGGTGGCATCATTTGCGGGTGTTATGTAAGTCCCGAGAGGACAGGATGAAAAGCACCCATCAACTCGATCTCAGCCGCCGTCCGGTGGTCGCTCTGGCGGATGAATACCCGTCTGGCTTTGTCGATACCGCCCATTCGCATGAGCGCATCCAGCTGCTCTATGCGTGTTCGGGCGTGATGTCGGTGGTGACCGACAAGACGAGCTTCGTCATTCCGCCCCAGCGCGCGGTGTGGATTCCCAGCCAGGTGCAGCATGAAGTGTCGTGCCGGGGGCCAGTCTCGCTGCGCACGCTGTATATTGATCCGAGATATGAGCGGGATGATCCGGACTGTCACATCGTTGAGGTGGGTCAGCTGTTGCGGGCGCTGATTCTGGAAGTGACGCAGTTTGAGCATGACTATGACCTGCACGGCCGGGAGGGACAGATTGTCAGCCTGCTCGTCAGCGAGCTCATGGCCTCGCCGAAGGTGCCTTATGCGGCGCCGATGCCGACCGATCCGCGCCTTGTAAGGGTGTGCCGGGAGATTATCGAGCATCCGTCTGACCAGCGCGACATTGACCAGTGGGCCGATATTGCGGGCATGAGCCGGCGCAGCTTTACCCGCGCGTTCAAGCGCGAGACGGGCATGGGTGTGGCGCTGTGGCGCCAGCAGGTGCGGCTCCTGGAGGCGTTGTCGCTGCTGTCGACGGGATCAAGCGTCACCAGCGTGGCGATGGATGTGGGCTATGACAGCGCGAGTGCGTTCTGCGCGATGTTCCAGCGGGCGTTCGGAGTGTCGCCGAGCCGGTATTCGTTCTGAGGAACCCCGCGCCTCAGCCGAGGCCGCCCATCAGCGTGTATTTGATATCGAGATAATCGCTGACGCCGTACTTTGAGCCTTCGCGGCCAAAGCCGCTTTCCTTGCGGCCGCCGAAGGGGGCGATGGCGGTGGAGATGAGACCCTCATTCATGCCGACGATGCCGTAGTCCAGCGCCGCAGAGACGCGGAAGGCGCGGGCGAGGTCTTTTGTGTAGGCATAGGCGGCGAGGCCGAACTCTGTGTCGTTGGCCATGGCGATGGCCTCTGCTTCATCGGTGAAGCGGAAGAGGGCGGCGACCGGGCCGAAGGTTTCTTCCTTTGCGATGCGGGCTGTTTTGGGGACATCGAGCAAGATTGTCGGCTCGAAGAAGGTGCCGCCCAGGGCGTGGCGCTTGCCACCCAGGGCAATGGCACCCCCCTTGCTGAGCGCGTCCGCAATGTGTTCCTCGACCTTGGCGACGGCCTTGTCGTCAATCAGCGGCCCCAGCACCACGCCTTCGTCAAAGCCATTGCCGGTGTGCAGGCCGGACACAACCTTGGCCAGCTTTTCGGCAAAGGCTTCGTAGACGGCGTCCTGCACATAGAGGCGATTGGCGCAGACGC
>JBKBIZ010000095.1:0-8128 GCA_046293975.1 Hyphomonas sp. | reverse complement strand
GGCGCGGTCGATGCGGGGCACGAGCGTATCCGGGCACATGCGGGGCGTGTTCTCGGTAATGCCGCCGCCGGTGATGTGGGCGAGGCCCTTGATGCGGCCCGACCGGATCAGCGGCATGACGACCGGCGCATAAAGCCGGGTCGGTGTCAGCAGGGCTTCGCCCAGCGTCTCGGAATTCGAGAAGGGCGAGGGGCCGCCATAGAAGAGGCCTTCACGCTCCACGATGCGGCGGATCAGCGAGTAGCCGTTGGAATGAGGGCCGGAGGAGGCGATGCCGATCAGCACGTCGCCGGGCTTCATGTCTCCCATGCGGGGGAGAACCTTGTCGCGGTCCACAGCGCCGACCACGAAGCCTGCGAGGTCATAATGGCCGGGCGGGTACATGCCGGGCATCTCGGCCGTTTCGCCGCCCACAAGGGCGCAGCCAGAGCGGCGGCAACCTTCGGCGATGCCCGCGATGACGGCCTCTGCGATGCCGCCTTCGAGCTTGCCGGTGGCAAAATAGTCGAGGAAAAACAGCGGCTCTGCGCCTTGGGCCAGCACGTCATTGGCACACATGGCGACCAGATCGATGCCGACGGTGTTGTGGATGCCAGTCTCGAAGGCGAGCATCAGCTTTGTGCCGACGCCATCTGTGCCTGAGACGAGGATTGGATCGGTGAAGCCGGCTGCCTTGAGATCAAACAGGGCGCCAAATCCGCCGAGGCCGCCCATCACGCCGGCGCGGGCGGTGGCCTTGGCCATTGGAGAAATTGCATCCACGAGGCGCTCGCCTGCCTCAATATCGACACCAGCGTCACGATAAGAGAGGGGCGTCTTCGACGGAGTGTTCATTGGAATCTAGCCCCTCAGTTTACCTGAATCGGCGCGTTAGCATGACGATGACACAAGTTCCAGTGAAGGATCGGAAGTGAAGCAGCCGGTTTCCGAGGCGGGGCAGGGTTGATAGAAGAGAGATCGACAAGGAGTTCGACCCCGATGATTCGATGGATAGTAGCCGCCGCGTTCCTGATTTTCGGTGCTGCGCCGCTGGCTTTGGCTGACACACGTGAAGTCTACACGATCCGCGATATCGAGGTGGATCAACAGGCCGCAACCCTGATTCAAGCGCGCGAAGCCGCAATGGCATCGGCCCGTGTTGCGGGCGCGCGGGCTCTGATCAACAAGATCACGCTGGCATCTGACCGCAATGCAGCTGGCGGTATCCCGATAGATGCCGCGCTTGCGTCGCGCTTCACGGCGGCGGTGGATGTGCAGGAAGAAACCGCAGGGGCGGGACGGTATCGTGGCAAACTGGCCGTCGTGTTGAACCCGCAGGTCGTTCGGGCGCATCTCGACGCGCTCAAAGTTCCCTATCTGGATAGCCAGGCGCCGCTGGCCCTGATGATCCCGGTTACAGCAACCGCTTCTGCTGCCGATTCGTGGCGTACCGTCTTCGGGGAGCGCAACAATGGCGCGCTTGCCCCTTATGTGACTGCTTCTGGAAACTTCTACACAGCTTACAGCGCCTGGCCTGAAATCTCAGCCGAAGCTGTGCCCTTGAACGCCCGCCGTGCGCTGATCGCCGAACTGCAAGGCCGGGAAGGCGCCTGGCGCGTCGTCGTCTCTTCGGTAACCGCGGCTGGCAACGAGCCGGTTGGCGCGACGCCGCCAGCAGCGACACTGACCGACGCAGCAAAGGCGGTGGCCACCCTGCTCGGCGAGACCTGGAAAGAGGCCTCCATTGTGCGCGATGGCAGCCGCACGAATGCCGATGCATCGGTGCGTTTCACGTCGCTGGCCGAATGGAACACATTGCGCGGCGCGCTTGCCCGCTCACCGCTGGTGTCGGATTTCCGCACCAAGGCGGTGGCCCGTGAAGGCGCGCTGGTTTCGTTTGCCTATGCGGGCGACGAAAACCGCCTGCGCAGTGATCTTGTCCAGCGCGGGGTGAGCCTGTCTCGCGAAGACGGTAAGCTGACGCTTCGCTCGGCCGTATCAACGACTGGTATCCAGTGACGTCTGAGACAAACGGATCGCAGGACGGTCCGGGCCAGCCTTTGCTGTCTTTTCCGGCGCCTGCCGCGCATTGGGATGGGGTGATCTCTGGCGCCCCGAATGCGGTGGCGGTCCAGATGGCCAGCCGGCCGGAAGCCTGGGCGACGCATGCGCTGTGCGTGACCGGCCCGGCGCTGTGCGGGGTGACTTATCTGGCGAGGGCCTGGGCCGGCCGGTTTGGCGGGCAGTATCTGACGGCGGCGGAGTTTGGCGGGCTGAAACTGGGCGCGCTGGACGCGATGGCGGGGGCGCATGTGGCGCTCGACGATGTGGACCTGATTGTGGCCAGGCGGGACGAGCCGCTCCTGCTCTTTTACAACATGGTTGCGGCCAAGGGCGGGCGGGTGTTGCTGGCCGCCCATACCGGGCCAGCCGCCTGGCGGACGGGTATTGCGGACCTGCGCTCGCGGCTCAATTCCATGCCGGTGGCCGAAATAGGCCAGCCGGACGAGGCGCATGTGCGGGCGCGGCTTCGGGCCGCAGCGGCCCAGCGTTTCATGAAACTGTCGCCGGAGACGATCAATTACCTCGTGCCGCGCATTGACCTGTCGTATGAGGCGATTGAGACCCTGATGGACAGGCTCAGCGGGGCCGTGAGCATAGCCGGAAAGGCACCGGGGCTGGCGCTTGCCCGTTCGGTGCTTGAAGGTTTGGATGAAGACCGCGAAGAAGACGAGGGCGCAGGCTGAAAGCCGGGCGCCGGAGCAAGGGTGGACCGATGCCAGACGGGCAACAGCAGCGCGCAAACAGACAGCTCATGTCTTCGCCGCAGCGATTTCTGAACCGGGAGCTGTCCTGGTTGCAGTTCAACCAGCGTGTTCTGGATGAGGCGGACAATCCCGCCCATCCGCTGCTGGAGCGTCTGCGCTTCCTGTCGATCTCGGCGAACAATCTCGATGAGTTCGACATGGTGCGCTATGCCGGTATCCGCGAGCAGGTGCGCGCGGGCGTGAGCAAGCAAAGCCAGGATGGGATGACCCCGTCCCAGCAGATTGCGGAGATTGAGGCGGCCTCGCTGAAGCTGATAGCCGCGCAGCAGGAGCAATGGCGCAAGCTCAAAGCCGCAATGATCGGCGAGAATATTCATGTTCTGGAGCCTGGCGATCTTACCCGCAAAGAGCGCGCGGAGCTTGAGGACTATTTCAATACGAACATATTCCCCATCCTGACGCCGCTGGCGGTGGACCCGGCACATCCGTTTCCTTTCATTCCCAATCTTGGCTTCACGATTGCCTTTGACCTTGCCTCCGAAATGGGCGGGGAGGGGCAGGTGGGTATTGTGCCGATGCCGACATTCGTGCGCCGGTTTATCCGCTTACAGACGGGAACCAAGCCGGGCATCCGCTTCATTCCGCTGGAAGAGGTGATCGGAATGTTCCTTGGAACCTTGTTTCCGGGGTTCAAAGAAGAGGGGCGATGCCTTTTCCGCATCGTGCGCGACAGCGATATCGAGATCGAGGAAGAATCCGAAGACCTGATCCGCGAGTTCGAAGTTCTGCTGAAGCAGCGCCGGAGAGGCCGTATCGTCCGCCTACGGATGCAATCAAGCGCGCCGGAGAAACTGCGGGAATTCATCATGCGCGAGATCGGGGCCGAGCCTTCCGATATCGTGCTCTATGACGGCATCCTCGGCATGGCGCGCCTGTCTGAGCTGATTGTGGATGACAGGCCCGAACTCCTGTTTCCTGCCTATGATCCCCGCTATCCCGAACGCATTCGAGAGATGGGCGGCGATATCTTTGCGGCCGTGCGCGCCAAGGATATTCTCGTTCACCATCCTTTCGAGAGCTTCGATGTGGTGGTGGAGTTTGTGCGCCAGGCGGCGGCCGATCCGCAGGTCGTGGCGATCAAGCAGACACTGTACCGGACGACCGTGAACTCACCCATTGTGGGCGCGCTGATTGAGGCGGCCGAGTCCGGCAAGACCGTGACGGCGCTGGTGGAAATCAAGGCACGGTTCGACGAAGAGGCAAACCTGCGCCTGGCGCGGGATCTTGAGCGTGCGGGCGTGCAGGTCGTCTATGGCTTCATCGAGTACAAGACGCATGCGAAGGTATCGCTGGTTGTGCGCCGGGAAGGCAATGACCTTCGGACGTACACGCACTATGGCACCGGGAATTATCACCCGACCAATGCGCGGATCTATACCGACCTTTCGCTGTTTACGGCCGACCAGGCGCTGGGGCGCGACGCCAACCGCCTGTTCAACTATGTGACGGCCTATCGCGAGCCGCCGGAGGCCTCGCCGGCATTCGAAGTTATCGGGATGTCGCCGGTGACGCTGAAGAAACAGCTGATCGAGATAATTGAGGTGGAAGCCCAGGCTGCGCGCAAGGGCAAACCGAGCGGCGTCTGGGCGAAAATGAACAGCCTGGTTGATCCTGATGTGATCGACGCGCTCTACAGGGCGAGCCAGGCAGGTGTGCCGGTTATTCTTGTTGTGCGCGGCATCTGCTGCCTGCGGCCGGGCATTCCTGGATTTTCAGATAACATCACGGTAAAGAGTATCGTGGGCCGCTTCCTTGAGCACTCCCGCATTATCTGCTTTGCCAATGGCGAGGCATTGCCGTCTGCCAATGCGAAGGTGTTCATGTCCTCGGCTGACTGGATGCCGCGTAATCTTACACGCCGGGTGGAAGTGCTTGTGCCGATCACCAACCCTACGGTTCACCGGCAGGTGCTCAACCAGATCATGGTGGCCAATCTCAATGATGAGCGCCAGTCATGGCTTATGCATTCGGACGGTGTATACGAGCGCTTCAATGTAACGTCCCCCGAAACCGCATTCTCAGCGCACGGATATTTCATGGACAATCCCAGCCTTTCGGGGCGGGGCAGCGCGCTGGAAGTCAGCCTGCCGCCGCGCCTGTCCTATCGTGAGACCCATCCGAAATGAGTTTCCCGAAGTCCAGGCTCGCGGGCATCATCGACATTGGGTCAAACTCGGTACGCCTTGTTATCTGTGAGGTGATGGGCGCCTCGATCCTGCAAACTTTCAATGAGAAGGTCATGGCGGGCCTTGGCGAGGGCGTTCCCAAGACCGGGCATCTCTCGCCCAAAGGGGTTGAGGCGGCGCTCAAGGCGCTGAGCCGTTACCGCGCCATTCTGCGGGCTCTGAATGTCGAGACCTATCAGGCGGTGGCAACGGCGGCCGTGCGTATGGCGAGCGATGGCGACGCCTTTCTCAAGAAGGCTGGCAGAATCCTTGGCCGGCCCGTGCGCCTGCTCAGCGGGGAGGATGAGGCGCGGCTGTCTGCGCGGGGGGTGGATCTCAGCATCCATAATCCGATGGGCCTGATCGGCGATCTGGGCGGATCGAGCCTTGAGCTGAAACGCATCGGCCTGAAAAAAGGGCCCGACGCCGGTGAGAGCCTGATGCTGGGGCCGTTGGCGCTTGGCGATATCGTCAGTGATCCCAAGGAGCTGCGCAAACGTATCCGGGACGCGCTGAAGGCGAGCGAAGCGCTGAATGGCGTCAGCGGACGTTTCTATGCCGTCGGCGGCGCGTGGCGGGCCTTTGGGCGGCTTGTCATGGAGATGGACAAATATCCCCTCCACGTATTGCAGGGCTTTCATATCAACGAGGGACAGGTGGCGCGCGCGGCGAAGCTGTGCATAGATTCCGTGAGCAATGCAGGGGCGCGCCAGCAGGTGGAAGCCGTCGACAAGCGCCGCGCCCGGCACTTCCCGATGGCGGCGATCCTGATTGAGGAAATCCTCTCCCAGGGTACGCTGGAAGGCGTCACAATCTCCGCGGCAGGGGTGCGCGAAGGGGTTCTGCATGATCTGCTTGAAATGAATCTTGACGATCCGTTGACGGATGGAATTATTGCCTATGCGCGCCTTGATCACAACCAGATTGCGTTTGGGCGAGCGCTGCACGCATTTATCTCGCCGGCGCTGGTGCCCCAGAACGATCTTTTCGGTTCGCCGGCAGCAGACATCCGTATCGAGATGGCGGCCTGCATGATGGCCGACACTGCCGGGCGCTTCCATCCCGATCACCGCGCCGAGATGGCTTATGATCAGGCCCTGCGCGCGCCGTATCTGGGCGTGACGCATCCTGAGCGGGCGATGATCGCGCATGCCATTGGCTGCCGCTATGAAAAAGATTTCAAGCGTCCGAACGAACACATCATGCTGACCACGGAGCAGCAGGCAGAAAGGGCGAAGCAGATCGGCCTGCTGATGCGTCTGGGCGCGGTGTTCTCCGGCCGCTCTGGTCCAATCCTGCAACGCGCGTCGTTGCACCTGGAAGGGGACACTCTAACGCTTCAGGTCAACCGCAAGGACGCCAACCTGATTTCCGAAACGGTAGAGCGCCGCCTGTCGCAGGCGGCAGGCATGTTGAGGCTGAAATCAGCAACCCTGGTCCGCTAGAGGCCGCTCAGACGTCGAACAGGCGGACCTGTCCTCCATTGAAGGATACCGCCAGCTTGCCGGAAAGAAGCGCAATCGCCTTCTGGCCGAACATGTCATAGCGCCAGCCGGTCATGGCCGCGATGTCCTCGGTGGTCTCACCGCGGGCTATCCGGTCAATGTCGCTGGAATTGGCGATGAGGCGCGGGACGACATTGTTTTCGTCCGAAACGTGCTTGAGGAGAACCTTGAGCAGCTCCGGCGCCCCCGCCGGGATTTGGGCGTTCTGAACCGGGCGGGTCAGCTCGGGCGCGAAGGCGTCCGGATCGGCCATGGCTTCCTTGATGGCGTCGACGAGGCCCTGACCATGCTTGGAGCGGATGAAGCCGTTGGGCACGGCGCGCAGCTGGTTGAAGTCGTCTTCCGAGCGCGGCTTCTGGGCGGCAATCTCCTGAATGGCGTCATCCTTGAGGATACGGCGGCGGGGCTTGTCGAGTTCCTGCGCCGTGCGCTCACGCCAGGCGGCGACAGCGACCACGATAGCGGCATAATCCTTCTTGGGCATGCGCAGTTTCAGGCGCTGCCAGGCATTCAGCGGGTCAGTGTCGTAAGTGGCCGGGTCTTCGAGTTCGGCCATCTCCTCGCGCACCCAGTTCATGCGGCCCGCTTTTTCCAGTTCGTCGCGCATCTTCAGATAGGCGTCGCGCAGGTGGGTCACGTCCCCCAGTGCATAGACGAGCTGTTTCTGGCTGAGCGGGCGGCGCATCCAGTCGGTAAACTGGCTGGACTTGTCGATATGCTTGCGCAGGACGCGTTGGATCAGATTGTCGTAGGAAATCGAATCACCAAAGCCGAGCGCCATGGCGGCGACCTGGGTATCGAAGACCGGGCCGGGCGGGTGGCCGATCAGGCGGTTGAAGATTTCGATATCCTGCCGGGCGGCGTGGAATACCTTCGTCTGCCGGTCGGAGGCGATCAGGTCGAGGAAGGGCCGGATGTCGAGATCTTCCGCCCTGGGGTCTATCAGCCCCTCTACGCCGGGGGCAGAGGCCTGGATCAGGCACAGTTCCGGCCAATAGGTTGTCTCCCGGTGGAACTCGGTGTCCACGCAGACAAATTCGGATTCGGAGAGCGCTCCGCACAGATCTTCCAGTGCGGACTGCTCTGTGATGGGGGTCAAGGTGTTGTCAGTCATCCCTTGAGCGCTTATCGCACCAACTTGACAAAGGCGAGGGGGTCTGTGCCCTACGCCGCTTCTTTCTGACTTCAGCGAATTTCCGGAGATTTCGCCCGATGCATGCCTATCGCACCCATACCTGCGGCGAGCTGCGCAAATCCCATGTGGGAGAAACCGTAAAGATTTCAGGCTGGCTGCACCGCCGCCGCGACCATGGCGGGGTGATGTTCATCGACCTGCGCGATCATTACGGGCTCACGCAGATTGTCTTTAACCCCGGCTCGCCGGGCTTTGCGACGGTTGAGCGCCTGCGCGCGGAAAGCGTGATCACGGTCGAAGGCAAGATCGTTGCCCGCGACGCGGAGCTCGTGAACGCGAATCTCTCGACCGGCGAAATCGAACTGGTGGGCGGCGAGGTTTCGGTCCAGTCCGAAGCCGCTGAGCTGCCGATGCCGGTGTTCGGGGACCATTCATACCCTGAGGAAATCCGCCTCAAGCACCGCTATCTGGACCTGCGCCGGGAGCAGCTGCACAAGAACATGATCCTGCGCAGCC
>JBKBIZ010000094.1:0-8635 GCA_046293975.1 Hyphomonas sp. | reverse complement strand
TGAGGTGGATGCGCTCCACCTGTTCGAACGGGATCAGCGGCACGCCGAGGCTGCGGGCGAGTTCGCGCGTCTGGTTGCTCGTCTCGATGCAGCGCACGATCAGGCCATCGGCGATCTCGTCGGCCAGCATCTCGACGAAGAACTTCGCCGTCGAGCCCGTGCCGAGGCCGATCGTCATGCCCTCTTCGACAAATTCCATCGCGGCCGCGGCCGCATTCTGCTTTTCGTTTTCGCTAGCCATATCCGGCAATCAGCCCTTCTTGTCCTTGCTTGCGGTGCGGGCGGCCTTTTCTGCGGCCTTCTTTGCCCGGTAGTTCTTTGCCCAGCCCTCGCGGGTGATCTGCTGGCCGCGCCCGACGGCGAGCGCGTCAGCGGGCACATCCTTCGTGATCACACTGCCAGAGCCGATATAGGCCCCATCGCCGATTCTTACCGGCGCGACGAGGGAAGAGTTGGAGCCGACGAACGCGCCCTCGCCCACATCGGTCTGATGTTTGAGGAAGCCGTCATAGTTACAGAAGATCGTGCCCGCGCCGATATTGGCGCCTGCGCCGATGGCGCCGTCGCCGAGATAGGCCAGGTGATTGGCCTTGGCGCCTTCGCCCATCGCGGTGTTCTTGGTCTCGACGAAGTTGCCGATATGAACATTCGCCGCCAGCACTGTGCCGGGGCGTAGGCGGGCATAGGGGCCAACGCTGCACCCTTCCCCCACCACAGCGCCTTCCAGATGACTGAACGCGCGGATCTGCGCGCCGCCCGCCACCTTCACGCCGGGTCCGAACACGACATTGGGCTCGATCACAGCGTCAGCGCCAATCTCGGTGTCATGCGAGAGAAAGACGGTTTCAGGGGCCACCATCGTGACGCCCGCTTCCATCAGCGCGCGGCGGCGCTTCTGCTGGAAGATGGCTTCGGCCTCGGCAAGGTCGGCCTTGGAATCGCAGCCGATGAGATCGTCCTCGCCCGAGACCGCCACGGCGCAGCGGATACCCTCCGCGCGGGCAAGGCCGACCAGATCGGTCAGGTAGTATTCGCCCTTGGCGTTGGTGTTGGTGACTTTCGCCAGCAGGCGGAACATGTCCGCCGCGCGGCCGGCCATGACGCCTGAGTTGCAGAGGCGCACTCTGAGCTGGTGGGGGCTCGCCTCGCGTGCTTCGACGATGGCTTCCAGGCTGCCATCCGCAGCGGTGATCAGGCGGCCATAGAGGCCGGGGTCTTCGGCCTCAAAGCCGAGCACGCCGAGACCGGTCTTGTCCGAAAGTGTCCCGAAAAGGTCTTCGATTGTCGCGGGCGGTACCAGCGGGCTGTCGCCATAGAGCACAGCGAGGTCGCCCTCGAAGCCCGCCAGCGCATCCTCTGCGCAGCGCACGGCATGGCCGGTCCCCTGCGGCGGGTCTTGATAGGTTATCGCGATATCGGGATGGTGTTTGCCAAGGTGGGCGATCAGCACATCCTGCGAAGGGTGCACCACCGCCACGATCCGCTCAGCGCCGACCTGGCGGGCGAGCGCGACCGACCAGTCCATCATCGGGCGGCCGCCCACGGCATGCATCACCTTGGGCAGGGGCGACTTCATGCGGGTTCCCTTGCCGGCGGCAAGGATCACGGCGGCGCGCTGTTTGGGGGTGTCAGTCAAGTGCGGGCTCCCTCTCGCTTTCCTCTGCCCCTTCGCCTAGACGAAACCCCAGGGCTTGGCGAGGGCGAAGGAGGGTTCCAGATGGCTGAAACACGCGCCTTTGACGGCTGGACGATTGCCTTCGATCTGGATGGCACGCTGGTGGATACCGCGCCGGACCTGCTGGGGGCGCTGAACCATGTCCTTGCTGATGCCGGCCTCAAACCCGTTGACCTGCCGATCGTGGCCACGCTGATCGGAAACGGCGCCCGGGCGATGATGGAAAAGGGGTTCGGCATCCAGAACGTCACGCTGCCAGCTGCCGAAATGGACGCGGCTTTCGACCGGTTCATCGCCTATTATATCGACAATATTGCGGTGGGGTCGCAGCCCTTCGAGGGCTGTGTCGAGGCGCTCGACATGCTGCTGGCGGCTGGCGCCACACTCTGCGTGTGCACCAACAAACGCCAGGATCTCAGCGAGCGCCTGATCGGCGAACTTGGTCTGACCAACCGCTTTGCCGCCATTCTGGGCGCGGACCGGGCCACGAACCGCAAACCCCATCAGGACCATGTGTTCGAAGCTGTTCGCGCCGCGGGCGGTTCGCCGCAACGCGCGCTGTTTGTGGGCGATAGCCGCACAGATGAAAGGGCAGCCCGGAATGCCGGACTGCCCTTCCTGTTTGTTACCTTTGGATACGAGGCAGAAACAGTCGAGATGATCGCGCCCGATGGAGTCATCGGTCACTATGCTCAATTGTTTCCAGCCTTGTCAGTCCTCAGGGATCAGGCCATCGCCTCATTGCGCGGACGGTAAGTCGGGCGGGAAGAGCCCACTTCACCGGCGGCGCGGCGGCGCGGCATACCATTGACCATGTTGGAACGTACGTCACAGCGTGCGCTCCGCATCGCAGGAACAAATCCGGCGTCTACAAGGTCGACATCGACTTCGTAGCCACGCTCTGCCCAATACGAATTGATCTTTTCACGAAGGCGTTTCGCGCCCTCTTCGTCACACCAATCTTTCACTCTGCTCTCTCCAGGCGATTTTATCGTTCTAGATGTTGAGACGGTCCAAGGGGGACCATCTGTGCCTGTCCTTCTTAAGGTTTCTCACGCGGACCTTGCCGGTCCGTCTGTGTATGTCCGGTAGATGACAATGTTTGCAGGGTTTCTCAAGAGCAATTCTATATAACTTTATCTTAATCAACTAAGATGAACAGATATTCATCATGAACGGCCATTCATCTGGCGTTCATCTTGTGATCCTGAAAGCAGCAATGCCCATTTAAATGCAGCCGGTTGCGACTATGGCACGAAACCGCAAAGTTCTACCGGTGTCACTCGTCTGGCGGGCATTCTTCTGAGCAGGACACCAGCGCATGCATTCGCGCATGGCTAGCAACACAAACTATGCATCCGTATTCTCGTACTTAACCACGAAAAAACGGCTCTGCCTATCACACATCTGCTGTACGATATGTGCTTGACCTCCTCGCGCAGCAAGATTAGGCACCCCGCTCGCGTCCGGGCGATTAGCTCAGCGGTAGAGCACTGCCTTCACACGGCAGGGGTCACAAGTTCGAACCTTGTATCGCCCACCATCCTTCCGGCCCGCGAGCCTTAGCTGAACTGATACATGGCGCTGGATGCGAAGCGCAGTATAAGCCGCCCGATGAAATGGTTTCTCCGCTCTGCGCCTGTTGTATCTGCGCTTGGATTTGTGATCTGGGCGTGGATGTCGCTGATCGCGCGCACGGTGCGCTGGACCATCGAAGGAGAGACCGAAGCCCGCGCGGTGCTGGCGGCTGAAAACTCCGGCGTGGTGATCGCCGGCTGGCATGAAACCATCCTTCTCATACCCTCCGGCTGGAACCGGGCCGTGCGTCACTGGCCGGAAAGGCGCGGCCGTACGGCCATGATGATTTCCCTGTCGGCCGATGGCGAAGCTGTGGCCCGCGCGGTCCAGCACCTGGATATTGATGTCGTACGCGGCTCAGCCGGCAACAAGAAGAAAACCAGCAAGGACAAAGGCGGCCTGCGCGCCATTGCCGAGGCCGCCGGCCGCCTGCGCGCGGGCGGCTATATCTGCATGACGCCCGATGGTCCGCGCGGACCGCGCCGCATCGCCAGCCCGGGCGCGGTCACCCTCGCCCAGCGTGCCGGGGCGCGGGTTTTGCCCTATGTCCTCTCATCCCGGCCCGCCATCCGCCTGAAGAGCTGGGACCGGTTCATCATTCCCCTGCCCTTCACGCGCGGCGCGATTGTTTTCGGCCCGCTGATCGACTGCCCGCGCGAGGCTTCGCCCGAAGCGTTGCATGAGGCGCTGCAACACGGCATGGATGAAGCTACCCGCCGGGCCGAAGCGCTTGCCGGATACCCCGTTCAACCCAAGCCGGAGCTTTTGCCTGAATGACGCCTGCGTTGTTCGCCTACCGGCTGGCCACTTATGCGGCTTCGCCCTTTCTCGGCTTTGTGCTGGGGCAGCGGGCCAAACAGGGCAAGGAAGACTATCTGCGGCTGCACGAGCGCTATGCCAAGCGCCTGCCGCCGCGCCGTCCCGGCCCGCTCGTCTGGCTGCACGGCGCCAGCGTTGGGGAAAGCGGCCTGCTGCTGGAACTTGGCCGCCGCCTCATCGCGCAGCGCCCCGGCGTGATGCTGGTCTTCACCAGCCAGACACAGACTTCCGCCCGCCTTCTCGGCCCTCTCCTGCCCGACAATGCCATCCATGTGATGGCGCCTCTTGATACGCCCCAAGCGGCCCGTCGTTTCCTCCGGCACTGGAAGCCTGACCTCTGCGTCTTCGCCGAGGGCGAGATCTGGCCAAACCTGATCCATGAAGCCCGGCGCAATGGCGCCCGCACGGCGCTCGTCAATGCCCGCATGACCCAGAAATCAGCCGAAGGCTGGCAGAAGGTGCGCGGCCTCTTCCGCCAGCTTGTTGGTCGCTTCGACATCGTTCTGGCCGCCGATCTCGATACCGGCCAGCGCCTTGAAGGCCTGCTCGGCCGCCCCGTGCGCGCCGCCGGCAATCTCAAATCCGCCCTGCCCCCACCCGCAGCCAATGAGGTGGAGCTGACCCGCATTGCGACGAACTTCATCGCTGGCCGCCGCTGCCTGCTGGCCGCCTCCACACATGCCGGGGAAGAGGAAATCTTCCTCGATGCGGCCGCCGCGCTTGAGGAAGACGTCGCCCTCATCATCGCGCCCCGCCACCCAGAGCGCGGCGAGGAAATCGAAACCCTGCTGAAGCAGCGGGCCTTGCGCCATGCGCGCCGTTCCAAAGGCGTCCAGCCCGACAAGCGCGACCGTGTGCTGCTGGCCGATACGATGGGCGAGATGGGGCTCTGGATGCGCCTTGCCTCAGCGGTCTATCTAGGCGGCGGTCATACAGAAGGCGTTGGTGGCCATAACCCGCTGGAACCCATCCGCCTCAACCGCCCGGTCGCCACCGGTCCCCACGTTCACAATTTCGCGGACATGATGGCGGGCCTTGAGGCCAAAGGCCTGATCTATTTTGTAGCCGACGCCGGTGCGCTGAGCGCTTTCCTGCGTGCGCCTGCCCCTGTGCCCGAAGATGCCCTCGCCGCGCTGGCCGCCGAAGCCGATGAACCAATGCTGCTGACGCTCAGCGCGCTGCTGCCATTGGTGCCGCGCCCCCTGCTGCAAGGCAGCGATGGCGACTGGGAAACGCAGCGGTGAAAGCGCCGTATTTCTGGTCCGCCGGCCTTGATCCGAGATCCCGGGAAGCAGCCCCGCTCACCCGCCTGCTGCTGACCCCTTTCTCGATGGTCTATCTCTGGGCCCTGCGCCGCAAGCTGACGCGCGCGCAGCCGGAGAGCGCCCCCATTCCGGTCGTCTGTATCGGTAACCTCACCACGGGCGGGGCGGGCAAGACGCCGGTTACCGAAGCCATCCGTAACCGGATCAATGAACGCGGCCTGCGCGCGGCAAGCCTGTCGCGCGGCCATGGCGGATCACAGCGCGGCCCGCTGAAGGTGGACGCCGCCCGCCACGCCTACCGCGAGGTGGGCGATGAACCGCTGCTGCTCGCCCAGTCCGGTGAAGCCTGGATCGGGCGCGGGCGCCCCGAAGCGGCGCGCGCAATGTCGGCCGACGGCGCGCAGGTCATCGTCATGGATGACGGCCATCAGAACCCCTCGCTGCAGAAAGACCTCACCCTGATCGTGATTGACGCGGGCGCGCCGTTTGGCAATGGACATGTCCTGCCCAAGGGGCCGCTGCGGGAGAAAGTGCCTGAGGGCCTGGCTCGCGCCAACGCCGTCGTGCTGATGGGCGAAGGCCCCGTGCCACGCGAGGTGGTCGCCAGCGGCCTGCCCGTGCTGCGCGCGCGCCTTGCGCCGGTCGCGCGCCCCCCCGCCGGACCGCTCGTTGCCTTTGCGGGCATCGGCCGGCCGCAGAAATTCTTCGACAGCCTGGCCGAAGCAGGCGGGCATCTCGCCGACGCCGTGCCGTTTGCCGATCATCATCCCTATGGCAAAGGCGATCTCCAATTCCTGCGCAGGCTGGCGCAGGAGCATTCTGCACGCCTCATCACGACCAGCAAGGATCATGTCCGCCTCCCCCTCGAAGCGGCGCAGGAAATCCACGCCTGGCCGGTAACCGCCCTGTTCGACGACATGGCGGCGCTTGACGCGGTGCTCGCGCCGATCTTCAAACGCTGATCACATCATGAACGACCAGACCCCCGCCGCCTATATCCGCCCGAAGGATATCGACAACCGCGCGACCCTCGGTCAGCGGATCGCCTGGCGGCTGGAGACGATTGCCTGGGATCTCATCTATTGGGGCCCGATGAAGATGCTGGGACCGGACCGGGCCTCAGACTTTGGCGGCTGGCTGGTGAAGAAGATCGGCCCGCTCTTTTCCCAGCACAAGACAACCCGGCGAAACCTCCGCCTTGCCTTTCCGGAGTGGAGTGACGCGCAGATCAACGAGACCGCGCTCGCCGCCTGGGAGAATGCCGGGCGCACAGCCGGAGAACTGCCGCATCTGCCGAGCATTGATCCCTACACCTCTGGCCGCGTGGAGATTGTTGGCGGCGAGGTGCTCGACGCGATCAACACCAGTGGCAAGGGCGCGGTGTTTGTCTCCGGGCATTTTGCCAATTGGGAGATCATGCCGGCGGCCATCGTGAAGCGCATTCCCCATGCGGTGATGACCTACCGTGCCCTGAACAATCCCCATATCGACAGGCGCATCTCCGATCTGCGCCACGCCTATGGCACAGCCATCAATGCGCCCAAGGGCATCGGCACACGCGAGTTGATGCGGGCCCTCGCCAAGGGATCGCCGGTCGCGCTGATGAACGATCAAAAATTCAATGAGGGCATCGCGGTGCCCTTCTTCGGCCACCTCGCGATGACCGCGCCGGGGCCAACCCGGCTGGCGCTGAAATATGGCGTGCCCATCGTGCTGGTCTCCACCGTGCGCACCGGCCCCGCCCGCTTCCGCGTCGAGTTTCACGCGCCGTTCGTGCCCGAAGACACCGGCCATCCGGAGGCGGACATTCAGCGCGCCGTCGAGCGCATCACGGCCTTCATCGAAGCGCAGGTCCGCGCCGAGCCCGGTCAATGGTTCTGGCAACACCGCCGCTGGCCAAAGGAAGCCTGGCGCGAGGCGGGGGTTATCTAACCGCTTTAAAGCGCCTCACACTTCCCCGGTATTCATCGCCTTCATGATCGAGAAGCGTTTGATGATGGGGTTGGGGTTCTTGCCTTCACAGTAAAGCTTGCGCAGCCGGTAGTGGGCGATGGCCGGACGCAGCTGTTTGGGGGCGACGGTCACGATTGGCCCGAACGCCTTGGAGGCATGGCGGCGCGCGGCGGCATAGGCCGGCGCCACCGCCTGAATATCGCCGGCCCAGTTGTGGACAGGGCTGAGGACATTGGCCGCCGTCAGGCCGAGCCAGCCTTCAGGTTCCTTGGCGCGGTCGGCGTCGAGAAAAGCGATCTGGTAGCCATCCACAAGCTTCTGCAAGGCGCCGGGTTTCAACCGTCCGGCGGCAATCTCTTCGGCCAAGGCCAGGCACACATCATGCCCGCGCGCAGGTTTGCCCGCCTCAATCTCCTCAATGGCCTCACGCCACCACTGAAACCGGATGAGACCGAGGGTTTCTTCGGAGACCGCCTCGCGCACGCGCACAAGTTCGTAAGCCAGAGCGTAGAGGGCGACCAGCGCGCGGCGCTCCGGGTCGGGCGCAAACCGGCTGGAAATCCACCGGTCTTCGTCTACCCGGCGGACTCTTTTATCAATTTCTTCCCAAGGCGTTTGGGTCAGAGGTCTGGTCTCGTTTGACATGGACCCCATATGTGCGAAACCGCTCCCGAGCGAAAGAGACCAAAACGCGCAAAGAGGACACCGCCATGGCCTTCACCCTTCCCGAACTTCCCTATGCCCGCAATGCGCTTGCCCCGCACATTTCGGAAGAGACCCTGAACTTCCACTATGGCAAGCACCATCAGGCCTATGTGACCAACCTCAACGGCCTGATCGAAGGCACCGACCTTGCCGGCAAGTCGCTGGAAGAAGTCATCAAGATTTCCGCCGCCGACAAATCCAAGGCCGGTATCTTCAACAACTCCGCCCAGGTCTGGAACCACACCTTCTACTGGCATTCGATGAAGCCCGGTGGTGGCGGCAAGCCGCATGGCAAGGTCGCTGAGCTGATCGAGCGCGACCTTGGCGGCTATGACGCCTTCGTCAAAGACTTCAAACAGGCCGGCGCCACGCAGTTCGGCTCGGGCTGGGCCTGGCTCTCCTACAAGGGCGGCAAGCTGGTGATCTCCAAGACGCCAAACGCCGAAACACCCCTGACCGAAGAGGGCACAACGCCCCTTTTGACCATGGATGTGTGGGAGCACGCCTATTATCTGGACTACCAGAACCGGCGCCCCGATTACATGGACACCTTCCTCAGCAGCCTGGTGAACTGGGACTTCGTGAACCAGAACCTCGCTGACGCGGGCGCATAAGCCTTTTTGGTATTTGCATAAATAAG
>JBKBIZ010000093.1:0-8693 GCA_046293975.1 Hyphomonas sp. | reverse complement strand
CTGCGCCGGGTGAACCTTTCGAACCCCAATGAGCCGCGCCTGACCGATCATGTGAAGCCCGACGAGTTCACCTTCCTGCCCAACACGGCCGGTTGCTACACGGCGGATGAAGCCGTGCGCACGTTGCGTCTGGCGCGAGAGGCGGGCGGCTGGAACCTTGTGAAGCTGGAAGTGCTGGCCGATCAGAAGACGCTTTATCCCAACATGCCCGAGACGCTTCAGGCGGCTGAGGCGCTGATCAAGGATGGCTTCGAGGTGATGGTCTATTGCTCGGATGATCCGGTCTATGCGCGGCTTCTGGAAGAGGCGGGCTGTGTGGCGATCATGCCGCTGGGGTCGCTGATCGGCTCAGGCCTTGGCATCATGAACCCGGTGAACATCCGCCTGATCATCGAGGCCGCGCGCGTGCCGGTCATTGTGGACGCGGGCGTAGGGACAGCCTCTGACGCAGCGATTGCTATGGAACTTGGCTGTGACGGCGTGTTGATGAACACCGCCATCGCGCAGGCCAAAGACCCTGTGCGCATGGCGCGGGCGATGAAGCATGCGGTGATTGCGGGCCGCGAGGCGTATCTCGCCGGGCGGATGCCGAAGAAGCGCTATGCTGATCCGAGCTCGCCGCTGGCGGGGCTGATTTGAGGGGCACTGGATGGTCATTAGACGGAGTGCTTGGGGAGAGTTCAGCTCCCCCTCACCCCCAACCCCCTCTCCCGAGGGAGAGGGGGCTTTTAGGTACTTCCCGTGAAACCTGACCTCATCATTTTCGACTTTGATGGCACGTTGGCCGACAGTGTGAGCTTCTTTCGGGAGTTGTTGCCGGAGTTGTCTCAGAAGTTCCGGTTCCGGCTGCCGAGCCATGAGGAGCAGGAAGCGATGCGGGGGCATCCGCCGCGCGAGGTGATGGCGTCGCTGGGCATTCCCGCGTGGAAGCTGCCGATGATCGCGGTCTATGCCCGCAAGCGGGCGCAGGCGGCCGAAGCGTTTCCGCTGTTTGAAGGCACGCTGGACCTGCTGAGTGCGCTGATGGCCAAGGGCATTCCGGTGGCAGTCGTTTCCTCCAATTCCGAGGCGGTAGTGCGCCGGGCTCTGGGGCCGGAGATCAGTTCACGGATTGCTGCCTGGAGCTGCGGGGCGGGCATGTTCGGCAAGGCCAAGCATTTCCGCGATGTGATGAAGCGGCTGAAGGCTGATCCTGCACGGACCCTCGCCGTGGGTGATGAGATCCGCGACATTGATGCGGCGCGCGCCGTGGGCATCCGCTGCGTGGCCGTCAGCTGGGGATTTGCCCCTATGGACGCGCTCAAGGCGGCCGGGCCAGACCATGCTTTTGATACAGGCGCCGCGCTGAAGGCTTTCCTGGCAGGCTAGGCGGGCAGATTTTTCCGAGGCAAATGCAAATGCCAGAACAAAGAAGGAGCCCCCTCCCATGAAATCATGGATCACCGCCGCCGTATCTGTGATGATGCTGGCAATGCCCGCTGCCGCCGATGTTCCGGCCATTGAGTTTGCCAAGGCAGAGCGTCCGTCGAAGGGCGTCGTAGTGCTGCCTGTGGGCAAGGACGGCGTGCTGGAGGGCCTCTCGAGCGACGCCGACCGCGCCGCCAAGGGCGCGATTGCCGACGCCATCGCGATGGCCAGTTTCAAAGGCGGGATGGGGCAGACGCTGACGCTTTATGGCATTGGCCCCTTCAGCGCGGTTCTGCTGGTGGGCACGGGCGAGGGCCTGAAAAGCGCCACCGAATTGCAGACTTATGGCGGAACCGTTGGCAAAGGCACGTCCGCCTGGAAGGCTAATGTGAATGTCGTTGTGCCCGACGCGGCCGAGGTGGCCCAGGACGCCGCCATCGCGGCGCAGGGCGCAATGCTGGGCGCCTATGATTTCGGGAAATGGGGCAAGACTGCCGGGACAGAGAGCGAGCCGAAGGTGACGCTGACTTTCCTGGCGCCGGACGCAAATGCTGCCCGCCGCGCCTGGGAAAGCGATGCCCGCACAGTGGCGGAGGGCGTCTTCTTTGCGCGTGACCTGATCTCCACCCCATCCAATATCAAGTCTCCGGCCTGGTTTGCAGATCAGGTGGTGGCGAAGTTGCAGGGCCTGCCGAATGTGACGGTGACCGTTCTGGACGAGAGACAGATCGAGGCGCTTGGCATGGGCGCGCTGTATGGCACGGGGCAGGGATCGGTCCGCCCGCCGCGCCTGGTGGCGGTTGAGTATAAAGGCGGCCCTGCGGGCGAGGCACCCATCGCCTTTGTCGGCAAAGGGATCACGTTTGATACCGGCGGTATCTCGATCAAGCCGAGCGCCAATATGTGGCGTATGCGGATGGATATGGCGGGCGCAGCGGCTTCGGCGGGCGCGATCCTGACACTGGCGAAACGGGGCGCCAAGGTGAATGCCGTGGCCGTTCTGCCGCTGGCCGAGAATATGCCGGATGGCAATGCAATTCGCCCCGGCGACGTGCTGACCTCAATGAGCGGCAAGACCATCGAGATTATCAATACCGATGCCGAAGGGCGGCTTGTGCTGGCGGATGGTCTGTGGTGGGCACAGGAAACGTACAAGCCGAAGATGGCGGTGACGATTGCCACGCTGACCGGCGCTGTCGGCGGCGCTCTTGGCTCTGACTATGCAGGCCTCTTCACCAAGGACGACGCGTTGGCCGAAAGGTTTCTTGCTGCGGCAGATGAGTCCGGGGAGGCTCTGTGGCGCCTGCCTGTGCATCCCGGTACTTTCAGCACGCTAAAGAGCGATGTGGCTGATGTGAAAAACATGGGTGACGGCGCGCCGGGCGCATCCGTCGGCGCGGCCTTCATCATGGAATGGGCGCAGAAAGAGACGCCTTTCGTGCATCTCGATATTGCAGGGGTTGCCTGGCAGAATTCGGGCAATGCGGTCGACCCCAAAGGCGCGGTTGGCTATGGGGTGCGCCTCTTTGACGAGGTGGCGCGGACGTACGAAGCGAAGTAATTCGTATAAAGATCAGATGAAGAAACCCCGGCCGCAGAGTATTGCGGCCGGGGTCTTTTTATAGCGTTGCCATGCGGCGATGAACGGTCAGGCGGCGAGCCCCTGAGCGACACGGCGCATAACGCACGACGGATATTTGAGGCCGAGGTTTACCACGCAGGTGCGCTCCAGAATGTCGAGCGTGCGGGCGCACATGTCCGGGGTGTATGTGATCTCGCGTTTCGCCCAGGCCCAAGGGTTCATCTTGGGATGAAAGGTACGCTTGGCGAAGATGGGTTCCCAATTTGTGTAGATGTGTTTCGAGTTGTCGCGGAGTCGGCTCCAGATACCTTTGCGGTCTTCCAGGGCGATGGCGGCTTCCCGGGTCGGCGCCAGCACGGTGAGGCTGATGGCGCTATCCGGGTCGTTGTGGGGCGTGACGTGGAACTGGGAGCTGCGCGCGAGGATCGGCGCCAGGGCAGCGCGGCGTCTGCGTTGGCGCTCCAGCATCGGGGGCACCTTACGCAGCTGCACCTGCGCCATGGCGCTCTGGATCTCGTTGACCTTCATGTTGACGCCAATGAAGGCGGGTTCGTTGTAGCTATCTTCATGGCCCCGGATCACGGCGCCTAGATCGTGGAAAGAGCGGGCGCGGGCGAAATACTGGTCGTCGCTGGTGAGAACCGCGCCGCCTTCGCCGATGTTGAGGTTCTTCATCTTGTTGAAGCTCAGCGCCCCGAGATGGCCGATGGACCCAAGGGCGCGGCCTTTATAGGTTACGCCGACGGACTGGCAGGCATCCTCGATCACGATCAGGCCGTGCTTCTTAGCGATCGCCATGATCGCGTCCATGTCACACGGTGCATTGCCCATATGCACGGGGATGATGGCGCGGGTGTAGGGGGTGATCTTCCGCTCGATGTCTTCAGGGTCGATGGTCAGGGTTTCGTTAATATCCACAAGGATCGGGACAGCGCCCACCATAACAGGCGCTGTGGCGGTGGCCATCCAAGTGTAGGCAGGGACGAGCACTTCGTCTCCCGGGCCGATGCCGGCCGCCGCGAGCGCGGCAATCAGCGCGCCGGTGCCTGAGGTGACCGCCAGAGCGTGCTTTGCGCCGGTCATCTTTTTCAGGGACTGTTCGAACTCGTCGGTAAAGTGTGCCTTTTCGGCATAGCGGGTCAGCTGTCCTTCCGCGATGGCGCGGCCGGCGGCGATCCACTCACAAATTCCCATGGCTGGCATTATGGCGCCTCCCAGATTGGCTCAGGCCATCTGGGAACAGTCAAGTTCTGTGCCAGCGTGTACGGCCAGTAACGGAAGGTAGAGCAGGGTTAACTGCGTTCTCTCACAAGGCCGATCTCGCGCAGGCGCTCCATGAGGAATTCCTGAGCGGTGATCGGCGCCTGCGCCTTACCGCCTTCGGCGAGACAGCCGGGTAGAGCTTCGATCAGGAAATCCTGATTGAAGTGGAGGAAGAAGGGTGTCGAATAGCGCGGGAATCTGGCGCGTTCCGGGGCGGGGTTGACGACGCGGTGCGTGGTCGAAGGCAGGACGCCGCCGGTATAGCGCTGGAGCATGTCGCCGCAATTGATGACGAGCGCGCCTGGCGGCGGGTTGACCGCCAGCCATTCCCCCGAGCGGTGTTTCACCTCGAGACCGGCTTCCTCGGCGCCCAGCAGCAGGGTGATGACGTTGATGTCTTCATGCGCGCCGGCGCGGACCGAGCCTTCTGCTGGCGGATTCATCTGCGGGGGATAGTGGAGAAGGCGCAGGATCGAATTGCCGAAGTTCACCTTGTCGGCAAACCAGTCCTCGGGAAGGTTCAGATGCAGGGCAACGCCCTTGAGGAGGTCAGCGCCGAAATCGTCCAGCGCGGTATAGAGCGCGTGTGTGGCGCGGTCGAAATCGGCCACTTCGGAGACGCTGGGCGTGTCTTTCATGGTGGCACGGTAGGGTGATCCCAGCGGCAGGGCGCGCCCCGTATGCCAGAACTCTTTCAGGTCGGCCTGGGCCTGGCCCTTGGCGTTTTCAGTGCCGAAGGGCGTGTAGCCGCGCTGACGCCCGCCGGGGGCATCGTGGTATTGCTCCTTTGCCGCTTCAGGCAGGGCGAAGAAGGCCTTGGTGGCGGCGAGATTGGCGTCGATAACTGGTTGCTCGACGGGATGTCCGGTGATAACCGCAAAACCGGTTTCGCGGAATGATTTTCCAAGCTTGTCGGCAAAGGCAACCTTATCGGTATGCCATAGTGGATAGGAAATGGGTTCGAAATACTGGATCATGAGATAATTCTGCCAGAACTGGCGTGCAGCCGATAGAGGCCACCCTGTCGCGGAAAATTCAGCCTGTTTCAAGGTTGTCTGACAGGTCAAAAAATCCCGATTGCGTGCGAGAAATTCCCTCACGCATCCCAATGTGAGCAAGTCTTCAGATTCCAGATTGAGATGGGCAGTTCAGTGCAAACTCAGATAATAGACCGGCAGAAGCGGGCATGTCCTGCGTGCCAGAGCCAAGTGGCGACACCCTTGCCCCAATACAGCCGGGATGGCTGGACTATGGTGCAATGCGATACCTGTGATCAGGTGTATCTGAACGAGGCACCTGTTTACGAGGCTTTGTCGGAAGACCTTGCCTGGACCAAACAGTTCGCCAAGGAAAACGAGCGCCGCAAGCAGAAAGACCCCATCGTGCAATGGTTGGACGCCAAGACACGCTGGCGCCTGCACATGTTCCGGGATGATGAATGGGGCTATATCGCTGAGCGGGTGGAGGCTGGGCGTGTGCTGGATGTCGGCTGTGGCTCCGTCAATCGTATCCCTGAAAAGTTCACGCCTTTCGGCATCGAGATCGAAAAGGAAACCGCCGCGATCGCAGATGAAAAGATGCAGGCGCGGGGGGGGCGTGCGGTGCATGCGCCGGCCCTGGAAGGGCTTGAGCAGTTCGCGGACGGCTTTTTCAACGGCATCGTGATGCGCTCCTATCTGGAGCATGAGGCTCATCCGCGCGCTGTACTGGAAGCTTGCTATCGCAAGCTGGCACCTGGCGGCGCAATTTATGTGAAGGTTCCAAACTTCGGTACCGTGAACCGGGTGGTGCGCGGCGCGGAATGGTGCGGCTTTCGATATCCCGATCACCTCAACCAGTTCACCATTCCAGGCATCAGGAAGCTGGCGGAGAGTATCGGCTACCGGTTCGAACTGAAGAATAGCCTGACCCGCTACACCAATGACAACCTGCACTGCTTCCTCGTTCGGCCCTGAGCAGGACAGGGCAGGGCCAGTCCCCTGATGCTTAAGGAAATATAAAACGGCCCGTGCCATCCATGACAGGTTGAGTACCCGCAAGGAGCGGCGCGAGCCTATGTCCCCAGCCGATGCCGGCCAGCCTGACGCCCGGGGGGCGCTTCCACGCCTGCGGCCGCGCCTGGGTGCGGCCGATATTCTGGTGCATCTGTGGCGGGCAAAATGGCTGATGTTACTGGTTTTCCTGCCGCTGTTTGCACTGGGGCTTGTTGCGGCGCTGATGCTGCCCGAGCGTTACTCGGCAACCGCGCGGCTTCTGATATCTTCAGATAGTGAGCGCCCTGGCGCCGAGAGTCAGGCACAGTCTGAAATCGAGCTGTTGCGGAGCCCGGTCGTGGCGCGCGCTGCCCTTGGCAAGACCACTCTTGCCCGGGCCTATCCCGAAGTTGCGGCCCGCTGCGGCGTGAAGGATTGCGAGCGCATCGGCAGTGGGCTGGTGGCAGCCGGCCTGGAAACCAGTGTTGTGCCTGGGGGGCGGGCTGTGAGCTTGCGGTTTTCCCACGCGGATCCTCTGATCGCGGCAGAAATGCTGAATGCCCTGACGCGGGCCTATCTTGACTTCCGGCCAGCTGTTCTGGGCGAGGAGCCAGCCTTGAGCTACAGCGCGCAGCGCGAGCGATTTGAGCGCGAGGTGGAAGATGCCGAAACGGCGATCCGCGCGTATCTTGTTCAGAACGGGATCAATGGCCTGGAAACGGGATTGGATACACATCAGCGGCTGTATGAGGCGGCAAGCCTCCAGCTCATGAGCGCGGCTGCGCGTAAGGCGCAACTTGATGAGGAGCTTGCCAGCTATCGCCGCAGGCTTGCCAGTCTGAGCGCGGAGCAGACACTTTTTGTGGAAGACACCTCCCGGCAACGTTTGCAGGAACTGTATGTTCAGCGTGAGGAACTGCGCGCCCGCCTTGCGCCCAATTCCCTGGCGTTGCGCGATCTGGATAACCGCATTGAGCGGATTGAAGGATTGCTGAGTACACAGACAGAACCGTCCGGAACTGTGCGCCGCGGGCCAGACCCTCTCTATCAGGAAGTGCAGGCAGCAGTCGCGCGCCTGGAAGCAGAAGCGCAGGCGGCCAGCCGTCAGCAGGCGGAGTTGAATGCGCAGATTGCCAGCATTGAGGCGCGCGACCTGCGAATGCGGGAACTGGCGCCTGGCCTTGCAGAGTTACACCGCCGGCGCGATGTAGCGGCTGATGCTGCGCGCCGTTTTGGGGCGCGTGCCGCTGAAGCGCGTGCGCGCAGCGACCTGGCCCGGGAAGGGGCAGGCGAGGTGCGTCTTCTGGAGGCTGCGGCTATCCCTGTTCACGGCGAAAGTCTGCGCGTTCAGGCCGCGTTGGCGGCGTTTTTACTGGCAGCGCTAGCGGCGCTGGCGAGTGGACTTGTCCATGCGCTAACCCGAAGGGGGTTTGTCACGCCAGGCGCGCTTGAGCGCACAGTGGGGCTCCCTGTGCTGGCGGTCGTTCGCCAACACTGACGGGACCGCTTTTCCTAAAGACGCATTAACCATCGCATGCTAGCGCTCCGATCAGGACAAGTGAAAGCAAGCTATGCTCGATTTGCGGCAGGATCTTTCCGGCCTCTGGCAGGCCGCAACGCGGGTGACCCCGCGTTCGGGAGGGCGTGTCCTGATGTTCATCTCGGCGAAGGAGGGAGAGGGCACCAGCAGCGTTGCGGCTTCCTTCGCCCTTATTGCCGCTGCCCGTGCGGCACGGATGACCTGGCTTGTCGATCTCGATCTGCGGGATAACCCTCTTTATACCGCCTTTGCGAAAGGTGTGGTAAAGGGGATCGGCCGGCCGGGACATCCATTGGACGCTTCTCTGGGTACGGATCAGATTTATTCCGTTCCCGGAGCGGAGAAAATTCCTGCCATGTCGAAGCTGTTGACGGCGCACCAGATTGACGGTTTGCGCCTTCTTGTCACCCGCTTCCGGAATGAACGGCTTGCGCCAGGGTTGCGCGTGGGGATGCTGGCCGCACCAGCCTGGTGGGATAGCCTGCGCCGGAGTGCAGACTGGGCCATTGTTGACGCGCCAGCATTGTCACGCTCAGCTGCGGGGCTCACCTTCGCGCCGCTGGCCGATGGTGTCGTGCTGGTCGTGCAGGCGGACGGTACGGGCGCAGATGAGGTGGACGCGCTTCGTGGGGCGGTTGAGGCAGCGGGAGGGGCCGTTATCGGCATAGTCATGAACCGTCTTAAGGCTGGCCAGCGCCCTCGGCGAGCCAGTTGAGGGGGCGGGGCGGGGCTTGGGTAGTAGCGGCCCTTTGCATTCTGCGAGAACAGCCAACGGGGATAAAGCCATCGGCCCGTCAGCTGGGTCATACAGGCCATGATCTACAGGAACCTCTGGGAAAGCTGCCGTCCAGAAACTGGGGCGGGCGGGAACACTGGAGGAACTCTTCCCCCGCTTTTTCCCCACATTCCTCAACCTTTCACACCGATT
>JBKBIZ010000092.1:0-8916 GCA_046293975.1 Hyphomonas sp. | reverse complement strand
GTTGCCGCTGATCATGATGATCGGCACGTGCTTGGTCGCCGGGTCGCGGCGCAGGGTGCGCAGCGCGTTGAAGCCGTCCATGCCGGGCAGGACGATGTCGAGGAAGATCAGGCCCGGCACTTCGCGGCGGGCGATCTCGATGCCGAAGCCGGTGAGGATTTCGACGATCTGGTCGTCCGAGAGCACGTCTTCGGGCGCCTCGTCGTCAATCAGCTGCTTGATCCGGTGGCGGACGGCTTCGGCAGAGTGCGCCTCGCCGCCGCCGGTGGCGGGAATGGAGGCAGAGAAGAAGTATTTGAACTCGAACAGGCCGCGCGGGGTGGCCATATATTTGTTCGTGGTCACCCGGCTGACGGTGGACTCGTGCATCTCTATGGCATCGGCCACCTGTTTGAGATTGAGCGGGCGCAGATGCGCCACGCCATGCGCATAAAAGCCATCCTGCTGGCGAACAATCTCGCTCGCCACCTTCAAAATTGTGCGGGCGCGCTGGTCCAGCGACTTGACCAGCCAGCTGGCCGACGCGGCGCATTCGGAGATGAATTCCTTCTCCTTCTCGCGCATTGGCAGGGCGGTGACCTCGGCATAATACGCCTTGTCCATCAGCACACGGGGGAGATTGTCGGAATTGAGCTCGACCGCAAACATGCCATTTGGCAGCTCACGGACATAAACATCCGGCACGACGGCGACGGTGGTGTCACTGGAGAAGCCTGCGCCGGGCTTTGGCGAAAGCTGGCGCAATTCCAGTAGCATGTCCTGGATGTCGGCCTTGTCGACACCGCAGACATCCATCAGCGCTTTCATGTCGTGACGGGCCACAAGGTGGAGATTGTCCAGCATCGCCTGCATGGCCGGGTCAAGACGCTTGCGGTCCTTCAACTGCAACGCCAGACATTCGGGTACGGAGCGAGCCATCACGCCGGTCGGGTCAAAGCCCTGGCAGACGGTCAGCACGGCCTCGACATTGGCGATGTCGGCGCCCAGCGCCTTGGCGACATCTTCCAGCGGGGCGCGCAGGTATCCGGTCTCGTCCATCTCGTCGATCAGGCGGGCGGCAATCAACCGGTCCGCGGCCGAGAGGCCAGCAAAGTTGAGCTGTGTGTGGAGGTGTTCGTGCAGGGTCACATCGCCCGAGACATTGGCGGCATAGTCAAAGTCTTCCGACGCGCTGCCGCCCGAAGCACTCGACCAGTCCGTCGTCGCAGACGGGCCACGGGCATCGACGGGCTGACCAGCGTCAGAGCCAGTGCCCGGCTCGAAGACATCCTCGCCCGGCGCGTCCAGCTGTTCGCGCGCCGCTCCGAGCCCGGAGGAGTCGTCCAGGGTAAGCTGTTCACGGCTTTTCGGATCAGCCGCCTCGGCGGAAGTAGAGACGCCCCCCTCTTCCTCGATCTTCACCAGTAGCGGGTTGCGCTCAAGCTCCGCCTCGATGAATTCGGAAAGCTCCTGGTTCGACAATTGCAGCAGTTTGATCGCCTGCTGTAGCTGCGGCGTCATTACCAGGGACTGGCCCTGGCGCATGTCGAGTGATTGTTTCATGGCCATAAGCCGCGCCCCCTGAGATCAAGCGGCGAACTGCTCACCCAGATAGACCCTGCGAACATCCTCATTCTTCAGCACGTCTTCCGGCGTGCCTGTGAAGAGAACGTCGCCATCATACATGACATAAGCCCGGTCGACGATCTGAAGCGTTTCGCGCACCTGGTGATCTGTGATCAGAACACCCAGGCCACGCTGTTTCAGATAGCGGACAAGTTCGGAAATGTCGGAGATGGCGAGCGGGTCGATGCCGGTGAACGGTTCGTCCAGTAGCATGAAGCTTGGACGCGATGCGAGCGCGCGGGCGATTTCCACGCGCCGCCGTTCACCGCCCGAAAGGGAGGTGGCAGGCTGGTTGCGCAGATGTTCGACATGCAACTCGCTGAGCAGGCCATCAACCTGTGCCATCCGCGCGGCACGGTCGGGTTCGACCAGTTCCGCAACGGCGAGCACATTCTGTTCAACAGTCATTCCCCGGAAGATCGATGCTTCCTGCGGAAGGTATCCCACGCCCAGACGGGCGCGCTGATACATCGGCAGGCGGGTAACATCTTCGCCATCGATGGAAATCGAGCCGGAATCCGCCCCGATCAGCCCCATGATCATGTAGAAACAGGTGGTCTTGCCGGCCCCGTTGGGTCCAAGCAGGCCAACGACTTCTCCCCGCGCAAGGGAGAGCGATACGTCGCGTACGACCTGACGCTTGCCAAAAGACTTGGCAAGGTTGCGTACGACGAGGCCTTCGGCCGGTTCGCTCATAATCTGATCGTTCCCATTATGCGGAGCGGTATCGCCGCCCTCATTTACCCTATGCCACCATGCTTAAGATCGGCTTCAGGATTCCTTCAAAATTCACCGGTTCGATTGAGGTTGGCTTTCCGGATCGATCACCATCCGGGTCCGGCCACCGCCGCCCTCCAGCGTCGTGCGCCGGTTGGTGACCTCCATCCGCAGCGTCTGCCCCTCGGCAACATCCCGGTCGCGCATCAGGGCCACATTGCCGGTCATGGTGATTGTGTCGGTCGCCAGCTCATAAGTCCCCCGGTCACCCTTCGCCTTGAGCTCAGGGGTGACGTAATAGACATTGCCTTCAGCCAGGATGCTCTCTACCTGTCCGAAGCCGCCCGCGACGCCCTGCGCGCCGGGCACATCGCCCTGCTGGCCCGCAAACAGGATCGTGACGGTATCAGCCCGCAGACGCGCCGTGCCCTGGCGGATATCAACATTGCCGACCAGTAAGACCTTGCGCTCGCGCTCAAGGCTCTCGGTCCGCTCTGAATTGATATAGATCGGCCCCCCCTCCGAAGAGATCTGGGCAAAAGCGGGCGCGCCCGTCATCAGGCCAAAAACTAGACCAGCGGTGGCTGCCTTAAGGAGTGACATCTTCATTACCTTCACGCGTTCCAGCCGTCTGATCGGCCTTGCTGGGATAGATCACGGTCTGCACATTGCCCATGAAGACGATGCGGTTGCCGCCATCAAGGATTTCATACGAGTCCGCCCGAATATCTCCAAGAGGCCCGCTGCCCTGCAAAGGAGAGAGCCCCTCGACCCTGTCCTCAGCGACATGCACCCGGGCACCCTGAGAGTTGAACATATATCCGGCCGCATCCGATATCCGGACATCTTCATAGAATTCAAGAATACCCAGATCCCGGTCATAGAAGCCTGACGGCGCCTGCACTTCGGTGCCCTTGGCATCGCGCAGGACGGGACCGATAAGGTCTACCGCGCCATCCCGCGTCCGGCGCCGTTTGGCTGCCTCGGCCGTGATGGTGAATATCTCGCCAGCCGCGTCACGCCCTGTAAAGCGCGGATTGATCATGGTCACCGCCTGGCTGTCATCGACCGGCGGCGGGCGGCTGGCCTGAGTAATGGCACTGCGAACGATATACCCCATGAACAGGCCAATCGAGACCGCCGCGGCGGCAACAAACGCATAGCGCAGATATTTGACCCGCCCAGACCGCCGCCGCGCCTGCGCCAGCGTCAGCTGCCGCCGGGGCGCCCAGAGCGATATCGGGTCATTGTGGCGGGCTGCTTCCATGGAGGCGGGCAAAATCCGGCTGAGCTGCGGTCGGCCTTCAGTCTTAAACGTGATGCGCGCCCTGTGAAAGCTCGAGAAGGCAGGTATCGGCCGGGCTTAGCTCAGCTATGCGCAAAAATGTCCTCGTCAGGCCAGCCGGCCAGATCGAGATCGGCCCGGACAGGCAGGAAATCGAAACAGGCACGGGCCAGTTCCATCCGCCCTTCCCGCTCCAGCATCGCCTCAAGCCCCACCTTGATCTGGTGCAGATACAGCACATCGCTGGCCGCATACTGGATCTGGGCGTCGGTCAGCTTCTCCTGGCCCCAATCGGAACTCTGCTGGGCCTTGGACATGTCCACCCCGGCCACTTCCCTGGCCACATCCTTCAGGCCGTGCCGGTCGGTATAGGTACGGGCAAGGCGCGAGGCGATCTTGGTGCACCAGATCGGCGCGCAGGTGATGCCCATCCAGCGCTTCATCATCACCACGTCAAACCGGGCGAAGTGGAAGATCTTGAGTACCTTGGGATCGGTCAGCAGCGCCTTGAGGTTGGGGCAGTCATAATCGCGGGTGAGTTGCACAACATGCGCCGTGCCATCGCCGGAAGAAATCTGCACAAGCGTGAGATTATCGCGCATGGCGTTCAGGCCCATCGCCTCGGTATCGACGGCGATCACGGGGCCAAGGCTCAGACCTTCGGGAAGGTCGCCCTTATGGAGGGTGATCTTGTTCATATTCGGCCCTTAGCACGGCGCGCGTTAAGCGCAAGTCAAAGGCGCCTAGCCCGCTGCCCGCTTGGCCGCCACAAGCGCCGCGTCCAGCGCCGAGAGGAAACGCGACCGGTCTGCCTTGCTGAACGGCGCTGGCCCACCCGCGCCGATGCCGGCAACGCCCACCCGCCGGTCTGCCATGATTGACCGTGTGGCGAGCGCGGTGCCGATCGAGTCGTCCGTAAACGGCTTGCCGGACGGCCCGAGCACGCGCGCCCCTGCTTTGAGACTTCGGTCGGCCAGGGGAATATCGGCTGTCACGACGATGGAGGAAGCGTTTGCCTGCTCCGCGATCCAGTCGTCAGCGGCGTCAAACCCATCACTGACGATCTTGCGGGAGATCAGCGGATGCTCCGGTATCCGGAAATAGGAATTGGACACCACGATCACCGGCACCTGATGGCGCAGCGCCACCATGTAGATCTCGTCCTTCACAGGGCAGGCATCGCCGTCGACCAGGATTTGTACGCTCATGGCGTCTCCATCGCCGCAATCCATTCGCGGATCAAGGCGAGGCTCTCAGGATCACTTACGCTTCGGCCAAGTTCGGGCATGGCGACGCCGGGCTCTGTCGAGGCCATCCGGTAAAGGAGGATCGACGCGCCCGGGTCGCCTGGCACGATCACCTGTTTCAGCCCGCCCGAACCGCGCCCGGCGGCAACAGGATGTTTCAGAAGGCCGATCCGCGCCCCGCGCTCTTCGGTGGCCGAAAGCCAGAGACCGGAATTCGACGCCGACCCGTCTGCCTTATGACAATGCGCGCAATTGATATCGAGCCAGGCGCGGGCGCGGGCGTCCAGCGGCTTTGACGCATCAAAGGCGTAAGGCTCACCCTCCACGCTCTCAGGAAGGCCTTCCAGAATGCCCGCCTCGGTCCAGCGCGTGAGTTGGCTATCATGCGCCAGATGGCGCGCCTTCGGCCCGATGGGGGCAATGTCCCTGCCCGCCTGATGGCAGGTCTTGCACTGGTTCTGATTGGGCACGGCGTAGCGAAGCTGAAGTGTTTCGCCGGCCGGGCTCACCGTCTGGATGTCAAAGCGCTTGCCGGCAGGCGCATAGACCGCCTCGGTCTGGTCCTCGTTCCAGACATAGGGATAGGCCGCCCAGCCGCCAGACTTGTGGATCAGGAGACGCGTCTCGACCCGCCACGCCCCATCATCGGGCGCGCGCATGTCCGGGGCAAAGGCGAATGTCTTCACAAGGACGGTGCCCACCGGAAAGGCGAACACATCGGTCTCGTCATAGGCCGCCGCCGCGCCTTCTGGCACGAAGACGAGCCGGTGCTTGGCGGCGTGGTCGGTAAACAGCGGATTGATCAGATCATAAGGCAGCACGCCTTGCGCGGGCACCGCGCCTGCCAGATCCGAGAACAATCCGTAATCGGAAAGGACAGGCGCCGGGTCTGCCGCGAGGACTACCTCAAGGTCTGGCTCGGCCGCTCCCTTCCCTGTGGCAGAGCAGCCCGCCAAAAGGAACAGCGACGCAAGGAAGGCCTGCCATTTCATAGCCTGCCTCAGCGATCGCCATGAGGGAGAACGATAGCCGCAGGCTCGGCAGCTGCCTCAGCAACCGGGCGTACCGGCGAAGGCGCCATTGCCGCTGGATCGACCGGATATCTCCCGAGGCCAAAGCTCATGAAGCCGACTTCAGGCGCCTCCTCGACGGCGATGTTCATCACCTGCGCCGCGCCCTCGCCCCAACGGTCCACCCCGTCCCAGACGATGGCGGGCAGCTGCCCGCCCAGCGCGGCGGCGAGCGGAGCCAGATCGCCCTGCGGATCGTTCCCGCCCGCGCCATAGGTGTTGCCGCGCAGCACAAGATCGCGCGGCAGCGGATTGTAGGCCTCATCCGTGAACGGCAGGGAGTAGGACATGATCAGCACATGAGCCGAGCGGTTATTGTCGAAATTATTGTCGAACACATGCACATTCCGGTTGGCCATCACGATCACGCCGGTGCCCGATGGCACGCTGGCGACGATATTGCCGGCAGGCGCGAAGTTGCGCGTGTTGTTCCCGGTGATGTCATTGTCGAAGATGCGGGTGGAGTTGCCCCCTGATACGGGCAGGTCCGGCAGGTCAAACACAAGGATGCCGCCGGTATTGTTGCGGGCAATATTGCCATAGACATCGGCATTCATCGAATTCTCGATCTCAATACCGGCCACGTTATATTCGACCACGGAATTGCGTACGATGATGTTGTCCGACTGGCCGACATAGATGCCCGCATCAGACGCGGCACGAACGGTAACGTTCTCTACCAGGACATTCTTCGACTCGACGGGGTAAATGCCGTAAGCGCCATTGGCCTCGTCCGGCCCGCCCGTCCACTCGACGGTCAGGTAGCGGTAGATGATCTGATCGGCGCCTTTGGATTTGATGCCATCCCCCTTGGTGTTGCGCACGCCGAAATCCATCAGCAGCACATCATCGGAAGTGACCAGCAGGCCCTCGCCGGCGCCTTCCTGACCAGTGAAGTCGAGGATCGTCTTCTCCTGCCCGGCCCCGCGCAGCGTGACACCGTCCACATCAAGGGAAAGCCCATCTGTCAGCTGGAAAACACCTTCTGGCAGCAGGATCGTCTCACCCGGCTGGGCAGAGATCAACGCAGCCTGAAGTGTCGCGCCAAAATCGCCTTCGGCAGAAAGCGGCGCGGGCGCTTCAGCCAGCGGCGGGGGTGTTTGGGTCATGGACGGCGAACAGGCGGCAAGTGCCAGCACTGTGACAGCAGCGCCAAGAGCGCGCAGGCGAATGGACATGGGTTCCCTCCCCGGGATTGTTATGACGCAAGTGTCAACTTCAATCCGGGGAAAAGCAAGAGCGGGCGCGACGCAAGGGTTCGCGCCCGGCTGAGGTCGCGTCAGTGAACGCTGAGTGGGTGGAGATCGTTAGCGTGGCAGGCGGCAAAGGCCGCGGCACGCCCCTCCACGATGGCGAGACGCTCGCCATCGGCCGAAGACACGATGAAAAGGTCATCCGGGTCATCAATGGCGGCAAGCGCGTCAGGCGGCAGCAGGCCGCTCACCTCGCTCACAGCCATCTGGCGGATATAGACGAGAGCTTCTTTCTCAAACAGGTCAGTCTTGATTTCGGTCGTCATCAGTCCACTCCTTTCCGCGCCCCGTCGGGGGTCGCTGGCAGAGGGCTCGATGGCCACCTTGCCATGCAGGAAAGGTGGGCCTGCATTGTGGCCGGTTCAAGCACCTTGATGCGGCATCATAGCGGCAAGCCTTTAAGGATCGTTACTGAACCGCCCCGTGCCCGAAATGTGTCCAGCTTGCCCGCCAAATGGTCAGAACTGTCCTGGATTGTCCTGAAATGTCCTGATCTGTCCCGGGCTGTCCGCATCTGGCAGCCCAGAAAACAAAAAGGCCGCCCTGTTCGGAGGCAGCCTCTTGGTTCACTTTTCCGTGTGCCGGAAAATGAGGGGTCCTGGTGGAGCCAAGGGGAGTCGAACCCCTGACCTCTTGCATGCCATGCAAGCGCTCTCCCAACTGAGCTATGGCCCCGGACCGGGAAGCGGATGCACTAGACGAGCGCTCTGCCGCTTTCAAGCCCCTATTTCACCGATCGTCGTCTTCGTCATCGGCGATTGCGAGATCGTCATCGCCGTCTTCGTCATCGTCGATTTCGAACTCTTCTTCGTCGTCATCGGCGATGATGATGTCGTCTTCGTCATCCTCATCCACGCCGTCCTCAGAGAAGCCGGAAGGCACTTTCTTGCCTTCCTCTTCATCCTCATCAGCGCCTTCGAGAACGATATCGTCCTCTTCCGTGCCGAGTTCCTTGGCGTCTTCTTCATCTTCTTCGACTTCGTCGTCGACTTCTGCGGCGTCGTCTTCGTCGTCATCCCGGATGACGGCGTCTTCCTCTTCCTCGTTGTCGTCTTCGTCCTCTTCCGCCGCCTTGACGGCCGCGCGGGCGGCTTTCGCCTTCACTTTCGTGATGGTGGTGCGGATGACTTCATCTTCAGGATCGAACTCCGCGCCGCACTTCGGGCAGACGGCCGGACGTTTATTCAGATCGTAAAATCGAGACTCGCAGGAGGGACATACCTGCTTGGTTCCGAGCTTGTCCTTGGACATGGGGCTTGCGCGCTCCTCTTGGGGCAAAAAGCCGATTGGAAGTTGGCGGCGCGCTTGCCATGAACGCCCCGCGCTGTCAAAGCCCCAATTGACATCTGTAACCCCGCCTTTCCGACGAGACCTTTCCCCAATGGTATGGACAAGCCACCCGGTCAAACGTCTTGCCGGCGCCATTCGCGCGCCTGGAGACAAATCCTGTAGCCACCGCGCCCTGATCTTTGGCGGCCTCGCCGAGGGGGAAAGCCGCTTCAGCGGATTGCTGGAAGGCGACGACGTTCTGCGCACCGGACAGGCCATGGAAGCGATGGGCGCGCGCGTCTCCCGCACCGGACCCGGCACCTGGGAAGTGACCGGTGTTGGCACCAAAGGCCTTTCCTCGCCCAAGGGCGTGCTGGACTTCGGCAATTCGGGCACGGGCTCGCGCCTGCTGATGGGGGTGATGGCCGGATACGACCTCACCGCTGCCCTCACGGGCGACGCCTCCCTCT
>JBKBIZ010000091.1:0-9072 GCA_046293975.1 Hyphomonas sp. | reverse complement strand
TGTGAAGGGGCTGTATTTACGGGCCATTCTGCAGTGTTTGCAGGGATTCTCCCCAGAGAGGAGATGGTCGGAGCGATAGGATTCGAACCTACGACCCTCTGGTCCCAAACCAGATGCGCTACCAGACTGCGCTACGCTCCGGAGTCCCGGTGTAATGAGATGAAGCCAGCGTGCAAGCGCTTTTCGCTGTGTTTAGGGCGCGAAACTGTGATGTTTTGGGGGAAATGAAGGAGCCAGCAGCAATTTGAGCAGAAACAGCCCCTTTTGCCGCTGGCTCCCGCCATTTGCACATGGGCCGGCGCGCCCGTGTCAGCGCAGCCGGGATCCGCGTGCGTCCCCAAGGTCAGCTAAACCTTCTGTTAGGCGGGCGTCTTGACATTTCCGGCCACGGCCGGTGTCTTTTGCGGCCAGCGGGCGGTTTTCCCTGAGGAGGGGGCGGCCGTTTCATAGCGGAGGGTGAGCCTGTGCCGACAGTTTCATCGGCGTATCTGTCGAATTATGTCGAAACCTGCATCGCGCTGGGCGCGCCGGCGGCGGCGATGTACGCGTTGGTACCGGGCGGCCGGGCGGCGCTGGACCAGCCCGACCAGCGGTTTGCCGGGGATGTGGTGATGCGCGTGCTGGACGTGGCCGCCGAGATGACCGGCAATGATACGGTGGGGCTGCGGGTGGGCATGCAGTTCCGGCCGGCGAGTTTTCTGGATGTCGGCTACGCCCTTTCCTCGGCGGGGACGATCAAGCAGGCGCTTGAGATCAACATGCGGTATCAGGCGCTGACGCAGGAGATCGTGCGGACAAGCCTGGAGATCAGCGGCGGTTTTGCCCGTATCCGCTGCGCGCCGGCTCTGCCGGGGGTGGGGCCGATGCGGCGGGTGATGGAGGCGGTGTTTGCCGGCTATGCCACCATCGGTTTCTGGCTGCTGCGCGACCATGGCAGCCCGATCGAGGCGATGCAGTTCCGCCACCGTGATCCGGGGCCCGGTAGCCAGGAGATGTATGAGACGCTGTTTGGTAAGGGCGTGACCTTTGGCGCGCGGGAGGATGTGCTGGTGTTCCGGGCGGATCTGGTGGTCAAGCCGCTGCCGGGGGAGAATCAGGCGCTGGTGCGCCTGCTGACCCAGCGTCTGGACCAGCGGCTGGCGGCGCTGCGCGAGGGGGTGGGGCTGCCCGATCAGGTGCGCAACTGCCTGCACAGCCAGATGGGCCGGGTGCGGCCGAGCATGGCGGGCACCGCGCGGCTGCTGGGCTATACCGAGCGGACGCTGCGCCGGCATCTGGCCGAGGCGGGGGTGAGCTTTGCGCAGCTGTTGCAGGACGCGCGGAAGGAGGCGGCGGAGATTTATGTGCGCGAAGGAAAGCTGTCGCTGACCGAGATTGCGCATGCGGCGGGGTATAGCGACCAGAGCGCGTTCGTGCGGGCGTTCCGGGGCTGGTATGGCGTGTCGCCCGGGGCTTACCGGCGCGAGGTCAATGGCGGTTAGGGCCGGTCATTTCCGGGACAAACCGGGACAAATGAGGACAATTCAGGACACGTCAGGTCAGCTTTTGCGCGGTTTGCGCTCGACGGGGCGCATCAGGCCTTCCTGGGCGACGGAGGCGACGAGGCGGCCGGTGGAGTCGTAGATCGAGCCGCGATTGAAGCTGCGCGCGCCGCCGGCATAGGGGCTGTCCATCGAATAGAGGTGCCATTCGTCGAACTTGGTGGGCGCGTGGAACCACATGGCGTGGTCGAGGCTCGCCGACATCAGCTCGCCGGTCATCCAGGAGACGCCGTGCGGGCGGTTGCCGGTGCCCAGGAGGGCCATGTCGGAGGCATAGGCCATCAGGCAGTGATGCAGCCAGGGCGCTTCGTCGATCGGGCGGGCGACGCGGAACCAGAGGTTTTGGGCGTCGCTGACCTTTTCCGGCTTCAGCGGATCGAGGGGGTCGATCTCGCGCATCTCGATGGGACGCTCGCGCAGGAAATGGCCGCGATGGCGCTCGGGCACCTGCTCGGCGAATTTGCGGCGCCATTCGATCCGGTCGCCCAGTTCCTCCGGGGAAGCCACTTCAGGCATCTCGTGCTGGTGGTGCCAGCCATCTTCTTTCACATGGAAGGAAGCGGCGAAGTTGAAGATCTGCTTGCCATGCTGGATGGCGACGACCCGGCGGGTGGTGAAGGAACCGCCATCGCGGGAATGGTCGACCTGATAGATGATCGGGACGGACGGATCGCCCGGGCGGATGAAATAGCAGTGCAGAGAGTGGCAGAGCCGGTCGTCCGGCACGGTGCGGTAGGCCGCGACGAGCGCCTGGGCGATGACCTGGCCGCCGAAGACGCGCTGGCTCTCTTCTTCATCGGGGCTCTGGCCACGGAAGAGGTCAAGTTCGAGGCGCTCGAGGTCGAGCAGGGTGAGGAGATCTCCAACCGGGTCCGTCGCCATGTGCCTATGATCCTTATATTTCTCTTGTGCGGCGCAGCATCTACCAGACCTCGCGCAGAACGCAAACCTGACGGAAATTCCCTGTTATGGTTAGCTAAATCTTTGACAATGTCTGTGAAAGTCCCATCTGTTAAATTCTATAAAAACCCGAAATCTAATCCGACCCTCTGCGTTGGGAGGCGCCGCACATGAACCTTTTTGCCAAACTTGGCCGGGAATTCCGGCTGCTCCAGGACATTCTTCTCGTCAAGAAATGGACAGGAGACATCTCTCCGGACTCCGAAAATCTCGTTGCGGATGACTATGAACGCGCGGTGGATCAATTTTCCGGCAATGTCGCTTTCCGCTTTGAGGGCGCGACGACCACGTATGCCGAGTTCGATGCCCAGGCGAGCCGGTTTGCCAACTGGGCGCTGGCACAGGGGCTGAAGGCGGGCGACTGCATTGCCCTGTTCATGGAAAACCGCCCGGATTACGTTGCGGCATGGGCGGGCTTTGCCAAGGTCGGTGTCGTCACGGCACTGATCAACCACAATCTCGAAGGCGACGCGCTGGCCCATTGCGTCAATATTTCAGGGGCAAGGCTGATCGTGACCGGTGCCGAGCAGGACAGCGCCATCGGCGGCGCGGCGAACCTGTTCAAGGATGCGCCGGCGGTCTGGTCGTTGGGCGGGACTGTGGGCGAAGACCTTGGCACGGCGCTGGCGGCGGTTTCGGCTGAGCGGCCGGATCGCTCACACCGGGCGGGCCTCCTGGGCAAGGATCTCTGCCTTTACGTCTACACCTCCGGAACCACCGGCATGCCCAAGGCGGCGCGCCTGACACAGGCCCGCACGCAGGGCATGATGAAGAGTTTCATCCCCCCGTGCCGGATCACGCCGCAGGACCGGATTTACATCACCCTGCCGCTCTATCACGGGACAGGGGGATTGTGCGGCGTTGGCCAGGCGCTGATGACGGGCGCGGCAATCATCCTGAGACGGAAGTTTTCGGCCAGCGCCTTCTGGGACGACGCAACCGATGAGGGCGCGACCGCCATCGTGTATATCGGCGAGCTTTGCCGGTATCTGGTGAATTCGCCACCCCACCCCAAGGAACGCGCGCACAAGATACGCACCGGATTTGGCAATGGCCTGCGCCCGGAAATCTGGGAAGAGTTTCTCGAGCGGTTCAATATTCCGCATCTGGCAGAGTTCTACGGCTCGACCGAGGGCAATGTCAGCTTTATCAATTTTGACGGCAAGCCGGGCGCCATCGGGCGCGTTCCCGGTTGGCTTAAAAGCCAGTTTGCGCATGTCGGATTTGTGAAGTTCGATATCGAGACAGAGGAGCCTGTGCGGGGTGCGGACGGGTTCTGCATTCCTGCCGAACTGGACGAACCGGGCGAAGCGATCGGCAAGATCGGCGATGATGTGCGCCAGCGTTTCGAGGGCTATAACGACCAGAAGGCGACCGAGAAGAAGCTGCTCCGCGATGTGTTCGAGAAGGGCGATCTCTGGTTCCGTACTGGCGATCTTCTGAAAAAGGACAAGGCCGGCTATATCTATTTCGTTGACCGGATTGGCGACACCTATCGCTGGAAGGGCGAGAATGTCTCGACCAATGAAGTGGGCGAAGCGCTCTCGAAGATCGACGGGATTGCCACGGCCAATGTTTATGGTGTTCCGGTTCCCGGCGCGGACGGCAAAGCTGGCATGGCGGCCGTAACGCTGGACGGGGAAGTGGATATGCCGGGCGTCTACAAACGCCTTACGGCGCTGCTGCCGTCCTATTCGGTGCCGATTTTCATCCGTGTGCAGCCGGAAGCCGAAACGACCGGAACATTCAAATATCGCAAGGTGGAGCTGGTGGCTGAAGGGTTTGATCCGTCCAAGGTCGAAGGCGAAGCCTTGTGGATGTATGATCCGGGCGAGGGCGGCTACGCGCCGGTGACGGCGGAGCGGTATGAGAAACTGCTGGCGGGCGGGTTTAAGTTTTAGGGTTGTGATTTGCGGAGGGGAAGACCCTCACCTCCCACCGCCTTTGGCGGCGGGCCCCTCCTCTCCCACTTCGCGGGAGAGGGGTTGGGACTTCGCCGCGAGCACAACATTTACCCCTCTCCCTCTGGGAGAGGAGGGGCCCATGCGCAGCAATGGGAGGTGAGGGCTGCGACGCCTCTTGTAATTCCTTGGCTCTCCTTCCAGAATTTTCCCATGACGGGGCTTCCAATCAAACGCGCTCGCCGCTTGCGGCGTGAGGGCACGCTGCCGGAGCGGCTGCTCTGGAGCAAGTTGCGGGGTGGGCAGTTGGCCGGGCTTAAATTCCGGCGTCAGCATCCCGTGGGGCCTTTCATTGCGGATTTCGCGTGCTTCGAATTGAAGCTGCTGGTTGAGCTGGATGGGCATACGCATGGGACCGACTCTCAGATCCGGCGGGATGCTTCGCGTACTGCGTATCTGAGCCGCGAGGGGTGGCATGTGGTGCGATTCTGGAATGTGGATGTGATGGATAGTCTGGACGGGGTGTTGCAGCAGATTGAGGATGCTGCGCGGTTTATTCAAAATCAGCGGGGGTTAGGCCCTCACGGTTGACGCGCTTTGCGCGCCCTCACCTCCCACGGCCGTTGGCCGCGGGCCCCTCCTCTCCAGGAGGGAGAGGGGTGAAGCGAAGGATTAACCCGCGCGGCCCATGCGGCGTTCGAGGCGGGTGGAGAACCAGGAGATGATCCGTCTCCAGATTTCATCTTTCAGGACGGCGCCTTCGACATCATGGTCGATGGAGGGGTTGTCGTTGATTTCGATGATGATGACGCCTTGCTCGGTTTCTTTCAGGTCGACGCCATAGAGGCCGTCGCCGATGAGGCTGGCGGCGCGGACGGCGACGTTGACGACTTCGGGTGGCGCGTCTTCCACCGGCATGGTGGTGAAGCCGCCTTCGGTGGATTTTCCGCCTTCGCCGTATTTCACCGTTTGCCAGTGGCCGCGCGCCATCCGGTATTGGCAGGCGTAAAGCGGCTCGCCATTCAGGACGCCGATGCGCCAGTCGAATTTCGTGGGGCGGAATTCCTGGGCGATGATGAGGGCGGTATCCTCGAACATTTTCTTGGCGCCGGTTTTCAGCTCATCGAGCGACTGGGCCTTGACCATGTTGATGCCGAAGCTGCCATCGGGGGTCTTGAGGATGACCGGGCTGCCCAGACGGTCAAACAGGCCGGCAAGGTCTGTCTTTTCGTCAACGATTTCCGTACGCGGAATGGGCAGGCCGGCCTTTTCCAGAATCTCCTTGAGATAGACCTTGTTGGTGCAGCGGATCATGGAATGGGTGTCGTCGATGACGGGCATGCCTTCCTGCTCGGCGCGGCGGGCGAAGCGGTAGGTGAAGTTGTCGATCGAGGTCGTGGCGCGGATGAAGAGGGCGTCGAACTCGGCCAGGGATGGCAGGTCGGTCGGGTCGATCAGCTCGACCTCGACGCCCATCTTTTCGGCGACGTCCGCGAGGCGCTTCAGGGAAGAGGGCTTGGAAGGCGCGGTTTTCTCATGCGGATCGACCAGCACGGCGAGGGCCCATTTGGCGGGCGTGCGGGTCTTCTCGTTTTTGACGCGGCCCTTGGTGTAGGCCTCCATCGAGTCGAGGAAGAATTTGCGGCGGGCGTCTTTCAGCTTGTGGGGCGGGACGGCGCGGATGCGGCCGATGCCGTGGGGGGCTTCGTTGTCAAATTCGATTTCGAGGGCGGGCGTGCGGAACCAGTCCATCGCTTCGCGGGCGAGGCGCTCATAGGCGGGGATTTCAGTGCGCGAGAAGGCAACGAACAGAGTTTCCACTTTTGGGGCGCCCTTGGCGAGGGCTTCCTGAAGCGTTTCGCCGAGGTCTGGCAGGGCGTGGTTGTAGAGCGTCTTCTTGGAGAGCTCGACCATTGTCTGGACGCTCGGGCTGATCCGGTGGCCGCGCGCCTCGGCCAGGAGGGAGGCGTAATAGCCTTCCGACTGGTAGGAATAGGAGCGCGCAAGATTGAGGATGTAAGGCCTGCGGCCGGTGAACAGCGCAGGTTTTGAGATATAGTCTGAAATACGCAGAACCTTGTGCGGCGTCTCGGCTTGAGAGATGTCGCTTGCCGATTCAACAAGCACGACCCAATCAGTCATGGGGCTCCATTAGAGGGCGCATCGAGAGACTTCTCCATCCGCAGCGCCGCTTCTCCATCCGGATAGTAGGATTCAAGGGTGGCAATTACGCGATAACCGGCCATCTCGTAAAGCCGGGTGGCAGAACTATTTGTGACGCGCACTTCCAGGCGGACGGCGCGGGCGCCGCGTTCTGCTGCATCTGCTTCACACGCCGCCAGCAGGGCGCGGGCGATGCCTTTGCCGCGAGCCTCTGGGGCGACGGTGATGGAGTAGAGGCGGGCGACGCGCGCGCCCTTGCGGTAGAGCATGACGGCGGCGGCGAGGAGGCCGTCCTTGGGGGTGTCGCAGACGAAGACGCTGGCATGGCCGGAGAGGAGGCGCCGCCAGGTGCGCCGGTCGAAGCGGTCTTCTTCCGGGAAGCTGGCTTCGAGGGCGGTGAGCGCGCCGATATCAGCCTGCGTGGCGGGCCGGATCAGCGGCTCGTTCAAAGGCGCACCATGTCGTCGCGGTGGATGATGGCGGGGCGGCCGCGATAGCCGAGGATGGCTTCGGCCTCCTCTGTGCGCCGGCCGGCGATGCGGCGGATGTCTTCGGCGCCGTAAGCGGTGACGCCTTTGGCGAGCAGGCGGCCATCGGGTGCGCGGACGGCAACGGCGGCGCCGCGCTCGAACTGGCCGGTGACGCCGCGCACCCCGACGGCCAGGAGGCTGGCGCCCTTGTCCAGCGCGGCGGCGGCGCCGTCATCGACGAGGATCTCGCCTTCAGGCTGGAGATGGCCTTCGAGCCAGGCGGCGCGGGCCTTGGCGGGGCTGATGCGCGAGGCGATGAGGGTGGCGCGGTCGCCGGCTTCAATCGCGCCGAGGGGGTGGGGGCGATTGCCGAGCGTGATGAGGGTGGAGCAGCCTGCGGCATGGGCGATGCGGGCGGCGGCGAGCTTGGTGGCCATGCCGCCTGAGCCGACACCGGCGGCGGCGTTAGCGCCGGTGGCCATCGCGTCATGCTCCGGGGTCAGCGCTTCGAGGAAGGGGATGTGGGTGGCTTGCACGTTGGAGCGCGGGTCGGCGGTGTAGAGGCCGTCGATATCCGAGAGCAGAATGAGGACATCGGCGGCCATCATCTGGGCGACGCGGGCGGCGAGGCGGTCATTGTCGCCATAGCGGATTTCTTGGGTGGCGACGGTGTCGTTCTCGTTGATGACGGGGACGACGCCGGCCTCGAGCAGGGTTTCGAGCGTGGCGCGGGCGTTGAGCCAACGCCGCCGGTTTTCGGTGTCGCCGGGGGTGAGCAGGGCCTGGCCGCAGGCGATGGCATGAGGGGCGAGGGCGTCTCCCAGCGCGGCCATGAGGCGGGGCTGGCCGATAGCGGCGGCGGCCTGTTTCTGTTCCAGGCGGCCCTGATAGGGCGCGCCGAGGGCGGCTTTGCCGAGGGCGACGGCGCCGGAAGAGACGAGGATCACTTCCTTGCCGCGCTGGCGCAGGGCGGCGATGTCGGCGGCGAGCGCGGCGAGCCATTCCCGGCGTGGGGCGCCTGCGTCCGCCATCAGGGCAGAGCCGGTCTTCACGACAATACGCCGGGCGCGGGAGAGGGTGTCTGCGGTCATCGCTGACGGCGATACACGCCCCGCGCGGCAAAGGCGAGAGGGTATGGAACCTGCAAATGCTCTTCCAGAAGTGGTCTGGAAGAGCATTTGAATGATTTTCTTATTGTGGCGTCACAGGAGCGGTTGAGACATCCTGTCCGCTCGTGCCGCCCATGCCGCCTGCGCCATCTGGCGTAGTGAAGAGGGCCATGACGATAAAGCCGACGACAACGATTACCAGGGAAACGGCCAGGATTTTCCACAAGCCGACACGTCTGCCCTGAGTGACCTCTGTGGGGGTCATATTCTGGCGGTGTTCGGCTTCTTCTTCTTGTTTTACTTCGTTTTGCATTTTGTGCTCCTTCTTGAGGAAGTGCGACTTGCAATTATAACGCGCAACAGGGTGAATCGTTCCTATATATCTTGAAGACGGGGCATGAACCTTAGCGGGCGCCTAGCCGAAAACATGGAGGAATATTCTCGCCCGACGAGTAGTTCAGTTTAAGGATAAATCAGATTATGGTTATAAATGTGATGTGCAGATGGCTGGCGTAAGCCCGTAGGTCAGATGCAGAGTCTGCCACGCGCCTCAACTTTTTTCAGCTGGACGCGCGTCCAATTTCCGTAGCGACTTAGGTAGATGCAGCGCCGTAGAGACGGTAAAGCGAAGTGCGTGCCTGAAATGCATGGCTGTATTGACTTGATGAATTTCAGTTCATGTTATACGGCGAAATCTGAGTTGGATTCGGCAGTGTCGAATGGCTTCTCCGGGCGCCTATCCCCCGGTCCTTTAATCTTCCTCGAACATGAAAAAATGGGAATCGCCAACGCGGTTCGCGGAAGAATTTTAAGGTGCAATCGATTTGAATAATCTTCAAGAAATCTCCGCCAGCCCCGCAACCCCAATGAAGCTTTCTCGTGCCGGGCAAACACTCGTAGCGTTGCTCGAAAGCTGCGACGTCCAGAT
>JBKBIZ010000090.1:0-9212 GCA_046293975.1 Hyphomonas sp. | reverse complement strand
CCCATCGAAGACGGCACGCCCCAGCGCCTGACCGGCATTCTCTCCGATCTGGTCAAACGGGAAACCAAGACGCGTTCGGCCGAGTTTGCCGAGCTTCTGCTGCCCGAACTTGAACGCGCCGGCCCGGTCCTGCGCAACACCCATCGCAGCGCTGGCTTCTATGTCTTGCTGGCGCCCGATGTCCCTGCCGTGCTGCTCGAACTCGGCTTCCTCACAAATGCGGCAGATGCAAAGCGCCTCCAGTCTGACAAAGGCATCGAATCGTCCACCACAGCCATCAAGCAGGCCATCGACATCTATTTTGACCGTCAGGATCTCCGTCTCGCCTCGCATTAGGTGGCAAATGGCGCAGCCGCATGCGGCTGCGAGCCACTTGTCGCTGCGGGCAGATGCTGCAAGTGTTTGGCTCATGAAACGCATCCTTTCGCCGCTCCTCCTTGCCAGTCTGCTTGCATTTGCGGCCTGCGCCACGCCCGGCCTGCGCGGCCCCGCCTATGACTTTACCGACGACCGCCCGCCTGAGGCGGCGTCCTACCGGGACTTCATGATCGCGCGCATTGCCTCGCTGACGAATGACCCGGCCACAGCGTCCCAGCGCTACGCCGCGATCATTGATGCCATGCCCGAACAGGCCTCGATTGCCGAACGCGCGGTGTTCTCGGCCCTCCTGGCCGGCGACTATCCCGCCGCCGCCAGCCTTTCGGGCCGCGCCCTGGCTGCGGGAAGTGACGCCAGCCTTGTCCGCCTCACTCTCGCCGTTGACGCTATTGCACGCGGCAAGCCGGAAGAGGCGCGCCCCTATCTGGAAGAGTCCGCCTTTCAGCCCTTCAACCGCAACATCGCCAACAACATCTCCGCCTGGCGCGCGCTGAGCAAAAGCGGCCTGACATCGGCCATCCCCTATCTGGAGCAGGGGCTGACGGGCGATCTGCGCTATGACAGTCCCAGCCTCTATATGATGGGTCTGCTGCAACTTTCCGGCCGCGCTGATGATGACGCCCTCGCCACCTTCGAGCGCGTCTGGGCTTCCGGCGCCCGCCTCGCCATCGGTGTGGAGGCCCATGCCGAACTCCTCGCCTCACGCGGCGATAAAGCCCGCGCCCTCGAACTGATCGAAGCTTTCCGCGCCGAAGTCGGCACCAATGCCGCGCTGGCTGCCCTCGCTGAGCGCATAGAAGCTGGCCAGAAGATCAGGCCGCGCCGTCTCACCACCCGCCAGGGCGCCGCGCTCGCACTTTACGTCCCCGCCGCCGCGCTGATGTACCAGACGCATGATGATCTCTCCTCGGTCTATTTCGTTCTTGCCCTCGCGCTGGATCCAGACCTTCACGTTGCCCGCTCCCTCTGGGCGCAGGCACTGGAGAATGGCGGGCGACGCGACGACGCCATCCGTATACTGCGTCAAGTTCCCAAGGGCTCACCTTATTATGCCAATGCCCAGGGTCAGCTGGCGGGTCTTCTCAATGCGCAGGGAAAGAGCGAAGAAGCCCTCCGCGTCGCCGCCGAAGCCCTCGCGGGCAAGCCTGATCGCGGCCTCCTCCTTCAGCTTGCTGATCTTTACATTTCGCTGGAGCGGTACGGTGAAGGCGAAGCCGTGCTGAACGATGTCCTGGCCGCAGATGGCGAGCAGGAAGACTGGCGGGTCATCTTTGCCCGCGGCGCCGCGCGCGAGCGTCAGGGCAACTGGTCGGACGCCGAAGCCGACCTGATGCGTGCCCTTGAGCTGCGCCCGGAAAGTGCCACCGTGCTCAACTATCTCGGCTATTCCTGGATCGACCGCGGCGAAAACCTCGAACAAGGCTTCAACCTCATCCGCCGCGCCGTCATCCTGGAGCCGCTCTCGGGCCATATCATCGACAGCCTCGGCTGGGCCCATTACAAGCTCGGCCAGTATGAAGAGGCGGTGGATTATCTTGAGCGCGCCGTTGAGCTTGTCCCCGGAGACCCCATACTCAACGACCATCTCGGCGACGCCTACTGGCGCGCCGGCCGCAAGCTCGAGGCGGGCTTCCAATGGGAGCGCGCCCTTAGCCTCGATCCCGCCGAAAAGGACCGGGAACGGATCAATGCCAAGCTCCACTCCAAACTCGGCCCCGATGCGCCCGAGGCGGCAGAGGCGCCCGCGCCGCCAGTGCCCATCCTCGAATCTCCCTGAGGGGCCGCTTTGATGAGCGCAGCGGATCGTAGCCTCTCCGGCTGGGCGCCTGCCAAGGTGAACCTCTACCTGCATGTCGGCCCGCCAAAGTCCAATGGCCGGCACGACCTTGACTCCCTTGTGGTGTTCTCCGGCCCAAGCGCCGCCGATCATCTCACTGTCGAGGCGGCAGAGGGGCTCCGTCTAACCGTCACCGGCCCCTACGCGGCCGCGGCCGGGGCGGGCGAAGACAATCTCGTCCTCCAGGCCGCCCGCGCGCTCCAGGCCGTGTCCGGCACGCGCCAGGGTGCCCGGTTGACGCTGAAGAAATGGCTCCCGGTTGCGGCCGGTATCGGCGGCGGATCGTCCGACGCCGCCACCGTCCTCCGCCTGCTGACAAAGCTCTGGGGTGTTGACCCCGCTCACGCCGACGCCATCGCGCCCGGCCTTGGCGGGGATGTGCCTGTTGCGCTGGCCGGTCAGGCTGCGTTGATGCGCGGGGAAGGGGAGCGCGTCACGCCGCTTCCCGCTCTGCCAGCGGTCGCGGCGGTCCTGATAAATCCCGGTATTCCCTGCGCAACCGGCCCGGTCTTCCGCGCCTATGACGCGGCCGGTGGCGGCGCGGATTTTTCCGAGGTTGATCCGCTGCCGGAGTTTTCCGGTGCCAAGGCGCTCGCCGCCTGGCTTGCTGAGCAGCGCAATGATCTGGAGGCGCCTGCCATCGCGCTCGTCCCCGAAATCGGCGCGGCGCTCGAATTTTTGCGCGCCCAGCCCGGCGTCCTTCTCGCCCGGATGAGCGGCTCAGGCGCCACCTGCTTTGCCCTCTTCGAAGCCCTCGCTTTTGCCGAACGCGCGACCGTCACGCTCGGATCCGAAAAGGACAAAGCTCATTGGTGGTCGGCCGCTTCCCGCCTCGGGGCCGCGCCATGATGTCCCTCGCTCTTGTCTGGGTCGCGCTGCCCCTTATCGTCAGTGTCCTCGTCTGTGCCCTGATGATCCGTCTGGGCCCGCAGGACGCGCCCGATGGCGGGCGCAAGACGCAAGCCCGGCCCATCCCCAGCGCGGGTGGGGTTGGTGTCCTCGCAGGCATCGCTGCTGCGCTCATCCTCGCCAGCCTCGTTCAGCCCGGCGACCTGGGCAATCCTTTAGCCACGCTGGCGCAGATCGCGCTGGCCGGCCCCATGCTCCTTGTGCTGATGGCTGGGCTGCTGGGCTTTGCCGATGACAAGTTGAACCTTCGCGCGGGTCGCAAGTTGCTCGTCCTCGCGGCTGCCGCCTTGCTCGCGGCCATCTATGGCCCGCATGTCACCCATCTCTGGCTACCCGGCGCCGGCCCGGAAGGGATCATTTTGCCCGGTGTCCTCGCGGTTGCTGGCGCGGCCCTCTGGCTGTTCGTCATGGCGAATGCGGTGAACTTCATGGATGGGGCCAATGGCATCGCTCTGGGCAGCGCGGCCATCCTGCTAACGGCTCTCGCGGTCATCGTCGCCCCACCCCAGGGCAGCGCGCCGGGCATTCTCTTCCTGCTGCTCGTGGCGGCGGTGGCGGCCCTCTGCGGCTTCCTCGCCTGGAATTTGCCGGGCCGTCTTTATGCGGGCGATACCGGCGCCCTCGCCATCGGCGCGCTTATCGGTGCAGCAGGGCTCTCAGTCGGCGTCATCCATTCAGTCTGGGTGCCGGCCATACTGGTCCTCCCCATCCTCATTGATGTCTTCCTCACGCTAATCTGGCGCGCCCGCCTTGGCCGCCCGCTGATGCAGGCCCACCGCGACCATGCCTACCAGCTCTTCCTGCGCGCTGGCTGGAGCCATCTGAAGGTTGCCGCGCTCTGGTGGGGCCTGTGTCTGGTCACGTCCCTGGCGGCGATCACCGGCACGCGTCAGGGCTCCGGTATAGCTGCCAGCCTCTTTGCTTTGTTTCTGATTGTGGGTTCAGCGCTTTGGATCTGGCAGCGTGTCACGCTCGGCCGCCGTCTTGCCGCTGAAGGCCGCTGACCTTAGTAAGCCCGGCTCACGCAGAAATCGGCCAAGTCTTCCAGCGCGTCGCGATAGGGCGAGGCGGGCAGGGTGCGCAGCGCGCCCTTGGCGAGGGCGGCATAGGCTTCGGCTTCCTGCACGGTTGCTTCGGCGGCGCCAGTTGCGCGGATCAGGTGCACGGCATGGGCAAGGTCTGAATCTTCCTGCGTTTCCGGGTTCAGCGCCCGGTCCCAGAACGCCCGGTCGTCGTCAGAGCCCCGGCGGCGCGCAATGATCACCGGCAGGGTGATCTTCCCTTCGCGGAAATCATCGCCCACCGATTTGCCGATCACAGACGTCGTCCCGCCATAATCGAGCACGTCGTCAATAATCTGGAAGGCGAGGCCGAGGTTCTTGCCATAGGTCGCCAGCGCGTCAGAATGTTCTTCGCCTCCGGCAGACATCGCGCCCGTTTCGGCGGCCGCTTCAAACAGCGCGCCGGTCTTGGCTTCCACGATGGCCAGGTATTCCTCGGTCGGCAGGTCGCGGGTCGCCATCGCCGCGAGTTGGCGCACTTCGCCCTCGGCGATCACGGTGGAGGCAGTGGCGAGCCGGTTGAGGATTTCCAGGCTGCTCGTTTCGACCAGGAGGTTGAAGGCGCGCGCAAACAGGAAGTCGCCCACCAGGATCGCGGCTTTGTTGCCCCAGATTGCCTTGGCAGCGGGCTTTCCCCGGCGCAGATCGCTCTCATCTACCACATCATCATGCAGCAGCGTGGCAGTGTGGATGAACTCGACCGCCGCGGCCAGCGCATGCGTCGCCGCATTCGCCTTGCCCACGGAATGGGCGGCAATAAGGGTAATCATCGGGCGGAGGCGTTTGCCGCCCGCCGAGACGATATAACCTGAAAGATCGGGAATGACCGCTACCGGACTGGCGGCGCGTGTTGCCAGCAGACGTTCGACCGCAGCCAGGTCTTCGGCCACCAGTGCCTGCATCCGTTCCGTGATCGAGGAAAGCTGGGCTTTGCTCTTCGGTTTAGGGGCGAGGGTCAAACGGGGCACTCCGGGAGAACAGCCTAGATATAAGTAAATTTACGCAATTACCCAGCATTGCTCGACGTGGCACCGGGCCGCACGCCTTTGAGCGCATTGGCGCAGCCCCGGCAATAGGTTAGCGTGCAACCACCTGACAGGTATGTGCGTTTAGATCGGTATGAAACCCATGAAAAGCTTTGCCATTGCCCTTGGGGCACTCTCTCTCGCCGCCTGCGCGACAGCGCCCGCATATGGCCCCGCGTCCAAAGATGGCGCTATGGGCTACACGTCCCAGCAGATTGAGGCCGGACGCCACCGCGTCGCCTACACCGACAAGGATGCCGGCAAAGCGCGCAGTATGGCGCTGCTGCGGGCCTCCGAGATCACGTTGATGGAAGGCAAGGACTGGTTTGAAGTCACGGCCGAATATGCCGATACCGAAAGTGGACGCAGCAGCGGTTCATCCATCAGCATTGGCGGCGGATCAGGCTCTTACGGCCGCTCGTCCAGTGTCGGCATGGGGGTGGGCATCGGCATCCCTCTCGGCGGGGGCAGCTCCAGCGGCCAGACGACCGCCGTGCTGGAAATTGTCACAGGCGCCAATCCCAAGCCCGACAAGACCACGGTCTATGACGCCCGCTCAGTCGACATGAACCTGCGTGGCCAGATCCAGTAATGGAAGAAGTGCTTCGCACCAACGATCCGGTGAAGCTCTCTTACGCTCAGCACCTGCTCGCCGAAGCGGGGGTTGAAGGCTTTGTGGCCGATCAGCACATTTCCGCGATCGAAGGCAATATCGGTGCGTTTCCGCGCCGGCTTATGGTTCGCACATCGGATCTGGCGAAAGCCCGCCTTGCCCTGTCCGGGGTCGAGCAGGGGTGAGTCCGGCGCCTGCCCAAACCACTGAAGACACCGTCTATCAGGGCCGGGTCCGCCTCGTTCAGCCGGTCAAAGGCTTCCGGACCGGCTTCGACTCGCTCCTCCTCGCCGCCGCGCTTCCGTTGTTGGATAAGGGGGAGGCGTTGGAGCTCGGCTGCGGGTGTGGCGGGGCGCTCCTCCCGGCGGCCTACAGGCTGCCAAACGTGTCCTTCACGGGTCTTGAAGTGTCCCAATCTGTCTCGGAATTGTCCCGAAAGGGCGCTGAGATGAACGGGTTTTGTCCCCGCGTGACCATCGAAAATACCGAAGCCTCAGAATGGGTTAAGCCCCATGAAAACCGCTTCGATCTCGTCTTCGCCAACCCCCCTTATTTTGAACCCGGCAAGATATCAGAACCGGGGGAGGGCAAGGCATCCGCCTATGTTGAAACCCTTTCTCTGGAGGCGTGGATAAAGGCGATGATCCACGCAGCCAAACCGCGCGCGCCGGTCGTCCTTGTCCACCGCGCCGCCGAACTGGCCCGCCTCTTGGCTCAGCTTGACCGGCAGGCCGGGGAGATCACGGTTCTGCCCATCGCGTCGAAGGCTGGCGAGCCCGCCCGGCGCGTGCTGGTGCGTGGCCGCAAAGGCCTCAAGCGCGGCCCGCTCACCCTCCTGCCGCCCCTCATCACCCACACGGAGGATGGTAGCGCCCGCACCCCCGCCGCGCAGGCCATTGTCGAAGGCTATCCCCTGGCCTGGTAGGGCCGATTTTCCTTGAACCCCGGGGAAAAGGCGCCACACTGCCCCTGACGCAAACCTGACGTCGGGAGACGACGCCTATGTTCACGCTGCTTTTCCTCGCCAGCCTCGCCCTCGGCGTGTTCATTGCCATCGTTGGCGCCTTCGGGACGCGAGACCACAACAGTCCCAGCAAGAAGAAAGGCTGGTGGTAGGCCGCCCCCCGGTTGCGAACCCGCCCGGTCAGCGCTAGGTGCGGGATGCACCAAAAGCCGGAAAGCCCCGCATGTCTGCCCCAAAAGCCCACGCCAAGCCCAAATCCTTCCAGGACATGATCCTTGCCCTCCATGACTTCTGGAGTGCGCAGGGCTGCCTGATCCTCCAGCCCTATGACATGGAAGTCGGCGCCGGCACGCTGCATCCCGCCACAGTCCTGCGCGCCCTCGGGCCCAAGAACTGGCGCGCGGCCTATGTCCAGCCATCGCGCCGTCCCAAGGATGGCCGCTATGGCGAAAACCCTAATCGCCTCGGCCATTACTATCAGTATCAGGTCATCCTGAAGCCAAACCCGGCCAACCTCCAGGATCTCTACCTCGAAAGCCTCTACCGCATCGGCATCGACCCATCGGTGCATGACATTCGCTTCGTCGAAGACGACTGGGAAAACCCCACGGTTGGCGCCTGGGGCCTTGGCTGGGAAGTCTGGTGCGACGGGATGGAAGTCAGCCAGTACACCTATTTCCAGCAGGTCGGCGGCCTCGACGTGTTTCCGGTTTCCGGCGAGCTCACCTATGGCCTCGAACGCCTCGCCATGTACGTCTTCGGCGTTGATAACGTCTACGACTTGCCCTTCAACGACCCGGCCTCGGCAGTCCCGCTGACCTATGGCGATGTCTTCCTCGAAAACGAGCGCCAGCAGAGCGCGTTCAACTTCGAACACTCTGACGTCGAAATGCTGAAACGCTGGTTTGCCGATTGCGAAAGCCAGTCAAACGCCCTGCGTGAGGCCGGCAAACCGCTGCCCGCCTATGACTACGCCCTGAAAGCCTCGCACACTTTCAACCTGATCGACGCCCGCGGCGCCATCAGCCCCACCGAACGCCAGGCCTACATCGCCCGCGTCCGAGACCTCGCCCGCGGCGCCGCCGCCCAATGGGCCGAGCAGCAGGCATAAGAAAACTCTGGTGAACGGATCGCAGGCTCAGGCGTTGATAGCGTCAGAGGAGACCTCCGATGAAACCGTTCTACGCCCTGTTGGCCCTGACACTTGCCGCGTCCGTCGGCGCCTGCAATCCTTCCCCCGAGATGGATAGCCTGGATGCGGATACCCCGCAGGATATGGCATTCCACTCTCCGGCCATCGCAGCTCCCGCCGAGCCGGGCGAAGCGGGCGCGCTGACCCCAGCAGACACTCTGTCTCTGACGACATTCGAGCCTGAAACCGTGGAAATCTATTGCCGCTTCCACCGTCTGGCCGAGAATGGGGAACCGGGCGAATTGCTCTTCATGACCGAACTTGCCGGTGTTCCGGCGCCGGCTGCCGTTGGTCTGGAAGGTCAGGCGGTCCGTCTGGAGGAGGTCTCCAAATCGGTACAGGAGGGCGCGGGCGTATGGACATATCGCAATGCTCAGCGGCCGGTTGAAGTTCAGCTGACCTTGACGGAAACTGTCGAGGGCTCCGAATATCGCAGCTATGAGGGCACAATCCGGATCACCGATCCGGTGCAGGGGGACGTAATTCCCATTGAAGGCACCTGCGGGGTCTGATGGACGCCCGCCGCGCCCCCACTGCGCGCCGCACTGAACGGATCGGTATCCGGCGCGTTGATGCGCACAAGGAGGCTTCCCATGAAAGCTTTATCCGTCCTCTCCGCATTATTGTTTCCTCTCGCGCTTGGTGCCTGCATCCCGGAACCTGAATCGTCCACGCCCGTCCTGCCGCCGCCGCATGCGCCGGTTGTCGCCCCGCCTGTTGCCGAACAGGCTGCGGTCCCCGCGCCCGCCGATTCCAGCGCCATCCGGCTCACCACCTTCGAGCTGACAACAAATGACATCTATTGCAGCTTCCACCGGCCCAGCCATAACGGCGTGCTGGGCGAGCGCCTGTTCATCACTGAATTTGACGGTGTGCCGGCCCTCGGCACCATCGGCCTGGAAGGCGAGGCGGTTTCCCTTGAGCAGGTCTCAAAGACCGAAACCGGCCGCACCAAGATCTGGAACTACCGCAATGCCGAGCGGCCCATAGAGGTCGAGCTGCGGCTGAGAGAGGTCGATGATGGCAGGGAATATCAAAGCTATACCGGCACTATCCGCATCACAGCCCCGGTCGATGCCAATGCGATCAATATCGAAGGCAGCTGCCGGGTCTGAGCCGCCGCTGCGCAATCCATAGCCCCGCCCGCTTGACCCCGGCGCCCGTAGCTGTAAGCCGTCCCCACCCCTAATTCCGGCGACTGACAGGGCCCTATGGCTGACCTTCTGATCGAAC
>JBKBIZ010000008.1:0-66836 GCA_046293975.1 Hyphomonas sp. | reverse complement strand
TGCTTAAGTCCCAACTCATAGAGAAGCTCGCGGCTGAGAACGCGCACCTGCGTCACGAAGACGTTGAAAAGGTCGTGAACGTCATCCTTGGCGAGATTGGCGACGCCCTCGCCCGGGGCGACCGGGTAGAGCTGCGCGGCTTTGGCGCCTTTTCGGTGCGCAAGCGCGATGCCCGCAAAGGCCGCAATCCCCGCACCGGCGAGCCTGTGAAAGTGCCGGCAAAGGCCGTCCCGTTCTTCAAGGCCGGCAAGGAACTGCGCGCCCGGGTCAATGGCGGCAGCGATCCCGAGGCCAGATAGACCGGTTCTGTTTCGCCCCTTTGTTGCAGCGCCTTGACGCTGGGCCCAAACCCCGCGAATTCTCATCCTAGATTGGGCGGTGTGCCGTCAGTGTAAGGGGTATCCGATGCTTAAAGAATTCAAAGAGTTCGCCCTCAAAGGCAATCTGGTCGACCTCGCCGTCGGCTTTATCCTGGGCGGCGCCTTCGGCACGATCGTGACCTCGCTGGTGAACGACATCCTGATGCCCCCGCTGGGGATGCTGATGGGCGGGGTGGATTTTGCAGACCTGTTCATTTCGCTGAACGGGACAGAGTACGTATCCCTGGTGGCGGCCACTGAAGCGGGCGCTCCGGTGATCGCTTATGGCAGGTTCATCAATGCCGTGATTTCCTTTGTCATCATGGCGTTCGCCCTGTTCTTCGTGATCAAGGGGATGAACACGCTGAAGAAAAAGGAAGAAGCTGCGCCGCCGCCGGCCCCACCGCGTCAGGAAGTGCTTCTGGAAGAAATCCGCAACCTCCTGGCAAAGAACCAGTAGGCCAAGCTGCGGAACAGGGTTCGCAAAGTATTAAGCAGTCAGCTGCTACTTTGTGGACAGTAGAGTACCGCGTAGAGTGCGGAAGGGCGGCCTGTCGGGTCGCCCTTCTTGCATTTGGCGATGCGAAGCTGATTGCGTGCCGCTAAGCGTACGCGAAACCCGCTGAACTCAATAAGTGTATTCCTCGATGCCGGTCAGCGTGATCGTGTAAGCAGCGTCTGCGAGTTCACTTTCCTGCGTCTGGGTATGGATGGTTCCCTCGATCCAGACGGCCTGAGCCAGATCCTGCATCTTGATTGCCTTGTCAGACATCACGAACACGGTCTGGTTTGGGGGCGGCGGCGGCGCATGGATACAGGCGCCGAAATACGGCACCAGGAGGAATTCCTTGATCTGCGCGTCAGCACCATACTCGAACGGCACGGTATAGCCAGGGATGCGGATCTTCTTGCCGTTGAGTTCCTTCACAGTGTTGAAGGTGCCGATCTGGACGGCGGAGTCAGCGGCGGATCCCTCGGCTATGCCGGCGCCGGAATAGAGCATCGCCATCTGCGCCTGGTACATTTGGGCGAGGCGCTCTTCCTCCCCTTCCGGCATCAGGTCTTCCCAGCCGATCCGCGTGACGCCGCGAGCGGCCAGTTCAGCATCCTTGCGGACCTGTTCTTCAGCACGCTTCTTGGCAGCTTCAGCGCGGGCGGCAGCGCGCTCTGCCGCGCTCTGGCCAATCTTGTCACCAACTTTGGGGCCAGCGGCCTTGGTTTCAGCAGGCGCTTCCGTGGCCGGTTTAGCCGGAGCCGCTTCCGCCGTCCCATTTGTTGAGGCGCCGCCGCAGGCAGCTGCAAGACCGATAGCGAGGCTGGCAAGGGCAAAGCCCGGAAGAGATGTCGTTTTCATGATCCCTGTCTAAAACGGCCGCGCCTACAGTTCCAGAGCACAATGCTGTTACAAACGGACGCTGAGCCCATCTGCCAGCGAGCGGCGCATGGCCGCGACTGCCGGAACGGCACCGATCACGAGAGCCGCGAACGTCACCGCCCCCAGCACATAGAAATCAAGCAAACCCGGCCCGCCACTGCCAAAGGCGACTCCATAACGGGCCTGCAACATCGGCGCGACCACAGCAAATACGCTGTGGACGATCACAATGCCAATCAACGCGCCCATGAAACCGATCAACCCGGACTCGAGCACCAGCAGGGAAAATATGTGGCCAGGCCGCGCGCCTGTTGCGCGCAGGATCGACATTTCCCGCCGCCGCTCGTTCAGGCTGGTCAGGATGGAGGTGAGGATCGAGACGAGGCCCACGGCAATCACAAAGCCCGAGACTGCCAGCAGCGCGCGCTCGGCAATCGAGGTGACACCCCAGAGTTCGCGCAAGGCCTCACCGGGAATGATCGCCATCAGCGGCTCGCCGCGATTGGTGTTGATCTGCCGGCGCGTGGTGAGGATCGTGCCCTTGCGCTCCAGGCCCACGAAAATCGCTGTCACGGTTTTGGGTGTGAGATCAAAGGACCGGATCATGTCGGTGGGGATGGAATCGGCGAGCGGGTTCTTGGCCCCGGTCTCCCAGCCGACATGAATGGCCGTGATGGCTTCCAGGGAGACATGCACGGTCCGGTCCACCGGCGTGCCTGTGGGTTTGAGGATACCTGATACACGGAACGGCCGGTTCTCATGGCCCGAGCCAAGATCGGCTGCGCCGAGCCCGTGGGTCAGGACCAGCGGCGTGTCCAGCGTATAGCCAAGATCGCGCGCGACATCGGCGCCGATCACGGCGTCAAACAGGTCGTCAAAGATCACGCCTTCGGCAAGCTCCAGCGGCTGCCCGCCGCCATATTTGTAGTGATCGAAATAACCGGTTGTTGTTCCCATCACGCGGAAGCCGCGATGGCTGTCACCGAGCGCGATGGGTACAGTCCAGGCCACGTCCGGACGTTCCGTAAGCTGACGATAGGTTGGCCAGGAAACCTCAGCCGTGGCTGAGCCCATACGGAAGACAGAATAGAGCAGCAGATTGACCGTGCCGGTTGGCGCGCCAACGATCAGGTCGGTTCCGGAAATGGTATTTTCAAACCCTTCGCGGGCGCCGCTGCGGGCTTTCTCGACCCCCAGAAAGAGCGCGACCGAAAGCGCCACCGCAACAATGGTCAGGATGACTGAGCCCTTGCGATTAAGGAGGCTCGACCAGGCAAGCGAAAAAAGAGCGGTCATGCCGGCGCCCCTGCCCGGTTCAACCCGGTGAGATCAGCCGCACGGGTGAAGAGCCCCGCCAGCGAAGCGTCATGGCTGACAAACAACAACGTGGCGCCGGACCGTTCGACTTCCTCAGACAGGAGGTTGATGAACCGGTCGCGCGCGTCGGCGTCCAGCGCGGAAGTGGGCTCGTCCGCAATGACGAGGCTCGGACTGCCAATCAGGGCGCGGGCGGCCGCCACACGCTGCTGCTGGCCGACGGAGAGGTCGGATACGCGACGCTCCAGCAGGCTTTCATCTTCCAGGCCCAGCCGCGCCAGAAGGCGCCGGGCTTCCGCCTGCGGATCATTTCCGGCCGCCTTGCGGCGCGCAGCTGAAAAGCGCAGCGGCAAGAGGACATTGCCCGTCACAGAGAGATAGGGCACCAGATTGAACATCTGGAAGATCACGCCCATCCGGTCGGCGCGCAGCCTGTCTCGCCGTGCGGCGGCGAGCGCGCTCATATCCTCGCCCAGAACGCGGATGCCCCCGGCCTGTGGCTGCAGCACGCCGGCAATCAGGCCGAGAAGTGTCGACTTGCCCGAGCCCGAGGGCCCGCGCAGGAAGACGCGCTCGCCCGCATCAACACGAAAGGTCTCAATGTCGAGCACTTGCGGGCCGCTCTTCCAAGCAAAGCGCAGCCCTTCGATATCAATCACGGGATCAGCCATGTGATCCTTTATTTCAGGGAAAGCTCTGGGGAGGAAGGCGTAAGCTCTGCGGCTTTCTGGACCGTATCGCCCAGAAACACGGCATTGATTGTTTCAAAGCCCGGGAATGCGGTGAAACCCGCGAAGCGGGCTGTAGATACATTGCCTGGATTGACGCAGGTCCAGGAGAAATTGACGTGGCCATCCGTATGCCCGCTGGAGGTATCGACCTCTGCTACGGGCATGTCGGCAGTACAATCTCCTCCCGTCAGGGTGATGATACCCGGCAGCGCGGCTTTAACCTCATCGGTAATGACGCCATCGGCTTCGGAAAGACCGAAATTGGCCAGCGGAGACATCAGTTCGGCGGTCAGTTTGCCCCCCTCGACGGTAAAGGCAAGATCGGCAATGCCATGCACATGGGCGACGCCGCCAGCATGGTCTTCCTCATGATCGTGATAATGGTCCTCATCCTCGTGATCCGCATGCGCCTCGCCTTCAGCGTGGTCTTCTTCATGGGTGTCGTGAGCGGCTTCGGCTGAAATCGCTTCGTCTGTTTCGACCGGCGCAGGCGCTGCCGGCGAGGGCGCGCTGGGACCGCAGGCGGCAAGGACAGAAAGCGCGGCGCCGGTAAGCAGGAGGGCGGAAAAGCGGGTGAGACGGATCATGAGCAGCTCCTGGTATCTGAAACGCGGCGCGTAGATTTCGGGTAAAACCCAGCCGGGCCGCAAAAAACTTCTGGCAAGCGTCAGAGTGAAACATTATAACACTTTTCGCAAGGTGCCCTTGCGCACAAGACGCAGCCCTTCATCAACCCCTGCTCCCGTCCAGGCCGCAGCCAACCGGATATCCGCCTCAGAATGTCCCTTTCTCTTCAGGCGCCTATCCTGTTTGGACTTCTCGCGGCTCTCGTGACCTCGGCGGGCCTCTTGGCCGTTGCGATCCGCAGTGAGTGGACCGCGCGCCAGTCAGGCCTGTTCTCGCTGGCAGCGGGCGGCATGCTGATTTCCTTGACGCTGCTGCACATTGCGCCGGAAGCCATGCTGATGAGCGCCCGCGCGCCCATGTTCATGCTCGGCGGCTTTTTTGGCGGTTTGCTGCTGACTTCCGGCATCAATGCCATGTTTCCGGAGAAAGCGGGCGGACGGGCCCTGGCACTGACGCCTTTGCTGGCGGTTGGGCTGCACTCCTTCCTCGATGGCGTGATCTATTCGGTCACTTTCGCGGCGAGTTTCGAGGCCGGTGTCTACGCCTCTACATCCCTCATCATGCATGAATTTGCCGAGGGCGTGATTGCCTTTGCAATCCTCTCACGGCACGGCTTTCGTGTTCGGGAAGCGCTCTTCTGGGCCTTCCTGGCGGCCGGGGCGACAACCCCTCTGGGCGCGCTGGTCAGCGGGCTCTTCCTTACGGGGCTGGGTCCAGAGGTCGTCGCGGCGCTTTATGCCCTGTCGGCAGGTCTCCTGGTTTATGTGGCGACCGGCCCCCTGATGCAGCCGCTGAAGGAAGAACCGCCCCTCCGCGGCGTCGCCGCCCTGGGTGGAGGTGTTTTGATTGCGCTGATCCTGATGGCCATGCCCATCCATAGCCACCGGGACCATGATCAGGGGCATGATCACGATCATGAGCATCTCCACCCTCTGAAAGACCCTTCCGGCATCCATCCATCGGACTGATGGAACCGGCATAAGCCTTGCACCGTTACTCTCGAAACAAGCGCCTTGGAGCGCGGGGTCTGGGTATGGCTAAGCGCATGAATATAATGAAATTTATGGGTGTTTTCCTGACCCTGATGACCTCTGCGACAACCGCAGGGGCTGAAGGGGGATGCAACCGCAATAGCGTGGCCCAACTTCAGACTGCCGCGTATCAGCCCTCTCTGGACGCACGCCCAACCTACTTCAAACTGACGGCAGAAGCCTTCTTGTCCGACTGCTCCAGCCGGGCGGATGCGCCCCAAACGCACCTTGTCACTGCCCGTAAAGCTCTGGAGGCTGGACATGCGGTTGATGCGGTTGCCCATTATGAAGATGCGATTCTGGGCGGCGCTGTTCTCTCTCATATTCAGCGTCTTGATCAGTCTGTCGCCCTGCTTGCCGCTGGCAAGACCTGGGAGGCACTGGAAGTTCGCAATCTCGCTATAAGTACCTGGCTCGAAGCGCTTTCGTCTGATGGAGTAACGATGGACGTTCGCAAATCGCAGGGCGGGGTCATTCTTGCCGTCAGCTTCCCCCATAAAGATCCACCAGCATCCGTTCACGCGCTCTGGCTGGCTATCCCGGATGGTCCGGGCCTGCCCGCCGCCGCCATTCTGCGGCCGGCTCCAATGCGGGCATCGCTCCGGGCCTTGCGAACGGGGCGGCAACCTGCTGCGCTCACCATCCTGGAACACAGAACATGCCAGAATGCCCGCATCCTGAAGGAAACCCTCCAACCCGCAGCGATCGAGAGCTTTGACCGCGTGGCGAGTGAAGCAATGCGCGCCTATTTGCGCCAGCCAGATGGCGCCGCCGGCTCCACGCCAGCTCAATCCCTTGCAGGGTGCCTGATGCCCGAACTCATGCTGCCAGTGCCGGGTCCAGGATATTAAATCGGCAGCTCTGTCGTGTTCTTCAGGCATTCCATTGCGAATGTTGCACTGACATCGGCGAGATCGACCCGCGCAATCAACGCCTTGTAGACGCGGTCATAGTCAGCGACGCTGCCCACCTGAACTTTGAGGAGATAATCCACATCTCCGGCCATCCGGTAGAATTCAATCACTTCAGGGATCGAACGCACCGCGCCAGAAAACCGCGCCAGCCAGGCTGCGGAATGGTCGCGGGTACGGATGGCCACAAAGACTGTCTGGGACAATCCGACCTTGTCCGGGTCAATCAGCGCAACGCGCTTGGCAAGAACGCCCGATTCTTCAAGGCGCTTCACCCGGCGCCAGCAGGTGTTCACAGATATGCTGGCCAGCTCGGAGATCATTTCGAGTGACGCACTGCCATCTGCCTGTAGCGCCCTGAGAATAGCGCGGTCTGTTTCGTCAATTTTTTCCATTATTTGATATTATTATCGAAATTTTTCATCATGAATAGTAACTTTTCAATATAATACTCAGATGATTTTGGGCGTTTGGCATGAGACTTTTACTCCCATGCCTCAGCCCGCTTCCGCTCTTTCGCAGCCACCCGTTTCGTCCCTCCCCTCGGCTACTCACTGCCAGGAAGCGCGGCTGAAGGCCCTCTCTGCCCTGATCGGCCGCACACCGCTGCTTTCGATCCGGCTACGCTTCCGAGGCAGGGAGCGCGTCATCCATGCGAAGGCGGAGCATTACAATCTAACCGGCTCGATCAAGGACCGGATGGCGCTTTCGATTCTGGCCTGCGCCTATCGCTCCGGAGCGCTGCGGCCGGGCGACACGATTGCCGAAGCAACCAGCGGAAATGCCGGGATCGCTTTGACGGCGCTCGGCCGCGCTCTGGGTCATCCGGTCGAGATTTTCATGCCAGACTGGATGAGCGCGGAGCGTAAAAGCCTGCTACAGAGCCTCGGCGCGAACCTGAACCTGCTCTCACGGGATCAGGGCGGGTTCCTCGGTGCCATCGCCGCGACAGAAAAGCTGGCCCGTCATAGCGACGTATTCCTGCCCTGCCAGTTCTCCAACGCCGACAACTCCGCCGCTCACGCCAACACAACCGCACGGGAGCTGATCCAGCAGATGGCTGGGCTTGGCTTGCAGCCAGATGCCTTTGTGGCCGGTGTTGGGACTGGCGGCACCGTCATGGGTGTCGGCCGAACGCTGAAAGCGGTATTTCCGGATGTGAAAGTCCACCCGCTTGAACCTATGGAGTCGCCGACCCTGTCGACGGGCCATAAAGTGGGCCAGCACCGTATCCAGGGAATTTCGGATGATTTCATACCGGCACTGGTTCAACTCGACCTGGTCGACGATGTGATCGCGGTATCTGACGGCGATGCCATCCGGATGGCGCAGAGGCTCGCGCGAGAACTGGGACTTGGAGTAGGCATCTCATCGGGCGCCAACCTGATTGGCGCTCTGATCGCAGCCGAAAGGCTGGGAGAGACGGCCTGCGTTGCCACCGTCTTCTGCGATGACAACAAGAAGTACCTTTCGACCGCCCTGGCGGCTGAAGAGCCCCACAAGGAAGGTCACCTCACCCCAGAGATCGAGCTTCTGGATTTCGAAGCAAACATCTGCGCCTGAAGAAACTCAGCGCCGCTTGGCGGCGGCAGAATGGGCGGCTTCTTCCTTCTCACGGCTGGTGAATCGGCGGGTAAACTGGGTCACCCGCGGTGCAATTTCCGTTTCGAAGCGCGACCCGTTGAAAACACCATAGTGACCGACACCCGGTTGGATATAGTCCGTACGCATATCTTCCGGAATGTTGGTGCAGATATCGTGCGCGGCCTGCGTCTGGCCAATGCCTGAGATATCATCCTTCTCACCCTCAACCGTCATGAGGGCAACGCTGCGGATTGCATCCGGTTTCACAAGGCGTTGACCGCGATATTTGTAGATGCCCCGCGCCAGATGGTGTTCCTGGAACACTCTCTGGATGGTCTGGAGATAAAACTCTTCCGTCAGATCAAGGACGGAAAGATACTCATCATAAAACTCGCGGTGCCGGCCGGCATTATCACCGTCGCCATCAACCAGGTGATTGAAGAATTTCCAGTGAGCGTCGACATGACGGTCCCAGTTCATGTTCATGAACGAAGCCAGCTGCACGAAACCCGGATAAACCCGGCGCAGGACACCCGGATAGGGCGCAGGCACCGTGTAGATCATGTTCTGCTCGAACCATTCGAAGGGGCGCTCTTCGGCAAGCTTGTTCGGGACGGTCGGCGAGCGGCGTGCATCGATCGGCGAGCCCATGAAGGTCATGGTCGCCGGAAGGGCCGGATCCTCATCTTCGGCCATCATCGAAATGGCCGCGAGTACAGGCGGGCCGGGTTGGCACACGGCAAGCACATGGGCGCCGCCGCCAAGATGGGTCAGGGCCTTGCGGATATGATCGATATAATCGTCCAGGTCGAACCGGCCGAGCCATACCGGCGCCATGCGCGCGTCTGCCCAGTCGGTAATGTAGACATCATGTGTCTCCAGAAAGCCTTCAACAGTTCCCCGAAGAAGGGTGGCGTAGTGCCCTGACAAAGGCGCGACAATCAACAGGCGGGGAAGCGGAGCAGCCCCTTTCCGGCGTGCCTCGGCCAGGCGTTCTGGATCTTTCCGAAAATGAACCAGGCCACACCAAGGGGATCGCCACACGACTTGCTGCTCAACCGGGACATCAATGCTGTTGATGCGAACCGACCCGATGCGCCATTCCGGCTTGCCATAATACCGTGTTGCACTCTCGAACACGTCCGCCATTGCGGACAGCGATTTGCCATAGCTGGTCTGGCCAATCGGGTTCAAGGGCGAGTTCAACGCCGCCAAGCCTGCGCGAGCGGCAAGCCTCATGGGCGCCATCGCGACCCTGTTCAGTTCGACAAGGGAATAAAGCATCGTCTTTCGCACCCTTTATGTTGCAGTGCAGCGTACGCCCCAAAAAACGCTCCGGCAAATGTTTTCGCCAGCGGGCATATTCCCTAAGGGAAGAGGCAAGGTTAACTGAAAGTCTTGAAAATCCCTGAAAATTCCGTGCCAAGACCCGCGCAGAGTTAACATCCGGCCGGTAGCTGTCCTCCCACTAGAAGAGTTCTACCCGGAGTGATGCTGATGTTTCTGACCTGCCAGCCAAATCCCCACGATGCAGGGCGCATGACGAGGGCGTTGATATTCGAGAATACGCCGGGCACACGTTTCGCCATTGATGCCGAAACGCTACACCGCCACCCTGAACTGCTGAAGCCCTTTGGCCGGTGGCTGCACATCCGGCTGCGCATCCTGGACGCTATGGCCTATTTCGTCTGCCTGGGCGGCGTCATCGCCGCTCTGGTCGTCGGATGGTGGATGGCAGGCCTGGGCCTGATTATCTGTGTGATGATGCTGGCTGCAAACAGGAAGACAGCGGGGCGCCTTGCAAAATCAGCTGCGCAACGTTCCTCCGAAAGCTTCCGGAAGTTGCATGAAATGGGCTGCTTGTGGCTGGTGATGGCCTAGAGGCCAAACAAACCCAGGAGGGCAGCGGCAGCCGCTGCGACTGTGAACATCAGGGACAGCATGACGGAGCTGCCTCTCTGCTCCTTCCTGCGTGTGCGCACTCCTTTGGGGTTTTTCCCCTCTTTCGGCGACAGCATCATGCGTGTCGCAAAAAAACCAAATGACGAAACAAGGGCAACCGTACCGGCTATCCAGCTTGCCGCCAGGAGAAAAAGCGCGCCTGACACCAGCATCATTCCGGCAATCGGCGTTGCTGTTCGGTAGAGCAGTTCGCGAACATGCGTATCTGCGCGCGCCCCGGTCAGCTTGTCGAAGCTGCAATTGGGTGAGGCGATTGATGTCACCCAAGAGGCCCCTATCGCCATTGCGCAGGTTATGAGGGCAATTCCACCGAATAAGGATTGTAGGCTCTGTAGCATACGCCCTTATCGCCGGATTCGCTGCGATGACATGTAGGTATTTTACATTTTTCCGTAACATTCACTCGCCCTTGGCGCGATCCGATTAGTACTCAGCTGCCGGATGTGAGAGCTTATGGTCGCCGGAAGCATGAAGGGGCGATTACAGGAAGATGGCGTACCGATTAAAGCCTGGTAGCGAGACAGTCCAAGACGGCATCCGGAGAATAGCGGCTGAAGAGTTCAAACGGATTGCAGATATACTGGCGAACACGGAAATGCCGGGGCCCAAGCAAGTCCATGAAGTGCGCAAGTGCACCAAAAAACTGCGCTCCCTGATCCGGCTGATCGCTCCTGTATTTGCTCAATCCACCGCCGAGAATGCCGTCTTGAGAGACGCGGCACGCACCCTTTCTTCAGCCCGGGATTCAAGCGCAGTTCTCGATAGTCTCCAGCGGCTGAAGCTTCCACAAGAGGCAGCCTCATCCATTGAAGCTGCGCTGACCAGCCATCTTGCACTCACCCAGGATGCAACTGGATCTGTCAAACTTCTCAAGTCATTTGGGCGGGATATGCGAGCTGCGTCAAAGCGGGCTACAGTCTGGAAACTTGAGGCAGGAGGCATCGATGCTATCCGCCCCGGCATGAGACGCGGTTACAGACGTCTGCGGACGGATTTTGCGGCAGCAGTTCGCTCTGGTGAAGAAGACGCCACGCATGACTGGCGCAAAAGCGCAAAGAACCATTGGCACCAGACACTTCTTCTTGGGCGCATCTGCCCAGATGCGATGGACGCCCACGCCCGTATGGCGAGTCGCCTGTCAGCGTGCCTGGGAGACTGGCGTGATACCGGCCTGTTCATTGTGGCTGTCGACGCGTTCCCCGACGGCGTTCTGGAAAAGGACACACTCAAGGCGGCCCAGCGGGCTGCATCGCGCGACCAGAAAAGACTGCTGAAGAAAGCACAGCATTGGTCCAGCCTGCTTACAGCCGAAAAGCCCAAAGCCCTTTCGGCAAGATGGACAGCCTATTGGGAGGCAGGAAATTTCTGAGCTCGGCTGCGTCTCGATACTGTCATACTGTAGCGATAAGCAGGCTAGCAGAGTCGCCCTCACCTGCCCAAAGGAGCCACAATGTTCTTCCACCGACCCGCGCTTGCAATCGTCCTCGCGCTCAGTGCAGCCGCCTGTAGCTCTGTGCCTGCCCCCATTCTGGAAGATCAGAAATTCGTTATGGCAAGTGTCGAGACTGCACCGGCTGGTGCGAAGGGAGATGCGGCTGACGATCCGGCCGTGTGGCGTCATCCACAGGACGCTGCGAAATCTCTCATCCTCGGCACAAACAAAAAAGAAGGCCTCGTGGTCTTTGCGCTGGACGGGTCTGAAGCCCAACGCCTTACGATTGGCCTCATCAACAATGTTGATGTTCGTCAGTCAGCGGATCGTTCATTTGATGTCGCCCTTGCGAGCAATGATCAGGTAAACGCCATATCGGTTTTCCTCATTGATCGCACTGATGGAAAAGTTACCCATCACGGGGACGTTCCAACTGGCAAAGTCGAACCCTATGGCATCTGCCAGGGGCGTGAAGATGGCCGTGACTATGCGGGCGTTACCTACAAGGACGGCACTCTTCAAATTTGGACTGTATCGACAAGTCCTTCAGAGACCACGGGGGAGCTCCAGAAGTCCATCAAACTGGAAACTCAGCTGGAAGGCTGTGTGTTTGATGAGGTCAATGGCCTCCTCTTCGTAGGAGAGGAAGATCACGGCCTCTGGTCCGTCGCCTATCGGGAAGATACCCCCGTCCCCACACTGATCGATTCCGTCGGTGGGCCTTCAGGCCTGGTTGCAGATGTCGAAGGCATCTCGATCTGGAGAGGGAAGACCGGAGAAGGCTGGGTGGTAGCTTCCGCGCAAAAGGACAACCGCTTTGTCGTCTATGATCGCAAAGCTCCTCATACTCATCGCGGCAGCTTCTCTATCGTCGCAAATGATGCACTCGGTATTGATGAAGTGACCCATACTGACGGTCTGGACGTATTTTCCGGCGCCTTGCCCGACTTTCCACGCGGCGTTCTTGTCGTGCAGGATGACGGCAATCCACGTTCCGGCGAAAACCAGAACTTCAAACTGGTGAACTGGGCGGATATCGAGACCGCGCTGAGCCTGCCCGCCCTATCGGCTGAATAGGTAACCGACCGTTAGCCGACGCTGAGCAAGTTTTGACCGACTTTGGCAACGCCGCCTCTTCCCCAACATGATGACCTGCGGCCATCTTTAGAATGGGGGCGAAGCGGCGTGCCAATGCTGTTTCCTCAACCCAGAGCGATCTCATAGACCTTGGCATAATCATCCGCGCTCATTGGGCGCGGATTGCCAGCGTGCGCCAGATCCAGAAGGGCATACTCGACGACCCCCGGACCGTCAGATGCTGACAGCCCCATTGCACCCAGCGTCTTCGGAATGCCGATAGCATCGTTCAGATCTTGAATGGCGTCTGCGAGGTCTGCGCTGGCCTTGAGACCCATTGCCTGACGCAGGCGGGCATACTTCTCGTCGGCTGCGCCATTATGAAATCTCAGGATATGCGGAAGGAAGACCGCATTCAGTGTGCCATGATGCAACCTCTTCTCATGCAGACGTCCGGCTGCGTGGCTGAGTGCGTGAACACCGCCAAGCCCCTTTACGAAAGCCAGCGCGCCTTCATAGCTTGCCATCATCATGTGCCAACGGGCCTCAGAGTCCGATCCGTCTTTTACGGCGCGCTTCAGCATGCCCATTGCAAACGCACGGTGCGCCCCGTCATATCCAATTCCCTCCGCAGGCGGATTGACAGAGGGTGTCAGAACAGCTTCGATACAGTGCGTCAGCGCATCCATGCCGGTGGCAGCCGTCAACCCTGCTGGCAAACCAAGGGTCAGATCAGGATCACAAAGTGCAACCAGAGGGATAAGATTGGGGGATGCAAAGGTTTCCTTGCGGCCATTCTCCATAATGATGACCATACCCACCGAAACTTCCGAGCCGGTACCAGCAGTCGTCGGGATAGCGATCAGCGGAGGGATCTTACCGACCAGTTTGGCGCCCCCAATAATGGCCGCATACGTTTCCAGCGGTTCAGAGTGGCTCGCCATAAGACCAATGGCCTTGGCATGATCCATCGAAGAACCACCACCGACTGCAATGATGCCGTCTGCGCCGGATTCCTTGTATATGGCAGTCGCCAGTTTTGTCTGGGTTTCGGTCGGGTTGGGAACTGTCTCGGCAAAAACCCCCGCAGGCGCAACCCCCAGTGCATCCTCGACTTGCGCAAGGATGCCAGAGGCCTTTATCCCGGCATCGGTCACAATGAAGGGACGGGTTATGCCTCGGGCTTTTGCAAGTTTTGCGAGTTGTTTCAGCGCGCCAGAATCGAAGACGCACTGAGTTAGAAAATTCATGACCGGCATTTGAAACTCCAGCGGATTGGGATCGCGCCATGTTCCCAACTACGTTGCCCCAAGGCAAGCCTCTCCCAAGGGCAGTGCGACATAGCCACCAGAATTTCCGGCCATTTCAGCCATATAGACCAGAAATATCGCTGGCCATCCTCTTTATCTCAATACGGACGAGTACCTAAATGAGCGCATCTGCCGCGCGGCTCGCAGACGCGCGTCAAACTGATCAATTTCGCCTTTAGTTTCAGAGGATTACCTGATCTGCACCACTCACAGAAACAGCGGGTTTCAAACATGAAAAAGCTCCTCGCAGCCACCCTGATGGCAAGCACTGCAATGATGGGATTTGCAGGCACCGCCAGTGCTGAAGACAATCCCTGGATGGTCCGCGCGCGCGTGATCGGGGTCATGCCCGATGAAGCAGGCGCCTTGTCGGTCGGGAGCACTGCCCTGCAAGGCGGCGTCGATATCGGTGACCAGTACGTTCCGGAACTCGATATCACCTACTTCTTCAACAAGAATATCGCCGCAGAGCTGATCCTTGGCGTTACACCCCATGATGTGAAGGCAACCAGTGTCACAGTTCCGGGCGCGTTGACCAACGCCACGATTGATCTGGGCGATGTCTGGCTGCTGCCGCCAACCCTGACCCTCCAGTACCATTTCCAGAATGGCACCCGGTTCAAGCCCTATGTCGGCGCGGGCGTGAACGCGACCTTCTTCTTCAATGAGGATGCCGGCCCTGTGGCAGACGGGATCGACTATGATCCAAGCTTTGGCCCTGCCCTTCAGGCCGGTTTCGACTACGACCTTGATGGCAAGGAGGGTGGCTGGGCCCTCAATGTCGACATCAAGAAGGTGTGGATCAATACGGACGTGACAGTGGACTTCACCACAGCCCTTGGCGCGAAAGTAAATGCGGAAGTTGACATCGACCCGCTGATAGTCGGCGTGGGCCTGGGCTACAAATTCTGATCGGGCCACGATCGGATCAAGGGTAACATCAGCCTTTCATCCCAACCCCAGACGGGTGTTACCTGATAGAGAACGCCGCGCCCTTCCCAGAAGGACGCGGCGTTTTTCCATGTCCTTAATCTGCGCCTGCCTCTTGCGCCCCCGCGCCACACCGTTACTCGTCAAGGTCATGACACTTCTGACTGTGACAGACCTTAAGGTCGACTTCGAAACGCCCGATGGCATCGTGAACGCTGTGAAGGGAATTTCCTTCGGCGTTTCCCCTGGCGAGTGTGTGGGTATCGTTGGCGAGAGCGGCTCCGGCAAAAGCCAGTCGGCGCTTGCGGCGATGGGCCTGCTGGCCGGAAACGGCAAGGCGACGGGCAGCATACGGTTTGGCGAGACGGAGATGCTCACAGCGTCCACTGCGCAGCTGCGCAGCATCCGCGGCGCCGAAATGTCGATGATCTTTCAAGACCCCCTGACCAGTCTGACGCCGCACATGACTGTCGGCGCCCAGATGCGGGAAATCCTGGCGCTGCACAAAGGCCTCAAAGGCGCCGAAGCAAATCAGCGCTGTATCGAATGGCTGGAACATGTCCGCATTCCCGAAGCGGCGCGACGGATGGAACAGTTTCCCCATGAACTCTCTGGCGGCATGCGCCAGCGCGTGATGATCGCCATTGCGATGCTCTGCGGACCGAAGGTTCTGATCGCCGACGAGCCGACGACTGCCCTCGATGTGACGGTCCAGGCCCAGGTTCTGGAACTGATGGATGAACTCAAGCGCGAGACCGACACCGGGATTGTTCTGATTACGCACAATATGGGGGTTGTCGCCCGCATGTGTGACCGCGTGATCGTCATGCGCTATGGCGAGATCGTCGAAGAGGGCGTCACCGACGATATCTTTTATGCCCCCCAGCACGACTACACCAAGATGCTGCTCGCCGCCGTGCCCCGCCTTGACCAGCCAGACCCGCCGGGCCGCCCGCCCCTCTGCCCTGCCCCCGCGCCAGGAATTGAGCCGGTCCTGCGTGTAGACGACATGAAGGTTCACTTCCCGATCCAGGTGAAAGGCGGCCTGTTTGGCAAACGTAAACCGCTGAAGGCGGTCAATGGCGTCAGCTTTGACCTGCGGCCTGGCGAAACATTGGGCGTGGTCGGAGAATCCGGGTGCGGAAAATCCACTCTGGCGCGCGGCGTTCTGAGGCTTATTCCGCCGACCTCAGGCAGGGTTGCCTGGCTCGGCCGAGACATCGCCAAAGCCAGCCGCAGCGAAATGGATAGCCTGCGCGACGATCTGCAAATCGTGTTCCAGGACCCCCTGGCCAGCCTGGACCCGCGTATGACCATCGGCGCCTCGGTCGCCGAACCGCTTCTGGTGCACGAACCTGGCCTTTCCCGCGCTGAGCGCGAAGCGAAGGTGCGCGAGATCCTGCCCCGCGTCGGGCTCGATCCGAACCTGATAAACCGCTACCCGCATGAGCTGTCCGGTGGCCAGAACCAGCGCGTCGGCATTGCCCGCGCCATGATCCTGAAGCCGAAACTCGTTATTTGCGACGAAGCGGTCTCCGCGCTCGACGTCTCGGTTCAGGCGCAGGTCGTTGATCTCCTGATCGAGCTGCAAAAAGAGTTCGGCCTAGCGATGATCTTCATCAGCCATGACCTGGCGGTTGTGCGCCAGATCAGCCACCGGGTGATGGTGCTGTATCTTGGCCGCATTGTGGAACTGGCCGGTCGTACAGAGATCTACGAGGATGCCCGCCATCCTTACACGCAGGGCCTGATCGCGGCTGTCCCGAACGCCGACCCGAAAGGCGAGCGCGCTCGCGAGCGTGTGCGCCTGACCGGCGACCTTCCCAGCCCTCTCGACAGCCGGGCCGCGCTGCGCTTCCTTAAGTCCAAACTGGTCGAGGACGCCGACGCGGAACAGTACCAGCCCCAACTCGTCGAGGTCGGCCCCGGCCACTGGGTGGCCGAACACGACCCCGCGCCCGGAGCAGATGGGTTGCTTGTAAATTGACCCCCGCGCGCATAGGGTGCGCCCGCCTCTGACCGGACCCCATCCCATGCCTGATACCCTGCCTCCCGAACTGCCCCTGACCTTGGCCGACATACAGGCCGCCGCAAAGGTGCTGGAGGGCAATATCGAGCGCACAGAGCTGGCGCACTCGAAGACGCTGTCGGCGATCACGGGGGCTGAAGTCTGGGTCAAGCTGGAAAACCGGCAATATACCGCCGCCTTCAAGGAGCGCGGCGCGCTCAACAAGCTCGCCAAACTGTCTGACTCTGAAAAGAAGACAGGCGTAATCGCCGCTTCCGCCGGTAACCATGCCCAGGGCGTGGCCTATCATGCCCGGCGCCTAGGCATCCCTGCGACTATCGTGATGCCCCAAACCACCCCCTTCAATAAGGTGGAGCATACCCGCGACCATGGCGCCCGCGTTCTGCTGGAGGGCATGACGTTCGATGAGGCCAAGGCCTACGCCTATGAAGTCTGCAAGCGCGAGGGGCTGACCTTCGTTCATCCCTTCGATGACGCCGACATCATAGCCGGCCAGGGCACGATCGCCCTGGAGATGCTGGCGGACAACCCGGGGCTCGATACGCTCGTGATCCCGATCGGCGGCGGCGGCCTCATCTCCGGTATCGCCATCGCGGCAAAGGCGCTCAAGCCCGAAATCCGCATCATCGGCGTCCAGACGGCTATGTACCCCGCCATGCACGCGGCAATGCGCGGCAAGCCGGCCAAGACCGGCGGAGCCACCATCGCCGAAGGCATTGCCGTGCGCGATGTGGGAAACATCACGCGCCAGATTTGCGAGCGCCTGGTCGATGATGTTGTCCTCGTTGAGGAAGAGCATCTCGAACGCGCCATCACGCTCTTCGTCGAAGTCGAGAAAACCATTGCCGAAGGCGCCGGCGCGGCTGGCCTAGCCGCCCTCCTCGCCCACCCTTCCCGCTTCTATGGCCGCAAGGTTGGCCTCGTCCTCTGCGGCGGCAATATCGATACGCGCCTCCTCGCCTCGGTGTTGACGCGCGCGCTTGTCCGCGAAAACCGTCTCGCCCGTATCCGCATAGTCGGGGACGACCGTCCCGGCCTGCTGGCGCTGGTTTCGAAGATCATCGGCGACAATGGCGCCAATATCATGGAAGTCGCCCATAACCGGATCGCGCTGGACGTGCCGGCGAAGGGCGCAGAGTTCGACATCCTGATGGAAACACGCGACAGCCAGCACACGCAGGAAGTCATCGACGCGCTTGCTCAGGCCGGCTACCCGCCACGCGCCATCTAGCCGCCTCTTGCGCGTGACTATCGGGTAAAACCCGCCTAGAGAGCACGCGACAGTTTTGCCCTTTCAGGAGGCTCACTCCATGTTCCGCGCCCTTATCGCCGCAACCACCCTCAGCCTTTCGCTGGCTGCCTGCGCCCCTCAACCCAACGGCAACGCCGAGGAATCTGCCATGACCTCCCCTGTCGACAAATACCTCCCCTGGAATCCTAACGCAAAAGGCATCCAGACAACCGAAAGCGGCGTTCAGTACATCGTCGCGAAGGAAGGGCCGAAAGGCGGCAAGAAACCCGTCGCGGCAGACCGCGTTCGCGTACATTATGATGGCCGCCTGCCAACGGGAGAGAAATTCGACTCTTCCTTTGATCGGGGCAGTCCGTCTGAATTCCGCCTGAACCAGGTGATCCCAGGTTGGACGCTCGGCCTTCAGGAGATGAGCCTAGGCGACGAATATGTCTTCTACATCCCCAATCAGCTTGCCTATGGCAATCAAGCTCGTGGCGGCGTCATCAAAGCAGGCGACGATCTTGTTTTTTATGTCTCCCTGCTTGAGATCGTGGAGCCCAAGCAATCGGATGTTGCCGCATGGGCAAAGTATTATCCTTGGAACGCCGAGCTTCCAGAAGTGCTGAAAACAGAGTCCGGGCTACAGTACATTGTACTGAAGAGTGGTGATGCTGAGGGCAAGCCGCCCGTTGGCGGCCAGCGCGTGGTCGTACATTATGAAGGCCGCCTGGCAGAAACCGGGGAGCTCTTCGACTCCTCCTATGAACGCGGCGATCCGGAAGTCTTTCCCTCCAACGCCCTCATCAGCGGCTGGGTAGAAGCTCTCGCCATGATGAAACCCGGCGATCACTGGATGCTCTACATTCCATCCGAACTCGGCTATGGCGAGCAAGGCACGCCCGGTGGCCCGATCCCTCCCAACACCGCGTTGCAGTTTGAGGTCGAACTGCTCGACGTGATGCGCTGAACCGGAGCAGTTTTGATGGCAGTTACTGCGGACATTCTCGCCTCTATCGCCCTTGCCGCCGGCAAGGAAATCATGCGGGTCTACCGCACAGATTTCAGCGTAAGCCACAAGGACGACCATTCTGTACTGACCGAGGCGGATGGCCTCGCTGAGGCAATCATCCTGAGAGGGCTAGCCGATGCAGAGCCGAGCCTCCAGGTGATCGCCGAAGAAGCCGTCGCTGGCGGCCATATGCCCGAGCACGGCCAGCGCTTTGCCCTGGTTGATCCGCTCGACGGCACCAAGGAGTTTGTTGCGAAGAACGGCGAGTTCACCGTCAATATCGCCATCATCGAGCATGGCCGCCCGGTCATGGGGGTCATCTATGTTCCGGCCCAGCAGCGCCTCTTTGTGGCAGAGGGCCCAGGCCGGGCCTGGCAATCAAAGGCCGCGCCGGACGGCCCGGTCCCATCGGGCCGTGTGCCGCTCAAGGTGCGCGCCGCGCCCACCGAAGGCCTGACAGCCGTAGCATCGAAATCACATCGCAGTCCCGATACGGATGAATGGCTTGGGAAATATCCCATTGCTGAAATCAAGGGTGCTGGCTCAGCACTCAAATTCTGTCTCGTGGCCGCTGGCGAAGCCGATGTCTATCCGCGCCTGGGGCGGACTATGGAATGGGACACAGCCGCCGGTCAGGCGATCGTTGAGGCCGCCGGTGGCCGTGTGCTGACAATCACCGGAGAACCACTTCTCTATGGAAAACGAGACCGCGGATATGATAATCCGCATTTTGTCGTTTTTGGAGATGTGACGCCGCTCTGAACGGTGGACCTCGGAGGAAAGTATGGCGCGCCAGTATTTCGGAACGGATGGCATTCGGGGCCGGATTAACAAAAACCCTATGACGGTGGAAACGGCGCTGCGCCTTTCCATTGCGGCAGCCCGCACATTTGCACCCAAAGGCGGCCGAGAGGTCGTCATCGGGCGGGATACGCGCCGTTCGGGAGAGATGATTGAGGCGGCGCTGATTGCTGGCTTCACATCGATGGGCATCACGCCAGTGCTGCTGGGCGTCGTGCCAACGCCAGCCGTCGCCCTGATGGCCCGAGAAACAGGTGCTGCGCTTGGCGTGATGATCTCGGCCAGCCACAACAAGTTTGAAGACAATGGCCTCAAACTCTTCAGCCCCGAGGGCATCAAGTTCGACGATGCTATCGAAGAGGCCCTCGAAGCAGCCATGAGTGTGGCGCTGGAAGGCGCCTATGCTTCTCCGTCCGATATCTCGCTTCCCCGCAATTTGCTGAGCGCGCCCGAGCGCTATGTGCGCCGCTGTCTCGACACCCTGACCGGCACACGGGATTTCTCGAAACTTAAGGTCGTTCTCGACTGTGCTCATGGCGCTGGATTTGAATCAGGCCCCGCGGCGCTGAGTGAACTCGGCGCGCAGCTCACTGTAATCGGTGCCGAGCCAGACGGCCTGAACATAAATGCCGGCTTCGGCTCAACCGCGACCGGCGCCCTCAAGGCAGCCGTTCTGGAGACCGGCGCCGATATCGGGATCGCTCTGGACGGGGACGCAGACCGGCTCATCGTCATTGACGAAACTGGCACAGAGGCGGACGGTGATCAGGTTATGGGTCTAATTGCCGGGGAAATGCACCGCAGCGGACGCCTCAAAGGCGGCGGCATGGTCGCTACGGTAATGTCCAACATGGGCTTGTCAGAACATCTTAAGGCGGACGGATTAACGCTCGCGCGCACCAAGGTCGGCGACCGGTATGTCGGCGAACACATGCGCGCGCACGGCTTCAATTTGGGCGGAGAACAATCCGGACACATCATACTTTCGGATGTATCGACGACGGGCGACGGGCTCCTGGCAGGACTTCAAGTCCTGTCAGTTCTCGCCACACGCGGCGGAAAATCATCCGATATGCTGCGCGTCTTCAAACCCGCGCCACAAAAGTTGACTAACATACGTTATTCCGGCGCGAACCCTCTCGAAAGTGATAGGGTAAAGGCCGCGCTGGCAGATGCAGAAGCCCTGCTCGGTGACCGTGGGCGGATGGTTGTGCGAAAGTCCGGCACAGAACCTCTCATCCGCGTGATGGCTGAAGCTCTGGACGAAGAACTCATGCAGAAAGCGCTGAACCACGCCGTGAATGCCGTAAATGCCGAAGCCGGAAGCAGCTGAAGCCCCTCCTTGGCGCCGCGTCACCTGTTGCGCGCGAGTACCGGGTCGTTATCTTCCAGTCCAGCTATACTGACATCGTGAGGAACTCATCATGGCCGAAGGTCAAACCCTTCCCCCGTTTCGCCCCCTGCCGCAAAAGTCTCCCGATGTGGAGATGACGCGCAAAGGCGACGCCATCTATATTAGGTCGCGCCAGGCTCCCGGTTCCCGCCCCGCTACCATTCCCCACGCCCTTGATGACCGCGCCGCGCAGCATCCTGAGCGCGTTTTTATTAAGGAACGTGATCCGAAGACGGATCAATGGGTAGAGGTGACCTATGGCGAAGCCAAGCGCCTGACTGATTCACTGGCGCAGGCCTTCCTCGATCTGGGAGCCGGCCCTGCTGCACCCGTCATGATCCTGTCGGGCAATTCCATCCGCGCTGCGCTCATCATCCTGGCCGCCCAGAAGATCGGCGCACCTGCCGCGCCCATCTCCGTGCCCTATTCCACGATGTCGAATGACTATGACAAGCTGAAGCATTGCTACAATTCGGTGAAGCCGGCGATCATCTTCGCCGAGCAACTTGCGCCTTTCCAGAAGGGCATCGCTGCGCTGGACGCGCAGACCTGCACCATCGTCAGCGCAGATCCGGGCGGCGACAACTCGGTCCGGCACTTTGACGATCTGGTCGCAACCGCGCCCACGCCCGCCGTTGCCACGGCAATGGCGACGCTGTCTGATGAAACGACCGCCAAATATCTCTTCACCTCTGGCTCTACCGGCATGCCCAAGCCCGTGCCGCAGACGCAAGGCTCGATGTGCGCCATGATCGCGGGTCAGGAAGGCTTGCGCGATGACGCCCGCGACCCGGACTATGACCCAGATAAGGTCGCCCATATTCTGGACTGGCTGCCCTGGAACCATATCTCGGGCTCCAACGTGAACTTCAACGGCGCCCTCTGGAATGGGGCCACTTTCTGGATTGATGGCGGCAAACCCACCCCCGCGCTGTTCCATGAGACGATCCGCAACATCCACGAGTGCAGCCCATCAACTTTCGGCACCGCGCCCATTGCCCTGGCCATGTTGGCCGAAGCGATGGAGCAGGATGAGGCTCTGCTGAAGGCCTTCTTCAAGAACATGCGCTCCATCGGGTATGGTGGCGCCACCCTGTCAGACGACCTCTACGACCGTCTTCAGGCCCTCTCGATCAAGGCTACTGGCCGCCGCATCCCGATCATCACCATGTACGGCGCCACCGAAACGCAGGGCATCACCGTAGTTCACTGGGAAGCCGAGCGTGTTGGCCTCGTCGGCCTGCCCCTACCCGGAACAACACTCAAGCTTGTTCCCAATGGCGAGAAGCTGGAGGTTCGCGTCAAAGGCCAGAGTGTGATGCCGGGCTATCTTAACGACCCGAAGAAGAATGCCGAAGTCTTTGACGACGAAGGCTTCTACTGTCTGGGCGACGCTGTGAAATTCGTCGATGAAAGCGATCCGAACCAGGGCCTGATCTTTGATGGCCGGGTCGGCGAAGACTTCAAGCTGTCCTCCGGCACCTGGGTATCCGTCGGAACGCTAAGGCCCGACTTTGTGGCCGCCTGCTCTCCCTTGATTTTTGATGCCGTCATCTGTGGGCAGGACAAAGACTTCGCCTCGGCGCTGGTCTGGCCTTCGCCGGTTACCGCCGAGCAGTACATCAAGGCCGCAGGCGATCAGGCCAAGGGCTTTGCTGCGCTCGTTGCCGACCTGGCGCGAAAAGCCGGCGCCTTCAACAGCGGCGAGCCGGGCTCCTCCCGCCGCATCAAGCGCGTGTTGGTGATGACCGAAGCGCCCAGCATTGATGCCGGCGAGATCACGGACAAGGGTTATGTGAACCAACGCCTCGTGATGTCGCGCCGCGCAAATCTTGTTCAGGCGCTTTATACTGAGCCTCCCGGACCTAGCGTAATTCAACTTTGAGCCCTGCCTGAGGCCGTGCTCTTGTATCGCGGCGCCCGCGCCATCACATCGCCGGAATTGACCGGTAGATATGTGGCCCATGACGTTCGACGATGCCTTCCGCAGCTTCAGAGACAAACTGCATCTTCCGGAGATGCAGCCCCCTGACCTGCGCCTGCCCATCGAGCGCCTGCGGCAACAATTTTTCAGGGTGGACTATTCGGGCGAACCTGACGCGCCGGAGCTTGCCGAAGTACGCATCCTCACCATCCCTGGGCCTGCCGGCCCGCTCAAGGCCCGCCTCTACGTACCCCTAGGCGCGGGCGTGCCGCCCGGTCCGGGTATACTGTTCTTCCATGGCGGAGGGTTTGTGCTGGGCGATCTGGAAAGCCACGACATGATCTGCCGCCGCTTGGCCGAAGGGTCACGCTGCCGTGTACTGGCAATCGACTATCGGCTTGCGCCCGAGACCTGCTTCCCTTGCGCTCACGAAGACGCGCTGGCTGCGTGGCAATGGGTCAGCATGCATGGAAAAGATATTGGCATTGATCCGCGTCGCGTCGCCCTAGCAGGCGACAGTGCGGGCGGAAACCTTGCTGCGTTCGTCTGCCAACAGATGAACCGTATCAATGGCCCTAAGCCAGCCTTTCAGCTTCTCCTCTATCCCCTTCTCCAATTTGCAGACATCCGCAGCAAGAAGATGTCGCCCCAGCAGAGCGGATTTTTTATCTCCGTGGGCCTGTTCGAATTTTTCAGGGGCCACTACCTCCCCGACCCGGCCACCTATATGGACCCGCGCATCTCGCCCCTTTTTGCCTCGCCCGATGAGCTGAAAGGATTGCCCCCTGCGCATATCATCGTGTGTGGCTGGGATCCTCTGCATGATGAAGGTCTCGCTTACGCAGCAAAGTTACGCGCGATGGGAATTCAGGTGAGCCAGAAAGAATATACTTCGATGGTACACGGATTTATGAATCTTACTCATATATCAGCGACCGCAAGATCGGCGGCCCGCGATGCGGGTAGAGTCACGGGGGAAGCATTGGGTTCTTTTTAAGAACTGATGTAGTTCTAAATTGGAACTTATGTTTTCCGTGACCTCCGGGCAACACCCTGCAAGCAAACCTGTTTTTTGCACCGCAGCAAACATTTCAAATGCTTGATAACCGTCTATTTAGTCCGCAAGGGCCAGACACCGCTGGTACCGAAAAAGACTAGAGGAAACTCCCGGAAATGACGTTCAATAAAATGCTGATGACATCTGCATCTGCAGCTCTCATCCTGATCGCGCCTTCCTATGCTCAGGAAGAAACCCAATCTGAAACAAGCTCGACACGCGAATCCGCGATTGAGCGCGTGCTCGGCACCGTCACCGTGACCGCCACCAAGAAAGCGGATGTGGAAGATGTGCAGACCGTTGCGGTTGCTATGTCCGCATACAACGCATCCACATTGGATGCCCTCAACGTAACGACGCTCGAGAGCCTGAGCTATTCGGCGCCGAACGTATCGCTTGACGACGTGGGCACAGCCCGCGGCACAGCCAACTTCGCCATCCGCGGCCTGGGCGTAAACTCGTCCATCCCTTCGATCGACCCGGCAGTTGGCGTGTTCGTCGATGGCGTTTACCTCGGCGTGAATAACGGCGTCGTGGTTGATATGTTCGACCTCGACAGCATCGAAGTGCTCCGTGGCCCGCAAGGCCTCCTCTTCGGACGCAACACCACGGGCGGCGCCATTGTCGTAAATACAGCAAACCCGACCGATGAGTTCTCTTTCAAGGTCCGCACCAGCATTGATGGCCCGGTTGACAGCGGCCGCGGCGGCCCGAACACCAATGTTCAGGCAATCGTTTCCGGCCCGCTGGTCGAAAACCTCCTGAACGGCAAATTCGGCGTTTCTTACAATTCCGACGAAGGTTATTTCAAAAACCAGTTCAACGGCGACAATCACGGCGAGCTAAACTCGATCACTTATCGCGGCGCGCTTGAATTCATGCCGACGGATTCGCTGACCTTCCTGGGCAAGCTCGAATACACCGACAGCCGTTCTGACGGCCCCTCGGGCAAGAACCTCGCCTACTTTGAGCGCGACAATTTCGACATGTCGATCAACAATCCTGGCTTTGGCGAGAGCGACACGATCCTCGGATCGCTGCGCACAGACCTTGATGTTGGCTTCGGCAATGGTGTGATCACGAACATCTTCGGCTATCGCAAATACGAATCAACTTCGAGCAGCGATATCGATGCGACCCCATTCACACTGTTCCACTCCAACGCCGAGTTCGATCAGGAACAATTCTCGAACGAGCTGCGTTACGCTGGCACCTTCGACAAGCTGGACCTGACTGCCGGCCTCTACTATTTCGAGCAAACACTCGATTACACTGAGATCCGCTTCCTGCCGACAGCTTCAGCTGCAGGCTTCTACGGCGGCGGCACGCTTGACCACAGTGTGTGGGGCGCATTCGCCAACGTAGATTACTCCATCACTGACAAGCTCATTGGTACCGTGGGCCTGCGCTACTCCGTGGAAGAGAAAGACGGCGCTGTCGTTTACATTCGCCCACGTCCTGCCTGTAGCGTCATTCAGGGAACGTGTGATCCAGACGGAACAAACCCTTTCATTCCTGGCGAACCCAACGGCTTCCGGGATGGCAACGAATGGAAAAACTGGACACCCAAGGTCGGCCTCCAGTATTTCTGGAATGACAACGTTCAGACCTACGCTCACTATACCAAGGGCTTCCGCTCGGGCGGCTATAACTTCCGCATTACCGACTATGCTGGCTTCACCAACATCGTGAACCAAACGGGCAGCCTCGGATTTGACGAGGAAGAAGTAGACTCCTACGAGATCGGCTTCAAAGCACAGAGCGTTGATGGCCGCATTCAGGTGAACGGCGCAGCGTTCATGACTGAAGTCGGTGATATGCAGCGCGAAGTGAATACGGCAGCTCCCGGCGCAGCTGTTGTGCAGAACATCATCAATACGGCCGATGCCACGATCTTCGGTCTGGAATTTGATGGCCGCGTTGTCCTGACAGATTCCCTGCTTGCGTCGTTCAATGTTGGCTTCATGGACGCTGGCTATGATAGCGTCTTCTACGACCTGAATAATGATGGTGTCGTCAATCAGGAAGACGTCAACCTCGACCTGCCCCGCGTGCCGCCGATGACCTATGGCTTTGGCCTGATCAAGGACTTCGACCTGGGCACGGCCGGCGCCATCGTGGCTCAGGCGACCTTCCAGCACCGTGATCGCATCGCCTACACTGACAGCAACTTTGGCTGGATCCAGGAAGCCGACATGGTCGATGTGAACATCACCTGGGAAACGCCGATGCAGGGTCTTTCGGCCTCTATCTACGGCAAGAACCTGCTCGACGAAGTCCAGTTCGGCAACGACACACAGCTTCCCTTCCCTGGCCCGAATTCGGTCCCAGGCTCTGCGAATACTGCCTATCAGACACAATTGTCAGGCGGCACCTTCTCGCCAATGAAAAAAGGCCGTCTGCTCGGCCTGGAACTGACCTACGTTTACTAAGTCCCCGGCCCCTGGGCCAGAGACACATCCTCAGAAGGGCGGCCTCCGGGCCGCCCTTTTTTCTTGGCGCAAAAGAAAAGCGGCCCCCGTTTCCGGGAGCCGCCTCAAAGGATATCAATTCGAAAATTACTTCTATCAGTTACCAGCGCCGAAGCGTTTGGTCACGCTGACCTTGAAGGTACGCCCGAACGGATTATGCGTATAAGGATCATAGTTCAGATCGAACGCCGCGAATGGAGGATCTTCATCCGTAACGTTGACAACGCCGAGGCCGAGTTCAAACTCGAACGGTGCTTTCCAGTTATAGAAAAGATCGAACGTGGTTTGAGAGTCGATCTCTTCACCAACCCCGCCCCGTGCGGCTGCCGCGCGCTCATCCTTGTAGCTGTCGATGTGACGCATCACAGCGCGGAAGTTGTGGTCGCCAAGCGCATAGTTGGCAAACACATTGGCCTTCCATTGTGGCATGGAGCGCGTGAAATTCGACCGGTTGAACTGGCCGACATAGTCCCCGCCGCCGATCGAGACACCCTCAACAAAGTAAGGCGCCACCTCGTATTCGATGATGTAAGTCGCATCGAGTCCAACAGAAACCTCACCCCCCATCGGCGTGCCGCCGAAAGTATTGGCCAGGCGAAGGTCGACACCGGACGTCTTGATGTTCGGGCCGTTTACAACGCCTGTCCGTACACGCGCAATGTCAGAGCCCGCTCTAGGTGAGGGTTGCGGACCCGTTATGATGTTGTTGGGATCATTGAAAGTGATCCGGCTGAGGATCGGGGCCGAAAGATCCCCCGCCTGCAGTGCGACAACCGCAGCGGCCACAATGTTCGACTGTTCTTCCACGATGATCGGGTCTTCAAAGTCGAAATTGTAGTAGTCCAGCGAAGCATTGAAGCCACCTTGTTCGAAGAGGGCACCAAAGTTGAAGCTGAACGCGGATTCAGGCTTGAGGTCCGGGTTCCCGAACTGATCAATCGCCTTGAAGGCAGACGCCGCCGACACGAATTGCAGGGTTGTGCCAACGCCATCGAGTTGGTTCAGCGTTGGGCCCCGGAACGAGGTCTGAGCTGAGCCGCGAAAAGCAAAGTTGTTGGTCACCTGCCACTTGGCTGCGACCTTGGGGTCAAATGTCGAGCCGATGGAACCGCCATAGTCCTCGTAGCGGACCGCAACCTGCATATCGAGGTTGTCAAAAAGCGGAACCTGAAGCTCGCCGAAGACAGCATAGATAGTCTGCTCTCTGTCGACAGCATTTGTCCCTGCAAGGAAGGAATACGGACCTGTACCGCCAGGTCCAGGCGTAACGCTCAAATCAGTCAGTGCTGACGGCTCCACCTTGAAACTTTCCCGGCGGACCTGAGCCCCTGCGGCCCAACCAATAGCACCGCCCGATGCCTGAACATTGCTTGTGCCTGATAATACGGCGTCAAACACCAGCAGCTCGGTCGTCGCCGTGGTTTCGCTCGGATCAGTCAGCCATTCGGCAAGTGTGACCGAGTTTTCAAGACCGGGCACATAACCTGGGTTCTGCACACCGGTAACTGCGTTGGCGGCGATGCCGTTGGAGAATGGATTGTAGTATTCGCATGCCCCAGCCCCTGCTGTCAGTGTTCCGGTATATCCGGGCGCGTAGGGCACAGTTCCTGTGGCCGGATCAAATCCCGTATTGGGGTCAGTACAGACACCAAAGCCACGAAGCGCTGATGTCAGGCCCGTGATGTAAGTGTCGTTGGTGCTGCGATACCCTTCAGTCGTCGAGTAGGACAGGCCTACATCATAGTTGGTGTTGTTTTCAAAGCTGCCGGTAAGCGAGCCAGAGCCACGCCAGGTATTATAGTCACGGCTGCCCTCCTGGGCACCACCGGTACCGGGGAAACCACCCAGACCGAATGACCGGCCAATGAACAGGGCTGCGGCCGTGCCTGCCGGGAATGCACCCGGATTATCCGCCATATATTGCTGGAAGGCGGGATGGCTTGCGAGCACGACCTGATTGGTCAGAACCTGCGGCGGATAGGAAGGCGATGTTTTCCAGGTTGGAACATCGGTCTGCGCATACATCAGCTCAAGGTGCAGCTCTGCGCCATTGCCGAGTTGCCGGTTATATTCCGTGAGGAACTGGAACCGTTCTTCTTCTTCGACCAGGTTATCGAACTGCGTGAAATTGAACACGCAGGTCGGTGCCAGTGTGCCGCCGAGAGGTACACACCCGACATCGTTCACGTTCGCCGCCAGAGGCGTTAAGCCTGCGCTAAGTGGAACAAAGCGTCCTGGATTCGAGATGGCCGACCACCCTCCTACCGGGTTGTTGGCGTAAGGCTGTATGCCCCAATCCTTTTCAGTCATCGCCACTTCATTGCGGAACTGATATCCGATCGAAGTGATCCAGTTAAAGTTTGAGCCCTGGAAGCCATAGGCGGCGGAAATGTCATATTCTCCGTCTGTGCCTTCGAAGGTCTGGTATGACCCCCCGATTTCAAACCCCTCAAGGTCGTCCCGGGTAATGAAGTTGACGACGCCGGCAATCGCATCGGACCCATAAAGAGCCGCAGCACCGTCCTTGAGAACCTCAATGCGGCCAATGGCGATGGACGGAATGCTGTTGGTATCGACAAACAGCTGCGCCTGCTCGCCAATGGAATATGGATGGAATGTGTGGCGTCGCCCATTTATGAGTACGAGCGTCCGCGCGGGCCCCAAGCCCCGAAGGTTCACGTTTGACGTGCCTTCCAGGCCGTTTGAGGCAAACTGGTTGGTCTGACCATCGACACCGGACGAGACGCCCAGATTCCGGATCAGCTCGGTTACCGACGGCTTGCCCTCAAGAACAAGGTCCGCCGCGGTGAGCACGTCTACCGGCAGGGCGGCATCTTCCGGGCTGCCCTGGATATAGGAACCCGTAACCGTCACCGTGCTAAGCTTGCGCTCACCATCTTCCTGTTGTGCTTGCGCCCCCAGAACGCCGCTCAGCGCAATCGCTGAGGCGCAAAGGAGCATTCCTTTGAAATGCTTCATTCGTTTCCTCCCGTTTTAACCTGTCCAGGCGCAAGCTTTTGCCGCTTGTCATTGATTGGACACATCTCACTCTTATGCGGTATTGCGAGGCCGCAAAGGGGTGACTTGTGCTGCGCCGCTGCATACAAAAAAAGAACCTTTGCGCGCCGACATACTTCCTTCGCTCACCCACAAGCTGGTGTATTTCATGCAGAACAGCTCTTCAGAACCGGCCCCGGCTTCCCTGCCGCCCTTTCTTCGCATTGCGGAATCTTTCGCCGATGCGGTGGCGCCGGCAGATTTTCCCGCCACCCTGTTGCGTTGGCGCAACCAGCGCTGGGCGGCCGAAACAGGCCTCGGCGACCTGACGGATGAGGCATGGATCGCGCATTTTGGGCGCTTTACCGCCCTGCCCGGAAACCTGCCGCAGCCCCTCGCCATGCGCTATCACGGCCACCAGTTTGGAACCTACAATCCCCAGCTCGGAGACGGGCGCGGCTTTCTCTTCGCCCAGCTGCGCGACAAGGCGGGCCGCCTGCTCGACCTTGGCACCAAGGGCTCGGGCCAGACGCCGTGGTCCCGCCAGGGCGATGGACGGCTCACGCTCAAGGGCGGCGTCCGGGAGATCCTCGCGGCAAACTATCTGGAGGCTCTGGGCGTCAACACGTCAAAAGCCTTCAGCCTGATAGAGACCGGCGAGCAGCTCAGCCGCAATGATGAACCCTCCCCCACCCGCTCTGCCGTACTTGTCCGCCTCTCGCACAGCCATGTCCGCTTCGGCACCTTCCAGCGCTGCGCCTGGATGGAGGACCGCGAGAGCCTGGCGCGCCTCGTCGATTATTGCGTCGCGGAATTCTATCCCGGCGCCGAGGATACGGACACGGCACGCAAGACCTGCAAACTGCTGGAACAGATCGCCATCGCAACCGGCCGGATGATCGGCCAGTGGATGGCCGCTGGCTTCGTGCACGGCGTCATGAACACCGACAATTTCAACATCACGGGCGAGACCTTCGATTTCGGCCCGTGGCGCTTCCTGCCCGTCTCCGATCCGAATTTCACCGCCGCCTATTTCGACCAGCAGGGCCTTTACCGCTTCGGCCGCCAGCCCGTGCAGGGCGGATGGGCGCTCCAGCAGCTCGCCTCGTCCATGCTCCTCCTTGCCGAGGCGGACGATCTCGCCAAGGCGCTGATCCCTTACGAGGCCGCTTATCGCGAGAGCTTTTCCGCCCATACCCACGCCCTGCTCGGCCTGAAGCCGAGCGGTGACGCCGCCACGGACATTTCATTTCTGCAAATGTTCTATGCCTGGATGACGGAGAGCGGCGCGAACTGGCCGCAAACATTCTTTGATTGGTTCGGTGGCTCCGCCAGCGCGGCCCGCGCCGCCGCCTCCCCTCAATCAGGCCTCTACGCCCATGCCGCCTTTACGCCTGTCCGCACCGTCTTGATGGACCGTGATCCAGAACGCCCCGAACGCCTCGCCGAGGCCTATTTCCAGCAGCCTGAACCCGTCAGCCTCATCATTGAGGACGTAGAGGCACTCTGGTCACTGATTGCCGATGCCGATGACTGGTCGCTCTTCGAGGCCAAGACCCGCCAAATCGAACAAGCCCGCCTCGCCCTAGCGCGATAACGCAGGGGCATGCCTTGATCTTAAGGGCAGGCTGCGGGCACTTACCGAAAAACATGGAGGCCCTTAATGAACGATAAGTCCCGCCCCGGCCCACTCTCGGGTATGCGTATCGTCGATATGAGCTCTGTCGTTCTCGGCCCGTTCGCAACCCTGATTCTCGCCGATCTCGGGGCAGAGGTCATCAAGATCGAACCCCCCAAGAAGCGCGATACGATGCGCTATGCGGGCGCCTCTCCCACCGGCGATCTCGGCCCCATTTATATGGCGCTTAATCGTAACAAGCGTGCGCTGACGCTCGACGCCAAGACGTCGGAAGGAAAGGCCACCCTCACCGAGCTTCTGAAAACGGCGGACTGCTTTTTCCACAATGTGCGTCTGGCAGGCATGGAGCGGCTCGGCTTTGGCTATGAGCAGGTCAAGGCGCTGAAGGAAGACATTGTCTATGTCCATTGCGCAGGCTTTGGCAAAGGCGGCCCCTATGAGCATCGCCAGGCCTATGACGACCTTATCCAGGGTGCGTCAGGCTTTGCCGATCTCAACGCCCTGCGCTCAGGCGGCCGGCCCGAATACGCCCCCTCCCTCGTTGCCGACAAGACAGCGGGCCTCTTTGCGACCTATGCAACCCTCGCCGCGCTGCTCCATCGCGCCCGCACGGGCAAGGGCCAGTTCGTGCAGGTGCCGATGCTTGAGAGCTTTACCTTCTTCAACATGGTCGAGAATCTCTATGGTGAGACCTTTCTGCCCGGCAATGGAAAGCTCGCCTATACCCGCTCAATCAACCCCAATCGCCGCCCTTACCCCACCAAGGACGGCTTTATCGGACTTGTTCCGTATTCGGATGAGCAATGGGAGAAATTTTTCCAGATCGGCGGTATGCCAGATATCTTCAAAGACCCGCGCTTTTCCACCTATCAGGCGCGCACGGAGCATGTTGGTGAACTTTACGCCCTCATTGAGAAAGTCAGCGCGACGAAGACAACTGGCGAATGGTTAGAGCTGATGGACAAAGCCGATATCCCGGCCATGCGCTACAATACCATCGCCGAAGTGCTGACCGATCCGCATCTTGTGGCCACCGGCTTCTTTGCCGAAGCTGACCACCCCGAAGCGGGCAGGTATCGCACCATGCGCCACCCGGTCCACTTTTCTGAAACCCCCGCCAGCCTGCGCCTGCCACCCCCGCGCCCCGGCGCGGATACGGAAAGCATTCTGGAAAGCCTGGGCCTCGGCGTCGAGGAATAATCAGCCCCCGGAGAGACGTGCCAACTCTTCCTCGGAAAGTTCCGAATTGTCATAGACGCTCTGCACGTCATCAAGCTCGTCGAGCACATCAAGCATCTTCATCAGCTGATCGGCGGCATCGCCTGAGACCGGCGTGGTCACCTTCGGTTTCCAGATGATCTTGGCTGAGGTCGGCTCTACCTTGCTTCCGAACGTCTCGGCCAGCGCTGTCGATACGGCCGCGAAGTCTTCCCGCGCGGTATAGATCCAGTGGCCTTCCTCATTCGACTCCACGTCCTGCGCGCCCGCCATAATCGCCGCTTCCATAACTTCGTCGGCCGTCCCGGCGCTTACCGGATACTCGATCTCGCCGAGCTGGTCGAAATTGAAAGAAACAGACCCCGTCGTCCCCAGCGCGCCGCCATTCTTCGAGAACGCCGTGCGGATATCGGTCGCGGCGCGGTTCTTGTTGTCGGTCGAGGCCTCAATGATGATGCCAACGCCACCCGGGCCAACGCCTTCATAGCGGATATCGGCATAGTCTGCCCCGCCGCTGCTCTGCCCCTTGTCGATGGCGCGCTGGATATTGTCTTTGGGCACTGACACGCCCTTGGCGTTGGTGATCGCCAGGCGCAGGCGCGGGTTCATGTTCGGATCAGGCCCGCCCATTTTAGAGGCGACCGTTATCTCCTTCGACAGGCGCGCGAAAAGGACCGCGCGCTTCTTGTCCTGCTTACCCTTACGGTGCTGGATATTGGCCCATTTACTATGCCCGGCCATGGGAAAACCCCTCGATATTGTCTGGTTTCTCAGCTGTCGCGGGTGTCTATCGCGCGAGACGGCCCTTGGGAAGCCGGGGCGGTGTCAATCAAACGCAGACACCCGCCCACCGACAATCATCGCCTCCTGCGCTTCGGTGACCTCGTTGATGATGCCGCGCAGCAGAACCGCCGCTATCGCCGCCGCAATAACCCATATGATGACGGCCCCGAAAACGACCGCGGAGGACGCATAACTGAAATTCGAAACCATTCCGGCAATCACGGAAATGATCCAGGCAGCCCACCATTTCGAGACGACCCCATTCTTCACAGGCAGCCCCGCCTCCTCAAAAGAGCCCTGATAGATTTCGTGGACTCCTTGGGATGGCTTCACGAAATTGGCAAAGGGAACCAGATACCAGAGCACCGTACCGATAGGCGACATATCGGGGACCGGGCTGCGAACCGTGTAAATGTTCTTCATTGCCCTGAACGTGAAGCGCCCGACCAGGAAAGCACAGGTAAACATGAGGAGCCGCTCAGCGAGCGCCACAAGAGAGAAGATGCCAAGCGCCAGAATCAGGGCCTCCTCCCCTTCCGGGTCGGCATAGGCCAGCGCCTCGGCGTCAAAAAAGCGGTGATCTACAATCCAATAAAGCGCCGCTAACCCCAGAAGAGCACAGGCGACAACATACAGAACCAGAAGCACGGAGAGGGGTTTCTGAAATGGGTGAAGGGGCCGGCAGACACCACTCTCATATTCATATCCGGTCGGCCCGCCTCTCCGTCTTGATAACGCGGCAGGCTGTAATGTCGTCTCAGTCATAACCCCTCCAAGAGTCCTCGATCCAATCTAATCAGACGGACAACTTTGGGAAGAAGTTTTCTAGGCCGGGATGAACTAAGGCGCACAGACAGCTGCCAGACGGCGCACCACCTCCTGCCGCACTTTCCAGCTCAGCCAGGCCTTATCCATGCGCGAAAGCCAGTGAGCGTTCACGGTGCCAAACTCGGCGCCCAGAACGCGCGGATCGGGAAGAATCTTCTGCCCCAGCACACTGGCGACATGGCTCATCTCTTCACGGCTTGCGAAGTAAAGCTCGTGACCCCTGTGCTCCAGAATCCAGATGGGCCAGCCCTTCCCCACTTCCGCCGCAGGAAAGGGCGGCTCAAACCGCGATGCAGAATGAAAGGCGCCCTCCACCGGCCGGTGGACATAGAGGCTGACCGGCGTGCGAACCGGCTGGCCTCGGAATTCACATCGGAGGCGCAGGCGGGGTCCAGTGCGGCGGGGGAATTTCCACCAGCTTCGACAGATCGACCTCGACGCGGAAGAAACGCTCCGGGCGTTTCAGTTCGTAGGCGAACATTTGTTGGCCTGACCGCACTTCAACCGCCCAGACATTCGTCTTGGAGACGGGAATGTCTTCCCTGTCGAACAGGTCTTTTGTGGACTGGTCAGCCGGAAATTCCTGGCGGGCAGCACCGGGATCAGAAATCGAGAAGCCGCCATAATCGGTCAGCGCGTCGAGACTGCCATCCGCATGGCGATGAACATGGCGCAGTTCCCAGCCGCCATTCTCACCTGTGGTCGTAAGCACCCAAGTACGCGAGCGGTCCTCACCGACACTCAGCGGCAGGCGGAAAATGCCCGGCTCGCAGTCGCGCACATGCACAACCAGCCGGTTCTCGCGCCACTCATCATCCACCGCGTCATGGCTGACTACCCGGCCTTCAAAAGCCTTGCCACAGGTCGCCGCAAGGCCCTCCGCAAACGGAAGATCAGGCGGCCCTGCGGGCGCGGTGGCGCAGGCGGTAAGAACGAGGGCGAAAGCGGGGGCAGCAGCCAGTTTCAGCATCATGGCGGCAGACTATCCGCCCCCCCCGGAAAGGCAAGCCTTCGCTCTTACTCGCTGTCTGCATCGACTAATGAAAAAAGCCCTCCCGGCGGAGCGGAAGGGCTTTGTTTGTCTTGGAAGCGTATCCGTCAGGCCGGGCTGGGCTCTGCGTCGCCGATACCGCCCTCTTTGGGCTTCTTGCGCTTGCCGATCGCGGGCACAGCGGAAGACGGGCCGGCATCATCGTCAGAGATGTCCGGGCGGCTCGGCGGCGTGCCTAACAGAAGGCCCGCAATATCTTCGCCCGACAGAGTCTCGAATTCGAGCAGCCCGTTAGCAATGGCTTCCCATTCCTTGCGGAATTCGGTCATTACCTTGCGGGCATCTTCCTTGCCCTGTTCGATCAGCTTACGGACTTCTTCCTCGATCTTGCGCGAGGTCTCTTCCGAAATATGGCTCGACTGCATAAGCTGCTGGCCAAGGAACACATCGCCCTGGTCAGAGCCGTAATCCACTGGTCCGATAATGTCCGAGTAGCCCCAGCGCGTAACCATTGCGCGCGCTAGACGTGTGGCTTGCTGAATATCGGAAGCTGCGCCCGCGGTAACATTATCATCGCCGAACTTCAGTTCTTCGGCGACGCGGCCTCCCATGATGATGGCAAGACGCGAAGTCATCTCGACCTTGGACATCGACAGCTTGTCGTCCTCGGGAAGCTGCATGACCATGCCGAGCGCGCGGCCACGCGGAATGATCGTCGCCTTGTGGACAGGATCGGCGGCCGGAACCTTCATTGCCACAACGGCGTGGCCCGCTTCATGCCAGGCGGTCAGGATTTTTTCCTTCTCCGACATGACCATCGAGCGGCGCTCTGGTCCCATCAGAACCTTGTCCTTGGCGTCTTCAAATTCCTGCATCGCGACGACGCGCTTGCCGCGGCGAGCAGCGAGCAGCGCCGCTTCGTTTACAAGGTTTGCAAGGTCAGCGCCTGAAAAGCCCGGCGTTCCACGTGCAATCGTCTTGGTCTCGACATCTTTGGCGAGGGGCACATTGCGCATGTGCACGCGCAGGATCTTCTCGCGGCCGATGATGTCAGGATTGCCAACATTGACCTGACGGTCAAACCGGCCGGGACGCAGAAGTGCAGGATCGAGCACGTCAGGGCGGTTGGTGGCCGCCATGATGATGATGCCTTCATTGGCTTCGAAACCGTCCATCTCGACGAGGAGCTGGTTCAGCGTCTGCTCACGCTCGTCATTGCCGCCGCCGAGGCCTGCGCCGCGCGAGCGGCCGACCGCGTCGATCTCGTCAATGAAGATGATGCACGGGGCAGAGCGCTTGGCCTGCTCGAACATGTCGCGCACACGGCTCGCGCCGACGCCGACAAACATCTCGACAAAGTCAGAGCCAGAGATCGAGAAGAAGGGCACACCGGCTTCACCGGCAACCGCGCGGGCCAGCAATGTCTTGCCCGTGCCGGGCGGGCCGACCAGCAGCGCGCCTTTCGGGATCTTGCCGCCGAGGCGCTGGAACTTGGACGGGTCTTGCAGGAATTCGACGATTTCCTGCAATTCTTCCTTGGCTTCGTCCACGCCGGCAACATCGTCAAACGTCACGCGGCCATGCTTTTCCGTCAGCAGCCGGGCGCGGGATTTTCCAAAGCTCATCGCGCCGCGTGCACCGCCGCCCTGCATCTGGCGCATCATGAAGAAGACAAAACCAACGATCAGAAGAATCGGCAGGATCGACAGCAAAACAGACGCCACGTTATTGCGGCCGGTATCGGGCTTTACCGAGAAGGGAACATTGTTCTGGGTGAGCACATCTTCGGTTTTCATGTCCAGCGCGCGCAGCTCGCTTTTAAGCGTTTGCCCGTCTGTGGTCTTAACGATGATGGTGGTGTTGCCCAGGGTAGCTTCAGTAAGCTTGCCCTGTTCGGCAAGGGTATAGATCTCTGACAGCTTTGTGACCTGGGCCCGCGCAACCTCAGGGTTGCCGCCCATCATCACAGCCATACCAATTACTAGAAGGGCAAGCGCGCCCCAGATCGCCAAATTGCGGACATTCATAGCAAGGTTCCGTCAGAAACTATTCGATCAAGCATACGGGATTGAGTTTAGAAGATAGGCACCAAATCCTCTAAAAACGACTCCTTTCCTGCTGCTGCGGCAATTTCATACGGGTTTCCGGACAGGATCGCCGCTGTGGCCAGGAGACGGCGGGAGGTGGCGCGATGGGGACCGGCGGCTTCAGGCAGGAAGCGCAGATGCCCCTTGCCGCGCCGAATGCGGCAGCCACCCAATGTGGCGCCCCGAAAATTCTCTTCCGAAACAAGCCGCTCTGCCAATCGGGCGAGGCTTTCACCCCGCGGGGGGATTTCACGTGCAGCCGCGATCTGGATCAGGATACCAAGGGCGCGCGCTGCCCTTTCGGGGGGTAGCCGGGAGAACGAAACCACGCGGATGCCTGTTTCATCCACGCTGACATTTGCAGTCAGCCAGCGCCAGATCGCGTCATCCTCAATCATTCTTAATGTCTGAAACCGGTCAATCAGAGACAAAACCTGGACACTTCGGGACATTTCAGGACGCATAAGGCGCCGCATACGCACCCGCTCAAAGACAGGATTGTCGTTCGACGGGTCATCCGTCCAGCCATTCCCCTCGCCCTTCAGGAAGTCACGAAGCACCTCGCGGCGGACCCCGAGCAACGGCCTGGCGAGGAACAGCCCCTCACCTTCCGGCCAGACCGGGGAGAGCGAAAGCGGCCGCATCCCGGCGAGCCCGTACCAGCCCGACCCCTGCCGGGCGCGCATCAGGAAGGTCTCGGCCTGGTCGTCAGCAGTGTGCCCGGTGAGGAGGAGGTGTCCCGATTTGTCCCGGATTGTCCTGGCGAGGGCCGCGTGGCGCCCTCGGCGGAGCGCTGCCTGGCGCGGCGCGGCACCCTCAAGGCGCAGGATGTCATGGCTGATGCCCAACACGCGGCAGAGACGGCCAACCGCCTCGGCCTCCCTGCGGGCCTCAGCGCGCAGGCCGTGATCAACGGTAAGGGCGTGCAGGGTTCGCCCCTGCCCCGCCGCCCACCGATGAGCAAAGATCAGGAGCGCAAGGGAATCGCTGCCACCGGAGACAGCCACGCCGATCGGCGCATCGAGCAGGCAGTCAGGCAGCGCCGCCAGCGCTGCCTCGAAGGCGGCCTGAGGGCTTAGCCCTTGCATCCGGAGCGGGTGCGCTCAACGGCCGCCAGGTCGCGTACGACCTTGGACGCGTTGGGATAGCGCTTGGGCAGTGTGTCGAGCGCCTGGCAGGCCTTGGCCGTATCCCCGATCAGCCGCATCGACCGCGCAAGGCGCGCCAGCGCGTCGGGTGCGCGCGCGTCATCCGGGAATGAGCGGATCATTGTGGTGTAGGCTTGGCCGCTCTCGGCATAGGCGTTCTGCTGGTGGAGCGTTTCGCCGAGCCAGAAATAGGCCTCACCAGCCTGGGGATCGCTGCCGAACTTGTCGACGAAAGACTGGAAGGCTTCCTGCGCACCGGCATAGTCGAGCGCGAGGAGGCGCTGGCGGGCAACGGCAAAGAGCGGACCCGCTTCACCGGGAAGCTGGCTGGCGGAGATCGTGCCGAGGGAGCCTTCCGGCAGACCGCTTTGGGTGGAGGGGGCCGGTGTCAGAACCGACGGACCGCCGCTGGCGCCTGATTGCGTGCTGGGCACCGGGCCAATCGTCTGCTGACCCGAGGACGGAAACGGCGAGGGCGCCGGGCCAGAAGCCGGGCCGAGGCCAGAGCCGGTATCCAGCAGCTCTGTCGGCTCTATGCCCATAACCATCTGAAGCGCCGTGATCGCGCGGGCCTGGGCTTCAAGCTGGCCACGAAGTTCGGCGTTCTGCTGAGCCAGGGTTTCATTGTCCATCATCTGCTGCTCGCCGGCATCACGAGTGCGTGAGAGTTCATATTCAAGTGTCTCGAGCCGGCCGCTCAGCTGGTTGATCCGGTCCGCATTGCGGTTGATCTCCATCATCAGATCGGCCGTTTGCTGACGTGTCTGATCGACCTGTACGGACAGGTCTCCGGTCGTCACGCCCTTTACAATCGGCGCCCCGCGGCTCTGTGCGAGGACGGGCGTAGCCAGCAATCCAAGGACAGCAAGACTTGTGAGGGAAGCTTTCAGCATGACGGGTATCTCCGGGTGCGGGGGGGCAGACTTCAGCCCAGGGACTAAAAGAAACAGCCGGGGCCAAATTATGGCACCCGGCTGTCCTTTTCATCACGTAAACGCAGTACGCCTTAGCTGGTGGCGCCGGAAACGATCTGGGTCCATGCGTTACGGTTCATTGCCCACGACTCGTCGTTCGACCCGCCAGCAATCGGACGCTCTTTGCCATAGGAGACGGTATCGACGCGCGAAGCGCTGACGCCGAGGCTGACGAGGTAGTCTTTTGCAGCCGAAGCGCGGCGCTCGCCGAGGGCGAGGTTGTACTCGCGCGTGCCGCGCTCGTCCGCGTTACCGGCGACGAGAACGCGAACGTTCGGGTAAGCGTTCAGCCAGGCTGCCTGACGCTTCAGGATTTCCTGATCGTCAGAGTCAAGGCGATATTGGTCGAGGTCGAAATAGACACGCTCGCCAACGTTCACGCGGAAATCTTCCAGCGAGCCCGGGGTGATCGAGGATTGGACAACCGGCTGGGTGACAACGGTTTCCGTTTCCGTAACGGTATCTTGAACCGGCGGAGGGGTAACCGGGTCAGCGACCGGGGGGGGGCGGGAAGCGCAAGCTGCGGTCGCGGCCAGAAGAGCGGCGGCTGCAGAGGCTTTCAGGAGAATATGCATATGTCGGGGCTCCAAGTTTAGTTCAGGTGGCACTGTACGGACCGCTTCGCGGCTTCTGTGTGTCGGCGGCCGTCTTATCGGGCCTTTATTTCCTTATTCTGACTGTTTTATCGCGACAATCTGTATTCAAGCGATTTCTCCGGCCTTTGTGCTGTTTTTGCCACGAAATGGCCTTATTCCGACCCCTGCCCGCCTTTTCAGCACCAGGCAGGGGCAGGATTTATTGCAGGACAGGCGACCAGGCCGGGTCCGAAGCATCAGTCTGGGTCATCACGCGGCGCTCATTCCGGCCTGAAAGGTCAACCGACCAGAGCTGCGGGCCAGCGCCCGGGCGGTTCTCCCGGAAGAAGACGATAACACGGCCATTGGGGGACCAATCGGGACCTTCGTCCAGATACGATTCCGAAAGCAGGCGCTCGCCTTTGCCATCGATCCCGATCACACCGATATAGAATTTGCCGCTTTCCTGCTTGGTGAAGGCAATCAGATCACCGCGCGGCGACCAAACGGGCGTTGAATAACGGCCCCGGCCAAAGGTTATGCGGCAGGCGGTATCACGGCCACCCGACGGACAGGCGCGCTGCGAACCGTCCGTATTCATGATGTAGAGCTGCGGTGTGCCGCCCCTGTCGGAGTTGAACACCACCGACTTGCCATCCGGAGACATTGACGGCGATGTGTCGATCGCCGGATGATCTGTCAGGCGGCGGCTTTCGCGCGTGCGCAGGTTCATGATGTAGATATCGGTATTGCCGCGCTGGGCCTGAGAGAGCAGCACGCTCTGGCCATCGGTGCCAAAGCGCGGGGCGAAGGTCATGCCCGGGAAATTGCCCAGCAATTCCTGGCGGCCCGTTTCGATGTTGAAGAGGTAGACGCGCGGGCGCCCGCCTTCAAACGACATATAGGTGATTTCCTGGGAGGACGGGCTGAAGCGGGGCGTCAGCACCGTCGAGCGGCCAGAGGTCAGATATTGCTGGTTGGAGCCGTCGCTATCCATGATCGCGAGACGCTTCACGCGCTCGGTCTTGGGGCCGGTTTCGGCGATGTAGACGATGCGCGTATCGAAGTACGGATCTTCACCGGTCAGGCGGGTGTAGATCGAGTCGGCGATCTTGTGCGCAATGCGGCGCCAGTTTTCCGGCGTGGTCGTCAGGCGGCGGCCCGGCTCTCCGTTGATCCGCATCAACTCGCCGCCATAAACGTCCCAAAGACGGAACGACACGGCAAGCTTACCATCGGGGAGTTCCTCAAACGCGCCCACAACGAGGGCGTCTGTGCGAATGATCTTCCAGTCGGCAAAGCGCGGCTCGGCATTGATTGAAAGGTCGCGCTGGATGAAGGAGGCCGGGCTCTGCATGTCAAACAGGCCGGTTGAGGCAAGGTCAGCGCGCACCACTTCGGCGATCTGGCGGGCAATCTCGGTGTTGGTGCCCGTCACCTGGAAATCCGGAATCGCGATGGGTGTGGGTTTGAAGTTTCCTTCATCCACACGGACTTGCAGCTGGGCGCTGGCAGGCGCCACCAGCCCAATCGCCAGCATGATAACTGCCAGGAACGGCATCAGGCGTTTCAGCATCAGTTCGGACTCCTCATCGAATTCTTGCGACGCGCATACAGCATCACTGTAGTGGGCCAATCGTTACGTTGATATCTTTCCAAAGCTCATAGTCCTCCGGCGGCAACCGATAATTGCCAATATCGGCACATCTCCGGACGGCAGTAAGAGCCATTTCGACAGCAAGCCCAGATCGGCCAACCGGACGCGGCCTAGGGCTTACCACCGTAGGTGAACCATCAAGCGCACCATCACGCGTCAGCTTCATGTTAATCGTCACCAAAATTTGATGCTCCTTCGGAAAGTCATCGATGCCTGGCCAGCATTCGCCGATCTGCCGGCGCAGGGCGGCCTGCAACGAAGCGGTGGCGCCAGTGCGTGCTCCTGCCCCCTGCTGGTCCCGGTCTGAATTGGCGAGCACGGGCCGGTCAGACTGCTGGGTTTCCGGCCGCTGCTCGGACGTGCGCTTGGACTGGAGCGTGCTTTCGAAATCGTCGAGGAAATCGAGATCATTCTTCGGCTTGGCGGGTGGTTTTTCCACCGGCTTGGGCTTTGGTTTGGGCTCTTCTTTCTTGGGCTCGGGCTTGGGCTCGGGCTTTTTCGGTGGCTCGGGCTGGCGCGGATCGGGGACTTCAACTTCAGGCTCCGGCTCTGGTGCTGCTTCCGGCTCTGGCGGGGGCGCAGGCGTCTCTTCAACGGGTTCCGGCGCCGCTTCGGGCTCAGGCTCGGGCTCGGGCGTATCAGACTTGCGCATCTCAGCGACATCGGAGATCCGGCCGATCTCAAGGAAGTCGATGGGCAGATCAGCGGAGGATGCACACTGAGGCAGCTGCATCAGGATCTCGACCGAGCTGATCCCCGGCTGCTCGCGGCGCAGGCGCTCGATCTGCTCGTCGCAGTCATTCTTTTTCTGCGGCCACGATACGACCGCCATAGCCAGCACAGTGGCATGCACAAGAGCGGAAACTGTCAGGCCACGAAGCATCGGTCAGGCTGGTCCTTCCGGGTCAGCGGGGGGTGTTGGTCTTTTGTTCGGTAATGAACGACATGCGTGTGAAGCCGGCGCCGCGCACCTCGGCTGTCACTTCCATGACCAGGCCATAGGGCACACTTTCATCGGCATAGAGGAACACGTCCTTGTCATACCCCTCACCAACGATTGCCGTGAGTTGAGCGCCTAGCCCCTCGATCTGGACTTCCGTCTGCTGGATCAGGACCGTGCCATCGGCCTTGACCCAGACGGTCAGCGGGGCATCATTAGGATCGGACTTGAGCGGCGCGGAGGTGGTCCGCGGGAGGTTCAGCTGTTCCCCGCGCACCAGCATCGGCGCGGTGACCATGAACACGATCAGCAGCACCAACATGACGTCCACGAACGGTGTTACGTTGATTTCGGCATTGAGGGCGCGCCGTCCGCGCCGTCCGCCTTTGCCACCAGAACCGAGGATCAGACCCATTGTTGCCCCGCCCTAATCGCGTGCGGCATCCGACGCGCGCCGGGAGAGGCGCACGAGGACATCCTGGGAGAACGTGTCGAGCTGGTCGCCCAGCTTGGTCAGGTCGCTGGTGAACTTGTTGTAGAAGATGACGGCCGGAATGGCGGCGATCAGGCCGAGGCCGGTGGCAAACAGCGCTTCGGCAATCGGGCCGGCCACGGTGCCAAGGCTCGTATCCTGCTGCTCGGCGATGTTCAGGAAGGCGTTCATGATGCCCCACACCGTGCCGAAAAGACCGATGAACGGAGACGCTGAGCCAATCGTGGCCAGCACCGAGAGGCCTGAACCGGCGCGCCCGATCTCGCGGTCAACGGCGGCGCGCATCGAGCGTTCGGCGCGGCTGACGATGGCGGTGGCCTCAGCCGATGCGGGGCTTTTGCCAGCGTCGGCCCATTCCCGGGCAGCGGAAATGAACACCCGGCTGGCGGGGTCTTTGCCGCCCTGGCCGGGGCGCATGTCTATGTCACCGGCGCGTCCGCTCCAGAACGCTTCTTCAAAATCGCGTGAGGACTTCTTGAGGCCGCCCAGCTTGAAGAATTTCTCGCCGATCACGATCCATGACCAGATCGAGGCGAGGAACAGCGCGAGCAGCACAAGCTTCACGACCGGATCAGCGGCCATCAGCAGGCTGATCAGGGAAAAATCCGAATGGCTGGCAACCGTGCCGATTGCGTCCGTTTCCATGTGTCTCGTTATCTCCTTGGCCTGCCGGGGCAACTCACCCTGCCCCGGACGGTTTCTGCGGTAGCAGAAACGTGGGGGGGTTCAACTGCGGGCACTGGTTATTTCCGCTCTGTAATCTAACCCAAATCCGGCAGAAACACGGCGTGTTACAGGCTTTGAGCAGTCCATATGAGACTTACTGCATGATGGTTAAGCCATTATGGCAGATTCTTAATCTTATCGGCCGCCTGAAGGCCTCCGTGAGAGGGATGCGATCACCGGAAATTAATCACGCCGCCCCAGCCGAACCTGCCTAGCCGGCTCTCCATTTGTACGCTTCCAGAAGCTCGGCGATTTCCTTGATCGGGCGGCGCAGGCGCCCATCCGCATGGATCATCACGGCGGTGATTTCGCCCTCGGCCAGCACCTCAGCCCCACGCAGACAAGTCTGCGAAAAGCGGATGCGCGGGCCATCCATGCCGAGATAGCGCGTGCGGATATGCAGAAGGTCATCCACCTTAGCCGGCTTGCGGTAGGTGACATTCACATTCGTCAGCGTGAAAGCGGCAGGGTCTTCACGCGCCAGCAGCGACTGGTGGGAGACGCCAGCATCGCGCAGATGGTCGGACCGCCCGCGCTCGAAAAAGCGCAGGTAATTGGCGTGGTAGACCATGCCGGTGAAGTCTGTGTCTTCGTAATAGACGCGCACGGCGATCCAGTGCTGGCGGGCCGCATCGAAATTCTTCTGATCGAGAACAGGCAGGGTCATACTCCGCCCGTATCAGACTTGCGCGCGAGCATGAAGGCATGCGCGAGCGTATCAACGAGGGTAAGCGCCTCAACAAGGTCCGAGACGGTCTGGCGCAGGGTTTCCTCGCTCCACTCCCCGCTGACCACATCTACCAGGTTGAACCGGTTTACCCCGGGAAAATCGAACACCAGGCGGCTGCCCTTCGCCACGGCGCGGAACTTGCCGTCATGGGCCAGATCAATCACCCGCTCGATGACGGCAGGGTTGAAGATCGCGCGAGCCTCGATTTGATCGGTCGAACGCAGGCGGTAGACCGCGTCAAAGGCTCTGGGGCCAAGATCAATCTCGACAAAGCGGGCATCGGAGGCCTCCTGCGGCCACCCTGTCTTGCGCGCCCGCAGCTGGGTAACGCCGTGCAACTCCAGCGGCGCCTCCAGCACGATCACCAGATGATGGATATCCGGGGCCTCATCGACGCGTTCGACCCATTCGAACATGTCGAAGTCAATGCCGCCCCGACGCCCATGAAACCCGTCCTCGATGGTCGCCTGGGTGGCGGCCATCTTGTGATACTGTTCCTTCTGCGCCTTTGTGCCGAGCACATAGACATTGGCCTCCACCATCAGGCCGGCGCCGCGCGCCGCCGCGACGGCTTCGTCCATACCGCCCACCTCATCAAAGGTCGTGGCCAGATCCCGCAGCTCCGCCGGGGCCCAGGCCTGCTGCGCCAGCCATTTGAGCGCCCCAGGCGTGCCACCGGGCGTGGGCACATAGGTGAGCCCGAGGGGCTGTACGAGAACCGACAACGCCTTGCCCCGGATGAGGAAGCGCTTCTTGGCGTCCAGCAACACCCGCAGCAGGCTTCTCCGGAACAGGAAAAGCGAGCCCAGAATGCTGCCAATGAACATCACCGGGAAGAGAATGAAGACAAGCGTTTCGCCCCAGACCGTATTGGGGATCAGGGCCTGGACGATCAGGAAGCTGATGACAAAGCTGGCAAAGCCAATCGTCAGGGCGCGGCTCACGCGCCCCTTGAGAACTTCTGCGTCTACCGGGCGAAGTTCCGCGCCCGACAGAAGCGGCATGACTTCCGCCTCTGCATGGGCACGCAGCCCTGCAAAGCCTTCAGCCTGCTCTATCTTGTCCCATCCCAGTGCCATGAGAGAAAGCTAGCAGGCGTGCCATGCGGCGTCATCCCTCATAACAGGGGGAGCGCGCGCGGGTGTAAGCAGAGCCATGCCCGAGCGCCCCGCCCCTTCTCCGGCCAAGATGCCCGCCTGGCGCCCCCTGCTGAGGGGGCTACGCCATCGCTGCCCGGCATGCGGGCAAGGTAAGCTCTTTGCGCGGTATCTGAAGCAGGTAGACAGTTGCGCTGTGTGCGACGCGCCCATCGGACGCATCCGCGCCGAAGACGGGCCGCCCTGGTTGACCGTGCTGATCCTCGGGCCATTCCTCGCGGGCATGACCTTCATCAGCGCCCGGCAGGACAGCTGGCCCATCTGGATCACCCTGCCCGCGCTCGGGGCATTTGCGATCCTTGCAGTATTGATGCTCCTTCCCCGGATCAAGGGCGCGATCATCGGGCTCTTATGGGCGATGGGTGGCGGGGAGCCTGACGACAGCGAAGCGGGCTGATCAGCTCTCGTCTTCGCCAAAGAGCGCAGACTGCTGACCATTCGGCGCTTTCAGCCCCAGGCGCTCATAGGCGAGCGGAGCGGCCACGCGCCCGCGCGGGGTTCGCGCCACATAGCCTTTCTGCATGAGATAAGGCTCAATCACATCTTCGACCGCGTCGCGCGCTTCCGACAGGGCCGCCGCCAGCGTATCGGCGCCGACCGGGCCGCCGGCATAGGTTTTCACCAGCGCGTGGAGATAGCGCCGGTCGAGCGCGTCGAGACCGTCTTCGTCAATCTCAAGGCGCTTCAGCGCGCGGGCAGCAGAGCCCCGGTTAATGTCGGCGCCTTCGGCCTCGGCAAAGTCGCGCACCCGGCGCAGCAGGCGCAGCGCAATGCGCGGCGTTCCGCGCGCGCGGGCGGAGATTTCTACCGCGCCATCTTCCGTAATCGGAACACCCAGCTTGCGCGCCGCCGCCATGACGATACGGCCAAGCTCTTCGGGCTCATAGAATTCAAGGCGCACAGGAATGCCGAAACGGTCACGCAGCGGTGTGGCGAGGAGGCCGGCGCGGGTCGTCGCGCCCACCAGCGTGAAGGGCGCCAGATCGAGCCGCACAGATCGCGCGGCAGGCCCCTCCCCGATCACAAGATCGAGGGCATAATCCTCCATCGCCGGATAGAGGATTTCCTCGACAATCGCCGGAAGGCGGTGAATTTCGTCAATGAAGAGCACATCATTGGGCTCAAGATTGGTGAGGATGGCAGCAAGGTCTCCCGCCTTGGCGATCACGGGGCCGGACGTGGCGCGGAAGCCGACACCCATCTCCCGCGCGAGGATCTGCGCCAGCGTCGTCTTGCCAAGGCCGGGCGGCCCGAACAGCAACACATGATCAAGCGCTTCCTTACGCCCGCGCGCTGCCTCGACATAAACTTTGAGATTGGCCTTCGCTTTACGCTGGCCAACATAATCCTCAAACGTCTGTGGACGGAGCGCACGATCAAGCGCGTCGCCGCCCTGGGCGTTGGGATCAGAGAGGGCGCCTTCGCGGCTCATTCAAAACCTCCCGGTACGGACCAACCCCTCTCCCATGAAGTGGGAGAGGAGGGGCCCATCACGCAGTGATGGGAGGTGAGGGTCTTTCTGCCGCGAGCCCCAACATCAACCCCTAAAACGCGAAAGGCCCTCACCTCCCACCCGCCTGCCGGCGGGCGGGCCCCTCCTCTCCCGCCATGCGGGAGAGGGGTTAAGGGTCTGGCGCGTAAGATCATCGAGCCAGTTCCTTCAGCGCGCCTTTAAGCAGCACGCCAACATCCTCGGCGCCGTCTTTCGCGGCCATCGCCACGGCCTTGGCCGCCTCGCTCTGCGTGTAGCCGAGATTGACCAGCGCGCTGACCGCTTCGCCGCGCGCGCCGGTGGCCGCCGATACGGGCTGTGCCGAGGCGAGGCCCGCAACGGCGGCCACTTCAAACTTGCCAAACCGGCCGAGCGGGGGCGCCTTGCCGGCAAGCTCGGTGACGATCCGTTCTCCGAGCTTCTTGCCGATGCCCTTGGCGCGGGTGAAGGCGCCCGCGTCCCCGAGCGCAATCGCGTCCATGATGTCTGCCGGGGAGAGTCCGTCGAGAATGGCGAGGGCAGATTTTCCCGCCACGCCCGGCACATCCTGCAAGCGCACGAACCAGGCGCGCTCTTCATCGGTGGCGAAGGCAAACAGCGTGATCGAGCTTTCGGTGACGCGCGTTTCAATATGCGCGGTGATCTTGTCGCCGGTCTGAAGCTTTGCCAGCAGGCGCGTTCCGGCGAGGGCCACATAGCCTACCCCGTTCACATCAATCAGCACATGGTCGAGCCCGATGGCCGCCACTTCGCCCTTCAGACGACCGATGATCATGCCGCGCCCCGCTTCACCTGGAGAGGCAGATGGTGCGCCGCGCAGATGGCGCAGGCAAGCGCGTCAGCCGCATCCAGCTTCATCTCCCCTGCCCTCGGGAGGAGGCGCTGGACCATGAATTTCACCTGATCCTTGTCCGCTGTGCCGGTGCCCACCACGGAGAGCTTGATCTGGCGGGGCGCAAACTCGGCCACCGAAACGCCCGCCATAGCGAGGGCCGCCATCGCCGCCCCGCGCGCCTGGCCAAGCTTCAGCGCCGAGCGGGGATTGGCATTCACCAGCGTTTCCTCAACCCCGGCCGCGTCGGGCGCATGATGCCGGGCAAGCTCGCCCACCGCCTCGAAGATATGGCCGAGCCGCTCTGCCATGGAAATATCAGTCGGCGCTTCGATTACGCCATGAGCGATGTGCACAAGGCGGGCGCCGGTCTGCTCTATGACGCCCCAGCCGGTATGGCGCAGGCCAGGATCAATGCCAAGGATACGAATCGTGGTGCTCATACGTGCCACCCTAGCAGCGAGGATGGTTAAAGACAGCTTGAGTTTTCACTCTTTGTTCGCGCGCGCTGACATCTGACTGCCATATCCAGGTCATCCAAGCCTGCTAAACAGGGAACAAGGGGAGCCCAAAATGAACGATGTTTCCAGGAATACCCGCTTCTGGGACCGCGCGGCGCGCAAATATTCGGCCGATCCGATTGCCGACGAGGCCGGGTATGAACGGTCGCTGGCACGGACCGCCGAGTTCATGCGGGCCACCGACGAGGCGTTCGAGTTCGGCTGCGGCACGGGCACCACGGCGCTGAAACTGGCGCCCCATTGCGCCCATCTTCTGGCAACAGACATCTCGGCGGAAATGATCGCCATCGCGCAGGAGAAGGCGGCCGCAGGCACGGCCAATGTCGCTTTCGACGTGGGGGTAATCAATGATGAGCGCTGGCGCGACAAGGCGTTCGACCTGGCCCTCGGCTTCAACATCCTCCACCTGCTGGACGAGCGGCAGGCGGCGCTCGAAGCGGTTCACAGCCTGCTGAAACCCGGCGGCCTCTTCATCTCCAAGACGCCCTGCCTTACGGAAATGAGCTTCGCAATCCGCCTCGCCCTGCCGCTGATGCAGGCCGTCGGCAAGGCGCCGCATGTGGACTTCTTTTCTGAAACCACCCTGACCGGCGAGATCACGCAGGCGGGGTTTGAGATCGTCGCCAGCGAGCGTCACGGCACGCGCGGCAAGGATGTGCGCGCCTTCATCGTGGCCCGCAAACGGTAAGCGGGGCAGCGCGCCGGAAGAACCGGGCGCTGCCCTCTACATACGTGTTATTCTTCCATGCGGGGGATGAGCACCCCGTCAATCACATGGACCACGCCATTGGAGGCCTGGATGTCGGAGCTGGTGACTTTGTATTGGTTCACCATCACCGTACCGTCGGCCATGCGGCGCACGGACAGGTCAAGATTGTTGACGCTGGCGGTTGCGGTGGCCGTCTCTTCAGCGGGCACATCCGCAGCGAGCACTTTGCCCGGGATCACGTGATAGCTGACGATCCGGGTCAGATCGTCCTTGTTTTCCGGCAGGAGAAGCGCGTCGAGCTGGCCGGGCTCAAGCGCGGCAAAGGCTGCATTGGTCGGCGCGAAGACCGTGTAGGGGCCAGGGCCCGCCAGGGTCTGGGCAAGTCCTGCGGCATCCACAGCGGCGAGCAGGGTCGAGAAATCCGGATTGCTGGCGACGACATCAACGAGCGTAACGTCTTCGACCGGCTGAACATCCTCAGCGACCGGATCTTCCATTGGCGTCTCGATAGGCGGCGGGGTGACTGTCGGCGTACCTTCTTCAGCAGCAGGCGCACAGGCCGCGAGGGCAAACACGCTCGCAGCGGCAAAGAGAAACATTTTCATTGGACAAGTCCTTTTTGTGGCGCGCCGGGCGGGGAATGCGGGCGCGGGCCATAAGATGGGGCGATCATGCGCCTCGGCCAGCGCGTATCTTCTCACTTGTCCGGGGCTTTTTCAGGGCAAGATGGAGGCAGGCCGCCTCAACTTATCCATTTCAGGATGCGCGGGGCTCGATCGGGTTGGTAAACTCCCTGCCCTCGCTACGGGCGGCAGTCCATTCGCGCTTGAGCATCTCGTACCATTTGGCCTGCATATCTATATCGTCGGCCCAAAGCATTGCCTTCTGATGGGCCTTACGTTGTGTCACCGGAACGGCCAGGCTGAGCAGCGGCGCGCCCGTCCACCAGGTAAACTGGGTGATCCGTGTACGTTTGGGCGCTTCGGGGGTCAGGCAGGTCAGCGTCACGAGGCGCGCGCGGGCGCTCGAGATGATCTCCCACCGATAGCCCGGTAACTGGAACCATATCTCCGTCATGACATCGCCGCCAAACAGCCAGCGATAGAGCCTGGAGCTGGAACCTGGCACATGCCGCTCAACCGCCCAGCCTCGCATCCTCGGCACGAGAGGCAATTCCGCCGGGTCCATCAAGCCGGCCACCGCGTCATCCATATGCGCATTTAACATGTCGTGGATGATGAATTTGGGCTTCTCCGGCAGAGGCCCGAAATCCGGGGGCGCCATAGCGGGCGGTTCATAGCTGCGGGGATCATGCGCGATGTAGATGCAGACCGCGCCATTGGCCTCATGCACCGGGTAGCGGCGCACTTTTACCTTGGACGGATCATGCGGGGTGGCTTCGGTGAGGCTCGGCATCAGCTTGCAGCCGCCGTCTGTGCCAAAGCGCCAGCCATGATAGGGGCATTCCACCGTCCACTGCCCGTCTGTCTCTATCTGCTTTCCGGCAGACAGAGGCACCAGGCGGTGGGGGCAGATATCCCGAAGAGCAAACGCTTCCCCGGCGGGCGTGCGCCCCACCATGACAGGCTCGCCCAGCAGCATCACCCGCTGCTGCGTACCCGCCTTCAGCTCCGCCGACGCCGCCGCCAGATACCAGCTGTCGGTCAGGAAACCGTCAGCGGTAATACCGGTCTTCGGCAGGGTCAGCTGGCTGTCTGGCAAGAGGGGCCCTACTCCGCAGCTGTGACCGTCACGGTCATTTCAAATGTACTTTCCGGCGCTTCTTCGGTTTCCCAGGGGCGGCTCTCGGTCATTTTGACAATGCCGGTGCCTGTGGCAGACGCCTTGAGGTCGAAGCTCATATAGTGATTGCCGCCCGTGAAGCCCGGCAAGCTTTGCATCGCCGGATTGGTTGCGCGGGTGTTCTCGCCCGTCAGCTCGAGGAAATCAGGCTTCTCGACGATCTGCCAGACATAGCCGGCAGTCGGAACGGTTTCGAGTTCGATGCGGAGGATCTCACCTGCCGGCAGGGAAATTTCTCCGCCCTTCTCGTCTGCGCCGGCATAGACGACACCCGCCTCGGCAGCAGCCTGCGCCGCCTCTGACGCGGCAGCCTGCGCTTCTTCGCTGGGCATCTCGCCCATTTCATATTCACCCATTTCCGCTTCCTCGTCCCCGGTCTCGACAGCAGGCGGCTCAATGCTGCCGGTATCAACCGCCTCTTCCCCTGGCGCGCAGGCCGCAAGACCAAGCACAAGCGCCCCTGTCAGCATCATTCCAATCGAGTATCGCATGTGAGGTTCCTTTGCCTTCTCTTGAGTATCGCTAAGTGCGCCGCGGGGCGAAAGCAACTCCGGAAAAATGCAGAGGACGGCCGCAGGTTTAGCCGTCAGAGCTTGCCGAAAATTCGACCTGACCGCCGCCCTCAAAGAAATACCGGGTCCAGAAACCCCGCAGTTTTGCATCCAGCGCCGCTGGCAGGGGAGAGCGCGCCTTGTCGTGTAGCCGGCCATAGCCAATTACGCGGATATCGGTGCCCGGGGTTTTTGCCCCCGCCCCATGCTGAGATACGATGCCCATCAGCTCATCCTCAGGCAGCGCAGAAAACTTTCCCCAGCCAATCATGTCGCTGTTCTCCAGCATGTCGGAATAGACAATGATGGACGTATACGGCCTTGCCGCGTTCGAACCCGACCAGTGGCCTATCGTGCGGATAATGTCAGAACCCGAGGCATCTTCAGCCGTGTTGATAATTTCCCGCAGCGAGGCGGCAAGGCTGCCCATGAACTGCTGCTGGTCCTGTTTGGCCTTCATCGTGCTGCACGAGCCGACAATCTCGTCGATCACCCCGCCCCCTGCCGGGCAGCCGGGCTTGCAGGCATTCGCCAGCCGGCGCGTCTTTGAATAATGGTCGGAAATCGTGGCGATGATGATCCGGTCGCCGGTTTCCAGCCGGTCGACCACGCTGCCGAGGCTTTCCATCAGCAGCGTCTGGTCACCCGCATCAAAGGTCGTCGTCCGGTCGATGAGGAAGAGGGTCGAGCGGTCGCTGAGGGTGCAATAGTCGTCCGGCGTGCGATTGACGAAGCCCGAGCCCGCCGGCCCCGAACAGGCGGCCAGCAACATCGAGAAAGCAATGACAGGCAGGGCGAGCCGGCGTCCGGGAAAGACTATCATCGGATCAGGCGCTGGCCCGGTTGATCTGGTTGGCATGGCGGCGCAGCTCGATGGATTCGGCGTCCGCCCGCTGGCCCCTGATCTGCGCCAGCTGTTTCTCGGCCTTCTTGAGCTGGATGTCTGCGGACTGGAAATCGGGATGCGGATCATGGGAGAAGTAAGCTGCGGTGAGGCCCACGGCGACGATGCCCATATTGATGGCAAAGAAGATCCATCCGGAAATGCCAAGGCCCGCTTTGAACATATCCCCCGCCATCTGGGCGGCGCCGGTGCCCGCGAGCATGTCGGAGAAGCTCGCCTGCGGCTGGGTTTCAAAGTCGAGATAGGCCTGACGTAGCACCGAGACGCCATAGATCAACGCAACGATGATGGCCGAGATCAGCACCACCTGAATGAGCTGCCCTGCCCAGCCAGACTTCTTCACATGATAGCCAAACCGGCAGAGCACGAGACCCAGCCTGTGGGCCAGTGTCACGAGGATAACCCCCACAAGGAAAGCAACGCCCAGCGACACGGTCGGGCTCTCACGGAAGAAAAGCTCAAAGCTCAGCCGGTTTACGGGGATCTCGAACAGCATCAGCGCGACCATGAAGGGCCAGTAAAAGATGCTGCGGGCATAGCGCGGCTGGCGGTCGACCTCGGCCTGGATCGTGTCCCATTTGGCATTGATCGTATTGACGGAACTCTCGGCGTCGGCAATCCGGCCGCCATATTTGGCATCGATCGCGCTCATATTGCCGACATGTAGCGACTGCAAACGCTCAATCTTGGCATCTTTGGCGGCGGCGCGCTCTATGGCCTTGCCACTTCCGATCACATGGATCGACGAGGAACCCCGGTCTGGGTGGTCCGCCATAAGGTCATCCTCCAAAGGGTAAAGAGAAGGCTAACTGACGTTTATGGCACTCGCAAGGCGAAGACCCACATGTCGCCCGCCTGCGCCCACTTTCCCAGCGCAGCAGTGCCCGCTATATGCGCCTCATGACACCGCGCGATAAAATCCGTAACTTTTCGATCATTGCCCATATCGACCATGGGAAATCGACCCTAGCCGACCGCCTGATCCAGGCCTGCGGCGGCCTCACTGACCGTGAAATGAGTGAACAGGTACTCGACTCGATGGATATCGAGAAAGAGCGCGGCATCACCATCAAGGCCCAGACCGTGCGCCTCGCCTACACGGCCGCCGATGGGGAAACCTATACGCTGAACCTCATGGACACACCCGGACACGTCGACTTCGCCTATGAAGTCTCCCGCTGCCTGGCCGCCTGTGAAGGCTCCCTCCTGGTGGTCGACGCCTCGCAGGGCGTCGAAGCCCAGACGCTCGCCAACGTCTATCAGGCCATCGACCAGAACCATGAGATTGTCCCGGTTCTCAACAAGATCGACCTGCCCGCCGCCGATGTGGACCGGGTAAAAGAGCAGATCGAGGAGATCATTGGCCTGGACGCCTCCGACGCGGTGCAGATTTCCGCCAAGACCGGGCTTGGCATTCCGGACGTACTCGAAGCCATCGTCACCCGCCTGCCCCCACCCCGGGGCGGCGAGCAGGCCTCGCCCCTCAAGGCAGCGCTGGTGGACGCCTATTACGACCCTTATCTCGGCGTCGTGGTCATCGTGCGCGTGCATGAGGGCGTGCTGAAGAAGAAACAGCTGATCCGCATGATGCGCACCGGCGGGGTCTACGAGATCGACAAGGTCGGCACGTTCAATCCAAAGCTCACCGAAACCGACGCCCTCGGCCCCGGCGAGGTTGGCTATTTCGTCGCCTCGATCAAGGAAGTCGGCGATTGCTCGATTGGTGACACGATCACCGAAGACAAACGCCCGACGGACAAAGCCCTGCCCGGCTATAAAGATGTCCAGCCGGTCGTCTTCTGCGGCCTCTTCCCGATGGATGCGGGCGACTTTGACGACCTGCGCGCCGCGATGGGCAAGCTGCGCCTGAACGACGCCTCCTTCACCTGGGAGATGGAAACCTCCGCTGCGCTCGGCATGGGCTTCCGCTGTGGCTTCCTTGGCCTTCTCCACCTCGAGATCATTCAGGAACGCCTCTCCCGCGAGTTCGACCTCGACCTCATCGCGACCGCCCCCAGCGTCGTCTATGAAATGACGATGACCGACGGCACCGAGATCGAGTTGCACAACCCGGCCGATATGCCCGACGTTGTCCGCATCACGGAAATCCGCGAGCCGTGGATTTCTGCGACGATCTACACGCCAGACGAATATCTCGGCTCGATCCTGAAACTCTGCCAGGACCGGCGCGGCATCCAGACCGAGCTTTCCTACGTAGGCGGACGGGCCTGCGTGAAATACGAACTGCCCCTCAACGAGGTGGTGTTCGACTTCTATGACCGCCTGAAATCCATCTCGCGCGGCTATGCGAGTTTTGACTACACCCTCATCGGCCACCGCGCCGAAAACCTCGTCAAGCTGCAGATTCTCGTCAATGAGGAGCCTGTCGACGCGCTCGCCATGCTCGTCCACCGCGACCGCGCCGAAAGCCGGGGTCGTCAGATGTGCGAGCGCCTGAAAGAGCTGATCCCGCGCCAGATGTTCAAGATCCCGATCCAGGCCGCCATCGGCGGGCGCGTGGTCGCGCGCGAAACCATCAGTGCCATGAGGAAAGACGTCACCGCCAAGTGCTATGGCGGCGACGCCACGCGCAAACGCAAACTCCTCGACAAACAGGCCGCCGGCAAAAAACGCATGCGCCAGTTCGGCAAGGTCGAAATCCCACAGGAAGCGTTTGTGGCAGCGTTGCGGATGGATGGGGATTAGGGCGCGACGGCGCTTAGCGCCTCGCTCCCGCACTTGTTCAAATCTGTATCATTCACCCGCACCAGTCCGGTTTGGCCTGCCCGGCGTCATACGCCCAAAACTTGAGATGCCCCTGCCCGACAAGCGTTGAAGCAACATCTTTTCCGTCCACAGACAAAAGCACCAGATTGCGCCCATATTTGTCAGCGCCCAACGAACCACGGATTTCCACACTACTGTTGCGCGTCAGAGACCGCGCCGCATCAGCCGCCGATGACGACCGCACCTGCTCAGCCCCGCATTTGGCGCGCGCCGGTGCGCCTTCCGGCGCATCCACCCCATACAGACGAAACGCCTTTCCATCGATCCAGCCGCTATCGCCATCCGCCCATCTGACATTTACCGGCTGGCGCGTTGCTGATGCAGATACGGCCGTGCCGGATCGCTTCACCGGATCAGCGATATACCGCCCTTCCGAAAGAGAGCGGGTAGCATTGCTTGGCGCACTCGGCGCTACAGCGAGGATATCTGAGGTTTCAGAGGATGTTTGCCGCTCCCAGACAGTCATCCCCGCGAACAACAAAAGGCAAACCATAACCCAAAGCGCAAGGCTGGTTGCAGGCCTGATCGCTCGGGCCCGACTAGAGCGACGCTGTGAAAAGCGCAGCTTTTTCCTGCGGGCCGGGCCGGGCGCCACAAACCGCCGCCGGGGCCGCCGGAACTCCAGGACACTGCCTCTGCGCGCCATTCCGGCGTCCTCCAGCAACTAGAAGGCGCAGCCTGCCCGCAAAGCCCTGAAGGGCCGTTGCCCCATCCAGTAAAATTTCATGCAAATCAGGAGCGGTGACATGGCGTCTTCTCCCCTGCCGCCTGCCCCGCTATATGCGGCAGATGACCAAGCCCCTCACAATCCTCGGCATCGAGACCAGCTGCGACGAGACCGCTGCTGCCGTGCTGCGCTATGAGGATGGCAGGGCAACCCTCCTCTCCGATGTCATCCGCACGCAGCTCGCCGAGCACGCGCCCTATCTTGGCGTCGTGCCCGAAATCGCCGCCCGCGCGCATGCGGAGCTGGCGGACCTCACCGTCGCCGCCGCCATGAACGCCTCGGGTCTCACCTATAGCGACCTTGACGGCGTTGCCGCCACGGCCGGGCCCGGCCTGATCGGCGGCGTGCTCGTGGGCCTCATGACCGGCAAGGCCATCGCCCAGGCGGCGGGCAAGCCCTTCATCCCGGTCAACCATCTGGAAGGCCACGCCCTCTCCCCGCGCCTCAGCGAAGACTGCCCCTTCCCTTACCTGCTGCTGCTGGTATCGGGCGGGCATTGCCAGTTCCTCGACGTGCGCGGTCTCGGCGATTATCGCCGCCTCGGCTCCACCATCGACGATGCGGTCGGCGAAGCCTTCGACAAGGTCGCCAAACTCCTCGGCCTCGGCTTTCCCGGTGGCCCCGCGGTGGAGAAGATGGCGCACGACGGCCATCCCAAAGCCCACGACTTTCCCCGGCCGCTGCTCAACCGCCCCGGCCTCGAAATGAGCTTTGCCGGCCTCAAGACCGCCGTTGCCCGCGCCGCGCCAAGCGCGCAGAGCGACGCTGAAAAGGCCGATATCTGCGCCAGTTTCCAGGCCGCGATCTGCGATGTGCTGTCTGAGAAGGCCCGCCGGGCGCTGGAAGCACTTGATACGGGCGAAGGCGAAAAGCGCTTCGTCGTGGCAGGGGGCGTGGCCTCCAACGCCGCGATCCGCGCGAGCCTTGAAGCGACCGCCACATTAAACGGCGCACGCCTCATCGCCCCGCCGCTGCGCCATTGCACCGATAATGCCGCAATGATCGCCCTGGCCGGGGCCGAGCATCTCGCCTCCGGTCTCGCCACAGATGGGCTCGCGTCCGGCGCGCGGCCACGCTGGCCGCTGGACGAGGTCTCTGCCAAAGCAGACCCCGTCTTCGGCGCCGGGCGGCGCGGCGCCAAGGCCTGACGGCCCTCTCAACAAAAAAATCCAAAAAAATACGGGCGCCTCTCAGGGCGCCCGTTTCGCCAGGTCCGGGTGGGAGGAAAGCCCGGTTACCTGGTCTTGGCCTGCGGGCGGCAGGGGAAGCGCCCGTGGCGATACGTCTATTGAAACTGCCTCAGCCGACGAAATGTGCCAGCTGCAAGGTTGCCCACATGACGAGGGCGGTGGCGGGAAGGGCCGCGAGGAAAGACAGAACGGCCTGACGATTTTCCTGGGTCGAGGGGGACATGGGAGTGTGCTTTCGATGGTGTGGGGCAGCGACCACCGCCGCCCATGAACATCATATAGCACCCCATTGAGGGATAATCAATGAACAAATTCTATTTCGTTCACTAGTCAGCGTTTAGCTTTTTGTTCACGATCATGTCGCTGGTCACAGCGCAGGCGGCTTCTGCTGCCGCCTCAACGCCGTCCCAGGGTGGTGGCGTCGTCGCCCCGGGGGACAGACCGGCCAGCAACAGATCCATCACGCCATCTATTTCACGCTGCAGCTTGGGCAGGGTCAGCTTCGAGAAAAGCTGCGGAAAGCGGAACTTCATCAGCGCCGACTGCCACATCTCGGCAATGACATCCGGATTGTCGATCGGGCGGAATTCACCACTGGCAACCCCGTCGTTCAACACCTGAACCAGATAGGTCCGCTCGGTCGCCAGCTTGTCATTCATGTAAAGCGGGCGCTCGTCAGACAGCACTTCGGCGACTTCCAGGATCTTGGCGTCTTCATCAATCGCCGAATAGGTGCGGGCGAGCTCATAATGGAAAATCTCGCGCAGCCGGTCAGCGGCCGAAACCTTGCGGGCCGAAATCTTCCCGAATGTCTCATACGCCTCTTCGTTGAACTTTCTGGCCATCGCCTCGGCGATGTCGAGCTTCGAGGCGAAGAAGCGGTAGATGTTCCCGGCGGACATGTTGCAGTCCTTGGCGATCTCCGCCATCGTCGTCTTCGAGTAGCCATAGTGAAGAATGCGCTCCACGGCGGCGTGAAGAATCATCTTCCGAGTATCGTCCATCTGAGTCATCGGGCCAGTGTACAGGAAACTGCTGAACGATCAATACAGTGTTCAGCATACAATTGTGTCGTGCAGCAGACATTCGCGCGCACCCGCCAAAGTCCGCAACAAGGCCGATGACACCCCCCTTCCGGCTGTGCCATAGCGGCGGCAGATCAAACGGGAGACGCCTGCAATGCCGCTTTTCTGTCTGCACTGCCTCGACAACGAAACCGATGGCGCTGCGCGCCGCGCTGCCACCCGGCCCGCGCATCTGGAATGGGCTGCTGGCCTGGGCGAGGTCTGCCGCATGGCCGGCCCGCTGCTCAGCGAAGATGGCGCGATGGTCGGCTCGGTCTTTCTGATCTTTGCCGAAAACGCCGCCGCCGCCCGCGCCCTTCACGCGCAAGACCCCTACACAAAGGCCGGGGTCTTCGGGCACGTCCATATCAACGAAACTCGCTGGGCGATCGGCGACGGAAAACCCGCATGAGAAAATTCGTTTCCGGCAATCTGAACTATTCCAGCTGGTCGATCCGCCCGCTGCTCGCCGTGCGCAAGGCGGGCCTGGGCATTGAGGAAGAGATCATCCCGCTCGATTTTCCCGAAACAACTGCGCGCCTGAAGGAGATCAGCCCCACCGCCAAGGTGCCCCTGCTGATCTGGGACGGGATCGAGATCTGGGAAAGCCTCGCCATCACCGAATTTGTCGCCGAACTGGCCTCACCTGGCCTCATCTGGCCGAAGGATTCTGTCCGCCGCGCCGTCGCGCGCGCTGTCTCTTCGGAAATGCATGCGGGCTTCGCCGCGATCCGGAAAGCCTGCTCGATGGACATTCGCGGCCGCGCGCCTGCCCCGGAGATGACCGCCGAACTGGAAGCCGATATCGCCCGCCTGCAAACGATGTGGTCGGATCTGCGAGAGACTCATGGGCGGAACACGGAAGAAGCCGGCCCATTCCTCTTCGGTGCCTGGTCAGCGGCCGACGCCTTTTACACACCCGTCATCACCCGCTTCCGCACTTACGGACTGCCACTCTCAGGTGCAGCGGCCGAGTATGCCGCCGCGATCCTGGAAGATCCGCTGTTCAGGACGTTGGAAAAAGAGGCTGCCGCAGAACCCTGGTGGATCCGCTATGGCCCGGAAGGCCGCTCAAGCGGATATCTCAAGCCGGAGGCGTGAGAAGATCATACCCCAGATCATGCCGGAACAGCGTACGGATGTGTTCGGCATAGATGTCCATCGCTTCGCCGGAGAACAGCTCTGCCAATGTCTGCTTGCGATTCTGCAAAACATTAGGCTCGCCATCCGGGTCTGTCTTCTTGGCCATCTCTTCCTTGGTGCCGGCAAGCAGCGCTGCTTCAATGGCATCAGGCGCCAGCTCAACACCCCAATGCGCCGCAATGGCTTCCAGGGTTGCGCGCGGATCGCGCTCAGTCTCTTCGTAATGAACCTTCAGGATACTATCGGGAAACGCTGCATCAACGTCACCCCAGCGGTTCCAGAACCGGGCGATCCAGTAGATATCGCAGCGAAACCGTGAGCCGGCCGGATCTCCCTTCAGATAGTCCAGCCAGCTGACCTGAATATCATACTTCCATTTTGCATGGTGAGAAGCGAGGATAGCCATCGGATGACGTATACAGAGCGCATAGGGAGGCAGCTGGGCCAGCGCGCGCGCCCAACTCCAGTCCACCAGCCGGTGTGGTATGGTATGGCTGAACGCCAGGCGCGGCAGCTGCGGATAAGCAGGATCATCCTTAGGCCAACCAATATAGGGGCGCACGGCGTTCTCGGAAAAATACTCTGGCCGATCGACACCATAGGTATCCGCCAACGCCACAGAGAGCATGTACTTTACCCAGTGGGTGCCAGAATTTTTTGAGGTCACGAGCAACCCGCGAAACTTCCGATGCCGGAGCACAGAAAAATTCATCCAGTTGTCGCTACAGACCCTCTTTGCATAGCCCATACCTGCTGCCTAGTTCAGCATATGGCACAATGCAAGGTCAGGTCTTCAGGCCAGCCATATCCCGGTAAATCTGGAGCAGGGCCAATTGCGCGCGTGTTGGCAGACCTTCGGCTTCGGACACCGCCACCAGCATCGTATCGAGATCCACCACTTCTTTCGGGCTGAGCTGGGGCGCGTTCACGACCAGCTTGCTCAGGCGGCGCATCTGCTCTTCCCCGGGAAGCTGGCTGCCGCCCACCCAGGCCGCATGAGCGGCAAGGTCTTCGGCCTCCGGATCGGAAAAGCTGAAATGGGCCTTGATTTCATCCTCGATTACATCGGCCTGAAGCGGGCTCAGCGGCCCGCCGCGCGCCAGCGCCATCATCATCATCATGATGGCGGCTGCCTCACGCGGATCTTCAATCAGCTCGATCCCGCCTTTGCCGGCCCGCCATTTGAAGGCAAGACGCCGGGGCGCATTGGCAGCGGTCCTGGCAACCTCGCTGAGCTCATCGAGCCCACGCTTCGCCATGCGCAGACGCCAGGTCCACACGGCAACGGCAGTCAGGATGGCCAGGGCAGCGAGAATTACATGCATATGACTACCCTAGTCCTGACCAGCGGCGCGCGCCATCACCAAATCCGTAAGGTTTCCCCACACCAAAGAAAACGGGGCCTCCCTGCGAAGGCCCCGTCCCTGATTTCATATGGTTTTGGCGAAGAGATCAGGTCTCTTACTCAGCCGGCGCATCTTCCGTCGCTGGCATCGCCGCATGCGCCTGCGTCAGGACATAGGCGCGGATCGCCTCAGATTCGTCAGGCGTCACATAATCGGCAAACGAGACCATGCCATTGGCGGCCAGGTTGCCTTCCAGCACCACGCCTTTCCAGGCATCGGCATTTGCCGTAATCGCCGACCAGCGCAGGTCCGGCAGCACGCCGGAAGACACCCCCAGCGGGCCGTGGCACACGGCGCAGTTGCGCGCATAATGTACCGTACCTTCCGCGATCAACGCCATCGAGCCGAACGCGTCAGCCTTCGGCGTAGCGTCAATCGGCGACAGGCCGGCATCTGCAATCTCGCCGGTTGCGCCAAGCTTGAAGGTGACGACCTTGCCGACGGTCGACTCGACTTTCTCGTCATAGGCAAATCCTGCGGCCAGCGCGAAGGCAGAGCCCCAGCCGGTGGTGATGGTCACATATTGCTCGCCATCAATCATGAACGTGCCGGGGCCAGAGGCGCCGCCGGATTTCAGATTATGGCTCCACAGCTTGTCCCCGCTGGCCGCGTCATAGGCCACGAACTCACCGCTAAGCTTACCCTGGAAGACGATCCCGCCCGCCGTCGACAACACGCCGCCATTCCAGGCATTGCTGTGTTCCACGCTCCAGCGCGGGGCGCGGGCAATCGGGTCCCACGCGATCAGGCGGCCCTTGAGAGTCGAGCGAAGGAACCTGACCACCTCCGGCGGCGCAATCGGAGGCACCCCGGCCGAGAAATCGACGCCGGTATTCCAGCCCACGGGCCGCGCAGCAAAGCGGGGGTCTTCCGCATAAGCCTGCGGAATCTCCTGGGCCGGAATATAGGCAAGGCCCAGATCCGGGTTGAACGCCATCGGGTGCCAGTTATGGCCGCCGAGCGGGCCGGGTGTCTGCTCATAAGGCTGTTTGGAATAGCGCGCCTCAGGCACTTCGATGGGGCGGCCATTTTCATCAAGGCCGGTCGCCCAGTTCATCGGCACATAGGCGTCGCCGGAGATGAACTCGCCGGTCGCCGCGTCGATCACATAGAAGAAACCGTTCTTCGGGGCCTGCATTGCCACACGGCGCGGCGCGCCTGCTTCACCAAGCGGCAAGTCCGCCAGGATGATCGTCTGCGTGGCCGTATAGTCCCAGTTATCGCCCGGCGTCGTCTGGAAGTGCCATTTATAGGCGCCTGTCTCCAGATCCACCGCCATGATGGAAGACAGGAAGAGGTTGTCCCCGCCCGAAGGGTCGCGGAATGTCCGGTTCCAGGGCGAGCCATTGCCGACGCCGAATATGATCTGATTGTTTACCTCGTCATAGACGATCGAATCCCAGACCGTTCCGCCGCCGCCATCAGTCGTCCACGCGCCTTCATCTCCCCAGGTGACATTGCCCACCTGCACGAAGGCGTCGTCAGAAGCGGCCCCGTCAGGCTGCTTGTTGGGGTTAGGCACCGTGTAGAAACGCCAGACCAGATCGCCCGAACTCGTATCGTAAGCGGAGAGATAACCCCGCACGCCAAGCTCCGCCCCGCCATTGCCGATCAGCACCTTGCCATTCACGACACGCGGCGCGCCGGTGATCGTGTAGGGCCTCTCCTGATCGACCGTCACCTTGCTCCAGACAACGGCGCCGGTCTCGGCGTTCAGCGCTTCCAGCCGCCCATCAATCACACCAACATAGACCTTGCCGTCATAGACAGCCACGCCCCGGTTGACGACATCGCAGCAGGCTTTCACGCCCACTGCCCGGTCAACGCCCGGATCATAAACCCACTTTTCCGCGCCGGTCTTGGCGTCGAGCGCATAGACCACCGACCAGGCGGAGGTGACATACATCACCCCGTCGACCACGATGGGCGTGGATTCCACGCCGCGATTGGTGGCGAGGTCATAAGTCCAGGCAACGCCCAGCTCGCTGACGTTTTCCTTGTTGATCGCGGTCAGCTTGGAATGGCGCTGCTCGTCATAGGTGCCGCCATAGGTCAGCCATTCATTGCCCGCGCTTTCGGCCGAAATGCGCGCCGTATCCACGGCCGCAAAGCCGCGCGGCTCAGCTTTCTGAACCTGCCCCTGCCCGCACGCTGCCAATATCAGCGCTGCAACAGCGCCTGCCATCACGGGGCTGGCCCAACGGGCCGTCACAAACTTGCTCACGCTAATCCTCCCAGACCTCGCCCCACAGCGCTCCAGGCGCGCGGGATCATGTTTCGGGAAGACTAGCTGCTTGTGGTGTAAAGTCGAGACATGACGCGGCGGGAGCAGGTGTTCAGGCGACGGCGGCCAGGCGCAGTTCATCGCGCGCGCTGAGGATCGCCTCGTCAATCGCGCGGCGCCAGCTTGCCTTATCCCCGGCGCCTTCGGCCGACTTGGGGAAACTGACCGAGCGTGACGCGCTGACCACGCCCCCTTCCCCGTTCACGAGGCCCGAACACGCTTCCGAGGCGGCCGCCCCCTGCGCGCCATAACCCGGCACCAGGAATAGGGCCTTGGGCGCCAGCGCGCGCACCGCGCGGGCTTCTTCCGGCGCTGTGGCCCCGATCACCATCATCAGGTTTGACCAGCCGCACGGGCTCATCAGGCGCTCAGTCAGCGGGGCAAGCGCTTCGGCCACCCGCACATAGAGCGGCGCGCCGCCCATGATGCGCGACTGGAACTCCGCCGCGCCGGGATTTGACGTGCGTACCAGGACGATCACGCCCTTGCCATGCGCCTTGGCGAGGCGCGCATAGGGCTCCAGCGTATCCAGCCCCATGTATGGGTTCACGGTCAGAGCGTCGCCCTCAAATGGAGCGCCCGGTGCCAGATAGGCCTGCGCATAGCCCTCAGCGGTGCTGCCGATATCGCCGCGCTTGGCGTCCATCAGCACGATGAGGCCCGCCGCCCGGGCCGCCTTCGCCGCTGCCTGAAGCGCCGCCATACCCTCAGGCCCATGCCGCTCGAACAGGCCGACCTGCGGCTTCACAACCGCCACCTTGCCGGCGGCGGCCTCAATGATCGCCTGCGACCATTTCCAGATGCCTTCGGGCGTATCCCCGCCAAACATCTCCGGGATCATGCCGGGATGAGGATCAATCCCCACACAGAGCGGCCCAAACTTGCGCGTACCTTCGGTGAGTCGGGCTGCAAAATCGGTCATGCGCCCACCTCGCACATAACCTTGACGACCTGCAAGCGGCGCCGGGCGGTGTCGGAGGCGACGCCATAATTGCGGATTCGGAAGATGTCGGATGGCCCCGATTCCCGCGTCACGCCCATTGTCGTCAGGAAGGCGTCCACTGATTGGGGGGCCGTCGTATAAATGCGGCCGCGCCGCGGGCTCTCGGCAACGATCACCCCGCGCACCGCGCCGTCCTTGCTGAACACCGGGCCGCCCGAAATCCCGCCCAGGGTGCCCTGCAAACCATTCGTCCGGCCAACCTCGGCCCAAGCCAGGATCGGCATGTCTGATTCCCGTGCCCCGCGTGTCACCAGACGGGAGCGACCGACCAGCTTGCTGGCAAGCTCCCCCGGCTGGCCTTGCGGGAAGCCTACGAGATAGCCCTCGCTGCCGAGAAACATCGGGGACGCCAGGTCCAGCGTCACCGGATTGGGGCTTCGCCCGGTCGACAGCAGCGCCAGGTCATGTCCTTCATCGAGGGAAATGCGTGCCACCGGCACATAATTGCCCGGCGCCACTTCCAGGCTGACCTTGGCGCAGCCATCCACCACATGCCGGGCCGTTAGCCAGTCACCTCGGGAATTGACCGCAAAAGCCGTCCCGACACCGTTCTGAGGGGGGCCAGTCTGCACAACGACAAGCTCATCCAATGGTGAAGGATCGGGCAATAGCGGCCCCATTTCCTCAGCGATGATCGAGGGCGGCGGTGGCGCAGGCGCTTCAGCCTCCGGGACCAGCGAGAACACGACCAGGAGAATAAAGCCGAGCGCAGCGGCGTAGATCACCCAGTCAAAGCCACGCATGCATTACACCCTTTGTAACACTGGATCCCACAGCCCTGCCGCAAAAATCAGCCCTGTGCCGAGCTTTGAGGCTGCAAGAACGACCGCCGCGCCCATCTCATCATTCGAGATACGGCGCGGAATGCCCCGCAGGATGAGGTCCACTATACGGTAGGTAATGAGTTGCATGAGCAGTGCAATGGCACCCCAGAGCACAAATTCGAGAAGAGAGACGGATGAAGCCAGGCTTGAGGCAATGGGAATTGCGAGGCCGCCAATCGCCCCGCCCAGCGCCACGCCCGCCGAGGCATTGCCATCCTTGACCAGCGCAAGTTCCTTCCAGGGCGTGAGCATAACATAGACAGCAGACGCGACCAGCAGCATCAGCCCCGCCATCCCCGTTGACATCAGGAAGCGCGGGAAGGCCGCATCGAAAGCGCTCAGTTCTCCCAGTATCACCCTTGTTTATCCTTGCTTGCGGGTCTAGGCCCGGCATCTGGAATCTACCGCTCGACCCTATCCAGCGCGTCCCAACGCCTCAAGGAGACAGGAACATGCTCGCCGGAAAAACCGCCCTCGTCACAGGCTCAACCAGCGGCATCGGAAAGGCCATCGCGCTGCAACTGGCAGCCGACGGGGCCAACATCGTCCTGAATGGTTTCGGGGACGCAAAAGAGATTGAAGCAATTCGCGCCGGTATCGAGAAAGAGCACAGCGTAAAAGCCATCTTTTCCGGCGCCGACCTGACGAAACCTGAAGCCATCGAAGCCATGATGGCGCAGGCCGCAGAGGCCTTTGGCGGCGTCGACATCCTCGTAAACAATGCCGGCACGCAGTTCGTCGCCCCGATTGATGAGTTCCCGGTCGATAAATGGAACCTCATCATCGCGCTGAACCTTTCGGCCGCCTTCCATACGACGCGCCTCGTTCTGCCTTACATGAAATCGGAAAAATGGGGCCGTATCCTCAATATGGGCTCAGCCCATGCCAAGGTCGCCTCGCCGTTCAAATCCGCCTATGTCGCCGCCAAGCACGGCCTCTCCGGCCTCACCAAGGTCACCGCCCTGGAAGGGGCCACCCTCGGCATCCGCTGCAACATCATCTGCCCGGGCTATGTCTTCACCCCTCTGGTCGAAGGCCAGATCGCTGACACCGCCAAGGCCCGGGGCATGACTGAGGAGCAGGTCAAGAACGACGTCCTCCTCGCCGCCCAGCCGACCAAAGAATTCGTCACCGCCGAGGAAGTCGCCGGCTTTGCCAGCTTCCTCTGCTCGCCCGCCGCCGCCCAGATCAACGGGGCTGACCTCTCCATTGATGGCGGCTGGACCGCACAGTAAGTTCATTTGACGCTGGCGCCCCGGCGCCCCATCTTGAGGCCGAATGCTGAAACGCGCTCTTCTTCTCTCTCTCAGCCTCTGGCTGATGATCGCTGGCGGCCTTGGCGCCCATGCGAGCCCCTGCCACATGCAGGAAGAGATGACGCCCGCCCCGATCAGCGCGTCTGAAGCAGGCACCCACGATCATTGCGACATGATGGCGGGCACCACCCCGGCCGAAACGCCCGCCGATCCCTCCGACAAAGCCCCGGCGACCGATGCTGCCTGCTGCTGCCCGGCCGTCCTCGCGGCCCTTCCCGCACCGGCCCTGCCCGAAACAACCCGCCTCGTCTTCACCCTGCCCGCCAGCTTCCCGCGCGGCGACAGCGCCCCCTCGCGCACCCTCATCCCAGAGCCCCCACCCCCGAAAGCCTGACCTGTCGATCATCCGCCACCGGATCAATCAACAGACAGGATAACGGCTCATGCCATCGAAATTCATTGCTGCGGGGCTCGCCCTCGCGGCCCTTGCGGCGCCTGCCAGCGCGCGGCCCGTCTCCTATGCGGGCGGCTGGACGGTGATGCAGGACAATAACGGGATGTATTCCTCCCTCCTTGTCCACTACTCGCCCACCGCCACCGATTCCATCGGCCTCTTGGCCGAGCAGAACTGGTCGATGGACGCCACCTTCACCGGCCTGCAATATACGCGGCTCGCCAAACGCTGGAACGCCCCGCAAAGCCAGGGCAATCTCTATCTGAAGCTCGGCGCCGGCGCGGCCGATGCCTTCGATGGCGGCCAGAAAGCGGCCGGCTTTGCCGGTCTCTCCGCCGACTGGGAAACACGGCGCGTCTTCGTCTCCTACGACGTGCGC
>JBKBIZ010000089.1:0-9228 GCA_046293975.1 Hyphomonas sp. | reverse complement strand
TTTTGCCAGTTGTACCAGAATGGGAGCAACGGACTTTGGGTGGTCCGCTTCGCACATCTGCCAAGGGACTCGAGCTGATCAAGGGCTTCGAGGGCTTCCGGTCGCGCGCAAGCCGGCTGCCGGATGGACGATGGATTGTGGGCTATGGCCATACGCGCACCGCGCGGCCGGGCCTTCAGGTGACCCCACATGATGCCCAGCTGGTGCTGGCTCATTCCGATCTGCCGCTGATCGAGCAGCTGATTCAGGATGAAGTGCTCGCGCCGCTGACCCAGAACGAATTTGACGCGCTGGTCTCCTTTGCCTGGAATATCGGGCCGGGCGCGTTTCAGTCTTCCAGCGTCTTGTCTAACCTGAATGAAGGGGACCGGCTGGCTGCGGCTTCGGATATGTGGCTGTGGCGCAAGGGGCGCGTGAGCGGCGAGGTGAAGATCATCGACGCGCTGGTGCGCCGGCGGGCGGCGGAGATTTCGCTGTTCCTGACGCACCCTTCGGGCCCTGCCGCTGTTCCCGGCGCGCTGATCCGGCCGATCCCGGAAGATGGCGGGCAGCCTTTCCCGCCCCCGCCGGAGCGAACAATCATCATAGAAGCGCACGGGGAGGGCGAGCCTGTTTTGCCGCGCTCTCGAACGGCTGACACAACGCCGAAGGCAGCCGCCCGCGCGGTCAGCGAGCGGATTGCGCGCATTCTGGGCGAAAGCCCGCCCCCGCCACCTTCCACGCCTGGCAGGCCGCTCGCCCCCGGCGAAGAAGGACCGAGCGTAGAGGAAATCACCCGCGCCATAGCCGATCTCGCCGGGCCGGCAGACGAAGCGCCGCTCCCTCCACCGCCTGCGGGCACAGGGAAAGGTCCGCCGGACGGTATTGAGCGCCGCCGGATCGCGCGCCCGCACCTGCCAGATGAGACCCCGCCGCCTGAGCAACCTGTTCCCCTGATCGTGCCCGTGATCGTTACGCCGCCGGCGCCTGAAGCTACCCTGCCGCCTGCTGAAGCGGTGGTCGTGGATGATCTGGCGCCTGTGGAAATCGACGCGAATGGTATCCAGCGCGCGCTGGAGGAAGATGTCCGCGTCAATGGCAGCAGCAAGGCCGGGGCAGAGACGCTGGGGCGCTGGGTGCCTTATGCCTTGCTCTCCGGCCTGGGGCTGGTCAGCCTTGTTCTGGGCGTACGCGAGTTCATCGCGGCAGCGGCAAACCCGATCCTGTATGAAGGTGAAGCCTGGCTTGGGCCGCTCCTGTCACTGGGCGGCGGATTCCTGTTTGTGGTGGCCACGTATTACCTTTACCGGGCGATGACGCAGGACGAGTGAACCGGTGACAGGCGGGCAGGCTCTTGCTAGGAAAGCGCCATGCTGACGAACACATATCCCTCTTTGAACTTCGATCTCGGTGAAACTGCGGACATGATCCGCGAGACCGTGAAAAACTTTGCCCAGAATGAAATCGCGCCGCGCGCCGCCGAAATCGACCGGACGGACACGTTCCCGCGCGATCTTCTGCCGAAGATGGGGGAGCTTGGCCTCCTCGGCATCACGGTGGAAGAGGAATGGGGTGGCACGGGGCTTGGCTATCTGGAACATGTGGTGGCGATGGAGGAAATCTCCCGCGCGTCCGCTTCAGTGGGGCTCTCCTATGGCGCGCACTCAAATCTCTGCGTCAACCAGCTGCGCCGCTGGGGCAATGACCAGCAGAAAGCCCGCTACCTGCCCAAGCTGATCTCGGGCGAGCATCTCGGCAGCCTGGCGATGAGCGAGAGTGGGGCGGGGTCGGACGTGGTGTCGATGAAACTGCGCGCCGACAGGAAGGGCGACCGCTACGTGCTCAACGGCACGAAGATGTGGATCACCAATGCTCCGGATGCGGACACTCTGGTGGTGTATGCCAAGACGGATGCGGCCGCGGGCTCGAAAGGTATTACGGCGTTTCTGATCGAACGGGGCTTCAAGGGGTTTTCGGTGGCGCAGAAGCTCGACAAGCTGGGCATGCGCGGCTCTGAAACCGGGGAACTGGTGTTTGAAGACTGCGAAGTGCCCGAAGAGAATGTGATGGGGCCGGTGGGCGCCGGGGCGCGTATTTTGATGAGCGGGCTCGACTATGAGCGCGCGGTGCTGTCGGCGGGCCCGACGGGCATCATGCAGGCCTGCCTGGATGTGGTGATCCCTTACATCCATGACCGCAAGCAGTTTGGAAAATCCATCGGCGAGTTCCAGCTGGTGCAGGGCAAGCTGGCGGACATGTATGTGCAGATGAATGCGGCCAAGGCCTATGTCTATGCCGTCGCCAAGGCCTGCGACCGGGGCGAGACGGCGCGCAAGGATGCGGCGGGCGCTATTCTGTATGCGGCCGAAACGGCGACGAAACTGGCGCTCGATGCGATCCAGCTTCTGGGCGGCAACGGCTATATCAACGATTATCCCACAGGCCGCCTCCTGCGCGACGCCAAGCTCTACGAGATCGGCGCGGGCACGAGCGAGATCCGCCGCTGGCTGATTGGCCGGGAGTTGTTTGCGGAGACGGCATGAGGAAACGGCGGCGGGGAACTTTCACTGCCGCTGGATTGTTTGTGGGCGGACTGGTCATCCTTTTGGGGGTGATCGTGGTATTCGCGCGAACCGAGGCGCTTGAGCGGCGGGAATTGCTTGCCGGGCAGAGCCAGATCGCGCTGACGCCCTTTGGCGCGGTGGAATATGCCATTCGGGGCGAGGGGCCGCCGGTGCTGGTGATCCACGGCGCAGGCGGGGGATTTGATCAGGGGCTGTTGCTGGCTGAGGCGGTGGGCGGGGAAGGTTTCCGCTGGATTGCCGTGTCGCGGTTTGGGTATCTGCAAAGTCCGTTGCCGGAGGACGCCTCGACGGCGGCGCAGGCCGATGCGCTGGCGGAGCTGCTTTCGCAGCTGGGGATTGGGCGGGTTGATGTGCTGGCGATGTCGGGCGGGACGCCGCCGGCCCTGCAACTGGCCGCAAAACATCCTGAGCGGGTGGGCGCGCTGGTGCTGCTCTCGCCGGCGCCCTTCACGCCGTTTGGCGGTGAGGTGGAGGGACGGCCGATCCCGACGTCTTTCTATACGGCGCTGGTGGGCAGCGATGTTGCGTATTGGGCGATGCAGAGGCTGGCGCCGGGGGCGCTGAAATCAGCTTTTGATGCGCGGTCGGAATTGATGACAGAGGAAGAGGACCAGGCGTTTGCGGAACGTCTGGTCGAGACGTTCCAGCCCGCGTCTGCCCGGCGTGCCGGTATTGTCAATGAGGGCGCCGCCGTTGATCCGGGGGCGGTCTATGATCTCGAGGCGATTGGCGCGCCGGTACTGGTGGTGCACGCCGCCGATGACCGGCTGAACCCGGTGGCTGTCGGCGAGGCGATTGCCGGGCGCATGGTCGGCGCAGAGTTCATTCGCTATGAGACGGGCGGCCACCTGCTGCTCGGGCATCATGGGGAGCTGCGGGAGAAGATACCCGCGTTTCTGTTGCGCGCGTCCTGTTTGGAAGATCTCGCGGCCCTGATGGCAATGGACTACTGGACCTTTGATCAGTCGCCGGAGGGAGTGCGCCGGGTGCTGTACAAGCCGGGGTGCCGGGAAGCGGGGGCGGACCTGATCCGGGATTATCACGCCGCACTGCGGGCCAAGGGGCAGCCGGTCACGCATGCTTTTCCGGAAGGAGAGATCACCTTCAGCGAGGATGGCGAAATTGCGCTTCTCTACTGGCATGAGGGGCAGGCGCGGGCAATGGCTGGCGACACGGCGGCAGCGATTGACCTGTTCCGGCTGTCCGCGGAGCCACCGGAAAAAAGCTATGCCGGCTGGAACGAATATGTGCGCGCGAGTATCGCCTTTCTGGAAGGCGATCTGGATAGGCTGAAGGCAGAACGCGAGGCCTTGTCCGGCAAAGTTAGTCCGGGTTATGGCGATATCAATCTCGGCGTCGTGGACGGATTGATCGCCTGTTCTGGGCGCAGCTACATAGACGCCTATGGCGCGCCGGAATGTAACCGGCGGCCGGGCATGGCGGCCGATTAGCGTTACTTGAACCGTTCCGGCTCTGCCGTGATCAGCGCTTCGAGTTTCGGCATGCCCTCTTTCAGGCCTTTGGTGAGCTGGCCGGTGATGATGCCGCCGAGGAACAGGGGCGCGCTGGCTTTGCCCGACCAGTGCAATTCGCAGCCGCCGTCTGCGGGAATGACGCGGTAGTCTTCGACGGCGGCGGAGACCGGCAGGGTGGACGCTTCAAAACGGAAAGCCATGCGGCGGCCTTCTTCCCAGGCGAAGAAGGTTTCTTCGATGATTTGCGGGCCGACTTCCACCGTGCGCGTGGTGCCGGGGCCGAAGGGTTTCGGGCTGGTCCAGGTGACTTTGGTGATCGCCAGCCACTGCGTCCAGGCCTGCGCGTCCAGCAGCGCATTCCAGACCATTTCCGGCGGGAAGGGGAAGCGGTGAACGACGCTCGACTGCGGGGCGGTGGCGAGGTATTCCTCGGCGACGGGTTTGTGGGTTTTCAGCGACTTGGCCATGATACGTCTCCACGGGGCGGCCCGCCTGCAATGTGGCGGGCAATCTCTATCCGAGGCGAAGTATAGGCTGCATTTGCAAGCACCGTCTACGGAACGACAGGTGCGTGGGCGGGGTCACCCCGCGTCAGCCTGCCGCTAGGAGCGCTTCTGTTTCCTCGGAAGGCACGCTGAGAACCTGGCTGATGACGGTGATCATTGTGCGCTCGTCGATCGGCTTGGAGACGTAGCCGTCAAAGCCCTTGGCGAGGAATTTCTCGCGGTCGCCATGCATCGAGTCCGCCGTCAGGGCAATGACGGGCACAAGGCGATTGAGGCTGCCCGAGATGCGCAGGCGTTTGAAGGCTTCCTCGCCGTCAAGGCCGGGCATGTGAATGTCCATGAGGACGAAATCGAACGTCTCGCGGCTCATGATCTCTAGTGCTTCGTTTCCGTCGCAGGCCTCGCGAATGATGATGCCGTAATATTCCAGGAAGGAGCGGGCGACGCGGCGGTTGATGCCATTGTCGTCCACCACCAGCGCGCGGCACCCTGTGAGGCCGGTGCGTGCGGTGCGCACGGGCATGTGGATCATGTTGGTTGTGTCGCCGGAGATGGCGGCAGACGTATGGGCAATGAACTTCAGTGTAAAGACGGATCCTTTGCCGGCCTGGCTGACGGCGGTGACATCGCCGCCCATCATCTGGGCGAGGCGGCGAGTGATCGACAGGCCAAGGCCTGTGCCGCCGAATTTGCGTGTGGTCGAGCCGTCTTCCTGCGCGAAGCTTTCAAAGATGCGGTCCAGCTTGTCGGCGGCAATGCCGAGGCCGGTGTCGGACACATGCATGATGACGCGGTGGGCGCCGCTCTGAACCGGTTCGGTGGTGACGACGAGCATCACTTCGCCCTGGCTGGTGAATTTGATGGCGTTGGAGAGCAGATTGCTGACACACTGGCGCACACGGACAGGATCGAAGAGGAGGCGCGAGGGCACGCTGGGGTCAACGAACAGGCGGATGCCAATGCCTTTCTCCTTGGCGGCGGCCTCATGCAGCTTGAACATGCCGCTCAGCTTGTGGCGCAGATCGCCCGGCACGGGGGAGAGGTCCATGCGGCCGGCCTCGATCTTGGAAAGGTCGAGAATATCATTGAGCAGCACCATCAGCGTGTTGCCGGAATCAAGGATCACGCCGACCTGTTCGGCTTGCGTCTCGGTCAGCTTTCCATGCGCCAGAACCTGCGCCATGCCGAGTACGCCGTTCAGCGGTGTACGGATCTCATGGCTCATATTAGCCAGGAATTCGGATTTCAGGCGTGTTGCCTGTTCGGCACGGTTGAGCGCGTCGCGCAGTTCGTGGGCCTTGCGGCGTTCTTCACGCACATCGCGGATGTAGGTGATGAACACCATCGCCCCGTCTTCGCCCCAATGGGCGCTGGAAGTGGAGGCCTGGACGCGGATCTTCTCGCCATCGCGTGTGTAGGCTTCGGCGTCAGCGATGTGGCGGATCAGCTTGCCGCTTTCGATTTCCGAAACGACCTGGTTGCCGAGGGCTTTCTGCGGGTGGAAGCTCTTTACGCCAAACAGGATGCCGACATCCTTGCCGAGCAGCTCTGCCTCCGAATAATCGATCAGCTCACAGATGGCCCGGTTGACATAGTGGATCCTGCTGTCCCGGTCCGTGATAACGATGCCGTGGATCGCGTGGTCACAGGCGGCGCGGGCGAGTTGGAACCGTTTGAGCGCGGCGTCGCGTTCTTCGGCCAGCTCGGTCACTTCATGGGAGCAGGCAAGGGCGCCCTTCTCGGTGGGGGTGATGACGGTCTTCATCACCTTGCCGAGCATTTTCGCAGCCCGGCCATGACCGGTAATATATGTGACCGGCTCGCCAGTCTCGATCACCTGGATGACGTTTTTTGTCATCTCTGATTCGCGATAGGCCGGATCGAATTCAAAGACGCGCATACCGACGATACTACCGCCCTCTGGCAGGATCGATTCGTTCATCAGCCGGTTGGCGTCTATCCATTTCAGATCAATGATGGCGCCGTCATCATCGCGCACAGGCGCAATCTCACAAACGACGACAGGCAGCAGGTCGAACAGACGAGCATCCATAGAGCGAATCCTAACGGGTCATTCACTTTTGTTGAATGGATTCATCAAACAACAAGCTTAATGTAGCGTTGATATTACAGGATAAGCGTTTTTCAGCCCGGCTCAGGCTGGGCAGCAGAGGCTGCGGATCTCGTGATCCTTGAGGGCCTCCATTGCCGCTTTGTATCCGGCCTCGACAGAGGTGTCATAGGCCTTCCAGTCCCGCAATTCGATGTCAGGCAGCTCCGGGAGGATAAGGATGTCTGCCATGTCGCGCGGGGTGAGGCGGTCATCGCGGATGGTGGCGGCGCGCATCAGCAGGCCCGCAATCGGCGGCGGTGAGGAAAAGCCGTGCGTGAGCACCCATCTCCAGAAGCTCATGGGTTTGGCAAACTCTTCCCGGTTCAGACCATCGGGCAGCGCTGAAACGTCTGAGCCGATGACGAATCCCTGATGCAGGTTGCGCATAGGTTCGACCGGGAAATTGTCGAGCACAGCGCCGTCGACAAGGATATCATCGCCATCGACAAAGGGCGGAAGGATGCCGGGCAGAGAGATGGTTGCCCGCAGCGCATCCCGCAGGCGGCCGCAGCGGTGAAGCTTGGCCTGGCCGCTTGCCAGATTGGTGGACAGGGCAAAGAAGGGGATCTGAAGATCGCCGATATCGATCTCGCCGAAATGCTCCTGGAGGCGCTGGTTGACGCGCTTGCCCTTGACCATGCCGACGACCGGGAGAGTGTAGTCACCCAGAGGATTTGTCTCGACGAAGGCCTTGCGGATGCGCCAGTCGATTTCCTCATCGCTCCAGCCGATCGCGGCACAGGCGGCGACGACGGCCCCCATTGAGGCGCCGCCGGCAAAATCGATCGGGATGCCGAGTTCGCGGATGGCGCGGATGGCGCCGATATGGCTGTAGGCGCGCGCGCCGCCGCCCGAAAGCACGAGACCGACAGAGCGGCCGGTCATGACGCGGGCAAGGCGCATCGCGTCCCCGCCATTATCGCCCTGCCAGTGGAAAAGACGCTTTGCGCCGGCTGCCTGCAACCATTCCTGCGGGCGCGAAGCTCTGCGCTCGGCGCCGGGATGGATGAGGATCACGTCGATCAGCTTGAGACGCTGGGCGGGGGAGGTTTCCTCCGGCAGCAGAGGTGTGGAGGGGCGCGCGTCCGAGCGGGCAAGCACCCAGATGCGGTCTGCCTGCCTTGAAGCAAGGCGGAACCATGTTGTGGCACCGATGGCGGCCGTCAGGATGACGACGTCATTTTCCGTCTCGAGCGCATCGAAGAAGGCGGTTGGTTTGTTGTCGCCTTCCGCTTCGTTGATGATGATGGCGCGTTTACCAAAGCGCGCGAGCGCTGATTTCAGCGCATTGGCCCGCAGGGCGAGGTCGATGGTCGGTGAGGTGGAGACCAGTGTGTAGACCTTGGGGGGAGCTTCGGCATTGCGCTGGTCGCCCCGCCCAAGACGGCGGAGAATGATGCGGATCATCCCTTCCAGCAGTTCGGGCTCGGACTTCACGAGCATCTTCCAGCCCGCGCGGGAAAGGGCGATCACTTCAGAATCGCGCAGGGCGTAAACCGAGCCGGTATGAGGCGCGTCTTCTGCGCTGCCATTTCCACTGACATCTGCCCCGCCAAGGAAAAGTGCCATTTCGCCAACCGGCTCTCCGGGGCGGATGTGGCCGACAAAATCTCCCTTTGAGCCGAAAGCGCCCAGCGCGCCGGAAAGGACAAAATAGATGGAATCAGCAGGTTCCCCGGCCAGGAACAGGGGCTGGCCAGCTGGCAAGGCAAACCAGCGGGCCTCCTTGCCGGCCGAGCGCATAGCCCGCTGGGAGACGTCCTTCAGGAGAGGGATCGTCTTCAGATCGGGGGTGAAATCCTGACGCAGCCTGCTGAACATGATGCGTGTTTACCTGAGTCCTCAAAGGGGTAGCTTCAAGAACTGTAACATAAAAGAGTTTACCAACGGGTGACAGCGGCGAGCCAGACCGTTAATCCTGCCGCAACGAAAAGTAAGGGAGGGCCCATGCCGGTCCTGAAGTCTGCGCTGGATGTTTCCGGCGCCAAATTCGCTGCCAATCGCGCCGCCACGCAGGCGCTGGTCGAGGAACTGCGCGCCAAGACGGCGCAGGCCGCCCTGGGCGGGCCTGAGGATAGCCGCAAGCGCCATACCGAGCGGGGCAAGCTGCTGCCGCGCGAGCGGGTGGAGCGGCTGATCGATCCGGGCAGTGCCTTCCTGGAGATCGGCGCGCTGGCCGCCAATGGCATGTATGATGGCGAGGCGCCGGGCGCTGGCCTGATCACGGGCGTGGGCCGGGTGGAAGGGCGCGAATGCCTGATCGTCTGCAATGATGCCACGGTAAAGGGCGGGGCGTATTTCCCGGTCACCGTGAAGAAGCATCTGCGCGCGCAGGAAGTGGCGATGGAAAACCATCTGCCCTGCATCTACCTCGTCGACAGCGGCGGGGCGAACCTGCCGCATCAATCCGAAGTGTTCCCGGACCGGGAGCATTTCGGGCGCATCTTCTACAATCAGGCCCAGATGAGCGCGAAGGGCATTCCGCAGATCGCCGCCGTGATGGGGAGTTGCACGGCGGGCGGGGCGTATGTGCCCGCGATGAGCGATGAGACGGTGATCGTGCGCAAGCA
>JBKBIZ010000088.1:0-9291 GCA_046293975.1 Hyphomonas sp. | reverse complement strand
TCTCGGCGGCGCGCATCGGATCAGGATGGGCCCCGCCGCGCGCGTTGCGGATGGTCGCCACATGGTCGATATTGACCCCGAGGCGGAGACGGCCGGTCATCAGGCGAGCCCCCGCGAGCCGGGCTTGATGGCTTCCAGCTTCTGAAGCTCCGGAGGCAGATCATCGGGCGCATAGTCCGGGAAGCTCACCTGCGCGAGCGAGATAAGCTTGCAGCCAACATCGGCGCGCCCGCCCGAGCGGTCGATGATGCAGGCCCCGCCGACAACTTCGCCGGGGAGTTTGGCCAGCGCCTCGACGGTCTCGCGGAAGGAAAGACCGGTCGTTACAATGTCTTCAGCGATCAGCACGCGCTCACCTGCGCCAATGGAAAAGCCGCGCCGGAACTGGAGCTGGCCATCGACGCGCTCGGCAAAGATGGCGCGCGCGCCGAGATGGCGGGCAAGTTCATAGCCCGGGATAATGCCGCCCACAGCCGGGCCGGCGACCACGTCGATCTTGCCAAAATCTGCCGTCAGCTTGGCGGCGAGCGCCTTGCAGAGCTTTTCGGAAAGGTCTGGCCGCGAGAAGACGAGCGCCTTCTGCAAGAATACTGAGCTGCGCCGCCCGGAGGAGAGGATGAAATGCCCCTCCAGCAGCGCGCCCGCTTCCTTGAAAATGGCGAGCACGTCATCACTGGTCATATTGTCCCTCCTGGTCGCGCACGGCGCGGTCTACCACGGCCAAGGACCGCAATGCCGCAAGGATTTGCGTCATACGCTTCAGGTCTTCAACCTCAATATCCATCATCAGCTCAATGAAATCAGGATGCCGCGAGGCTGTGGAAATCCCGATGATGTTGCCGTTTGATTCGGCGACCGCCGCGCAGAGCTTGGCGAGCACGCCGCGCTGGTTGGAGGCGTTGACCCGCACCCGGCCGACAGCGACAGCATCGGTGCGCGCAAATTCGGTCCATTTCAGATCGTGCCAGAGCTCGGGCCGATCGTCATATTCGGCCAGGCGCGGGCAGCTTGAGATGTGAACCATCAGGCCTTTATCGGGCACCTGAACGCCGATGATCCGGTCGCCGGGCAACGGGTGGCAACAGGTGGCCAGATGCAGCGTGACGCCGGGCGTCAGCGTGCGGCCCTCGACGAAAAGCGGAACGTGATCGCTATCGATTGGTGTTTTGGCGGCGGCGTCGGTGCGCTCTGGCTGGTAACCCGGGAAGACGGTCTGGATGACAACGGAAGTCTTGAACCGGCCCCGGCCGACGGCTTCGCGCATCTCGTCGACGCTCTTGAAACCGAATTTCTTGGCCACATCCATGAGCATGACATCGACCGGATCAGTCCCTGCCCGGCGCAGCGCCTGGTTGATCAGACCTTCGCCGAGGCGGCGGAACTCGACGATCTCGCGCTCGCGCTCCAGCCGGCGAAGGGCAGACTTGGCGCGCCCGGTATGGGTGAGCATTTCCCAGCCCCGGATCGGCTCTGCCGTCTTGCCCCGGATGATATCGACCACATCACCATTCTTCAGCGGGCGGCGGAGGGATTTCTCCTCGCCATTGATCCGTGCACCAATAGTTGTGTCGCCCACAGCGGAGTGGACGGCATAGGCAAAGTCTAGCGGCATGGCGCCAGCCGGCAGGATGATCAGCTTGCCCTTGGGCGTGAAGGTGAAGACGTGCTCGCGGTACATCTCCAGCTTGGCGTGTTCCATGAACTCGCCGGGCTCGGCGCCGTCCCGCAGCAGCTCGGCGAAGGCTTTGAGGTTGGCTTCCGGATCGAGGCCGGCCGCGCGCGCGGAGTCCACGTCAAAGCCATAGGAGCGGTTTTTGTAGCCCCAGTGCGCGGCCACACCGTACTCAGCCGTCATGTCCATAGTTTCGGTGCGGACCTGCAACTCCACCCGGCGGTTTCCCGATGCGCGGACGGTGGTGTGAAGGCTGGCATAGCCGTTTGGTTTGGGTACGGATATAAAGTCCCGGAAGCGTTCGGGAATGCAGGCCCAGTGTGTGTGCAGAACGCCCAGCACCCGGTAGCAGTCGGGCACGTCCGGCACGATGACACGGAAGGCAAAGAGGTCTGCCACATCGCGGAAGGAAATCGACTTGCGTTCCAGCTTGCGCCACAGCGAATAAGGCTGCTTGCGGCGGCCCTTGATCCGGCAGCGCAGGCCGGCCTCGCTGAGTATCCGCGTCAGGTCTGAGCGAATTCGTCCGAGGTCGTCCTTGTTTTCCCGCTCAAGCTCTTCCAGCCGGAAGATGATGGCGCGGCGCGCCTCAGGGTTCAGCTCCTTGAAGGCAAGGTCGTCCATGCGGGCGGCGAGATCATAAAGTCCGATCCGGCGCGCCAGCGGGGCGTAGATGTCCATCGTTTCGCGCGCAGTCCGCTGCCGGCTTTCCGGCTTCTTGCGGAAGTGCAGCGTCTCCATATTGTGCATCCGGTCGGCGAGCTTGACCAGCAGTACGCGGAGGTCGCCGGTCATCGCCAGAATGAACTTCTGGAAGTTCTCCGCCTGGGCGGTTTCCTTGGAGGTGAATTCCAGCTTGTCGAGCTTGGTCACCCCATCGACGAGTTCGGCGACCTGCGGGCCAAAGCGCACTTCGATATCGCCGATGTCAATCTCGGTATCCTCGACGACATCATGCAGGAGCCCGGCGACGATGGTGACTTCATCGAGCTTGATGTCGGCCAGGAGGCTGGCGACCTGGACAGGGTGGGAATAATAGGCCTCGCCGGAATCGCGGGACTGTTCGCCATGATGCTTCTTGGCGAAGTCATAGGCGAGGCCCAGGAGTTCAGACTTTACCCGAGGGTGATAGGCGCGAACCTTGGAAATCAGTTCTTCGCGCGACAAGACTGGCGGCATGCCAGACGCAGGATCACTGGCAGGGGCCGGTTTGCCAGCCCCTGTGCCAGCCCCTTTTTCCGGTCCGGAAAGGGCGCTGCCGTCCATTGAGTCTCCTAGAGCCGGTCGTCGCGCCCGGATTCGAGTTCCGCCTGATAAGCGCGCAGAACATCTTCTTCCGTCGCTGCCGGAGCAGCCTGAAGCGCCATGCGGTCAGCCTCGCGCTCGGTCTCTTCACCTGGACGGATGTCCTGGAGGTTCGAAATCAGGGCTTCCTTGACGACTTTCAGGTCAATGGAAGTCTCCGCGATTTCGCGCAGGGAAACGACCGGATCCTTGTCATTGTCCCGGTCAATCGTCAGCGGTGATCCTTCGCGGATCATGCGCGCCCGATGGGCTGCGAGCAGAACGAGCTCGAAGCGGTTGGGAACCTTCTGGATGCAGTCTTCTACGGTAACGCGGGCCATACGGGGTTATTCTCCTGAAGAACCGCCCTTTATATGCGCTGCAACACGCCACGGCAACCCGTCCTTGCAGAGTTTGCAAGGGCTCGGTATTCCGGACGTAAACGCGTCTTGGGCATCAATTTAGCCCTTTCCTATTTGAAGAAGAGGATAAAGCCAATGGCTTTTTACAAGGATGAGCGTCTGGCGCTGTTCATTGACGGGGCCAACCTCTATTCCGCAGCCAGAGCGGTCGGGCTGGAGATCGATTTTCGTAAGCTTCTCAAGGAGTTCCAGTCGCGCGGGCGGCTGGTGCGGGCGAGCTATTATACGGCGCTGGTGGAGAGCGACGACTATAGCCCGATCCGGCCGCTGGTAGATTGGCTAGCCTATAACGGTTTCAACGTTGTGAAGAAACCTGCGCGCGAATTTGTGGACCGCGAAGGGCGCAAGCGGGTGCGTGGAAACATGGATGTGGAGCTGGCCGTCGACATGCTCGAAGCGGCCGCATACTGCGATCATATCGTGCTTTTCAGCGGTAATGGCGACTTCCGCAGGCTGGTGGAAGCGGTCAAGACCAAGGGCGTTCGGGTGTCGGTTGTCTCCACCATGAATGCAACCCCACCGATGATTTCAGACGATTTGCGCCGGGAAGCGGACACCTTCATCGAGCTGACGGACCTGGGCGATCTGGTCGCCCGGCCGCGCCGCGAGACGGCCGATTCCCCACCCCTCGATGAGGACGATTAGGGCCGGACAAAGCGCGACAATCCGGGACAAATCAGGACAGTTTGGGACACTCTAAGGTCACTTTTCAGACCGTTTTGCACCTGAGGCCCGGAGGCCGCAGAGGCCAGCCAAGGGCAAGGCCATCAGCGGAATGTCAGGGAGCCCCTCTGCTGGGAGCAGCGATGAAGATCCTTGAGCATGAGGTATTCTTGGCCGCCGGCAGTAAGCCTGGCGGGGAAGCCGCCTAGCGGCGCATCGTGAAGGTGATGCCCGCGAAGTCCTCGGTGTCCTTGAGGCTGCGATTGCGATCATCGAACTTCATTTCGCGGCGGATATAGCTAAGGGAGAACTCCCCCCCTGCCTTCTGGATAGAGAGACCCGCCTGAAGGTCGCCCACGGTGACCTGATCGGTCATCTGGACATCAAATACATCGCCGAGCGAGGGCATGCCGTCATTGTCCCAGACGAGGGCTTCGCCATCGGCGCCAACAAACAGATACCAACCTTCCGGCTGGCCTTTATTGTTTACAATATTCAGGCCCTGACCGAAGCGGACTTCACCGCCGAGACGCTGGCTGGTCAGATCGCCCTCATCACGGATCGCGAGGCGTGGCGCGAGCCCGACATCAAAGCTGAGGCCCGTGCGGGAGGCCGGCGCGGCGATAGAAACACCGATCGACACATCCTGAACCACCTCGACCGGCTGGCCGAAACGGCGCCCGGAGAGCTCAGCCGCAACCCGGGCCAGCGCAGGGCTGCTGCTCCAGGCAAGATTCGAATCAACCACCGATACGCCTGCTATGCCCGTTCCCGTCAGGCTGAAAGCCTGAGGCGGTCCCGACATGGCAAAGACACTGACTGGTGCATCCGGGCTGGACAGCTGCGTCAAGACACGTCCCGTCGACGCTGCCGATGCGGCAAGCGCCGCAGAGGCTTCTTCAGAGGGAGAATTGAGAGGTCCGCCGCCCATGAGACCGGGCACTGCGAGGGTCATTCCAAGAGAAGGTTCAGCCGCAGCCTGGTAGCGCGCTTCATCCAAAGCATCACCAGAAACACAGCCCTGGCAAGCCAGTGATGCAAGACTTGTTGCAAATGCAATCATCATAAGTCTGACGCCTCTCAAGGTTGTACCTCGTTACATTCTTCCTAACGAAGTTCTTCCCTATCAGTTCCAATATCATGAAGAGAAATTCGGCCCAACACGGATTCTGGCCCAATTTGATTAACTGATTGCGTCAGCGCCGGCTTGTGTAGAAGCCGCTACAGATTCCAGATTCTAAAAAAATTTTTGGCTTACCTGCCCCTAGGAAAGGCAGGACTTTTTAATTAACACGTTGAGAAAGTTGGCGAAAAAGCGGCAATGGCGCCGTTTACTTCCGCCAGGAAAAAGGGCGCCCACCGGAACCGGTGGACGCCCTTGATTGAATTACCCGTCTTGGGCCAGCCTGCTTCCTGCCGGATTACTGGCAGGCAAGGCACTCGTCATAGTCGGTGTTCGCAACTTCCATATTCACAGCCTCAGCCTTTTCAGAACCGGCAAAGGCGGCGCGCTGAACCGATTTCGAGCGGCAATAGTAAAGTGACTTCAGGCCCCGCTCCCATGCCGTCCAGTGCAGCATGTGGAGATCCCATTTGTTGATGTCGCCGGGCAGGAAGAGGTTCAGTGACTGGGATTGGCAGATGAACGGCGTGCGGTCGGCTGCCAGCTCGATGATCCAGCGCTGGTCGAGCTCGAAGGCAGTCTTGAAGACATCCTTCTCCTGCGCGTCGAGACAATCGAGATGCTGGACTGAGCCTTCATGTTCGAGAATCGAATTCCAGATCTCATCCGAGTTCAGGCCTTTTGATTCGAGCAGGGTTTCCAGCTGCTGGTTCTTCACCGTGAAGGAGCCCGAGAGGGTCTTGTGGGTGTAGACGTTGGCCGGGATCGGCTCGATGCCGGCCGATGTGCCCCCGCAGATGATCGAGATCGAGGCGGTGGGCGCGACAGCCAGCTTGTTGGAGAAGCGGGCCATCATGCCGACATCACGGGCGTCTTCACACGGGCCACGCTCCTTGGCGAGCTTGACCGAGGCCGCGTCCGCGCCCTGACGGATGTGCTTGAATATCTTGAGGTTGAGCGCCTTGGCGGTGGCGCTTTCCAGCGAGACGTTCATCGCTTGCAGGAAGGAGTGGAAGCCCATGACGCCCAGGCCAACCGAGCGCTCGCGCTTGGCGGAGTAGACGGCGCGGGCCATTTCCGGCGGCGCGCGCTGGATGAAGTCTTCCAGCACATTGTCGAGGAAGCGGAAGATGTCTTCCAGGAACATCGGCTCCTTCGACCATTCGAGGAAGGTTTCAGCGTTCACCGAAGAGAGACAGCAGACGGCTGTGCGGTCGATGCCGCGATGGTCGACGCCGGTCGGCAGGGTGATTTCCGAGCAGAGGTTTGACTGGGTGACCTTCAGGCCGAGGCGCTTCTGGTGGGCCGGCAGGGCATTGTTCACCGTGTCGGTGAACAGGAGGTAGGGCTCGCCGGTCTGCATGCGCAGCTCAAGCAGTTTCTGCCACAGCTTGCGGGCGTTGACGTATTTCAGCACCTCGCCTGATTTGGGGCTGATGAGGCCGAAGTCTTCGTCATTGCGGACGGCTTCCATGAACTCATCGGTGATGTTGATGCCGTGATGGAGGTTCAGGGACTTGCGGTTGAAGTCTCCGGACGCTTTGCGGATTTCCAGGAACTCTTCGATTTCCGGGTGGTGGATGTCGAGATAGCAGGCAGCCGACCCGCGGCGCAGCGAGCCCTGGCTGATCGCGAGGGTGAGCGAATCCATCACGCGGATAAAGGGGATGATGCCCGAGGTCTGCCCGTTCTGGCCGACCTTCTCGCCGATGGAGCGGACATTGCCCCAATAGGTGCCGATGCCGCCGCCATTGGAAGCGAGCCAGACGTTTTCGGTCCAGGTCTCGACGATATCGTCAAGCGAATCGCCGACCTGATTGAGGAAGCAGGAAATCGGCAGGCCGCGATCTGCCCCGCCATTCGACAGCACGGGTGTCGCCGGCATGAACCAGAGGCGCGAGATATAGTCGTAGATGCGCTGGGCATGGTCGGCATCGTCCGCATAGGCGGTGGCGACGCGGGCGAACATGTCCTGATAGGTTTCACCCGGCAGAAGATAGCGGTCGTCGAGCGTCTTTTTACCGAAATCCGTCAGCAGCGAATCGCGCGACGGATCAGTCACCACCTGGCTGACCGGCACGAGCGCCACTTTCGCGCCTGCACCAGCTTTCGGCTTGCCTTTGCGGGCGGCTTCACTGGCGACAGACTTTGCGTTGGTTGCCGACATGGCCACCCTCCTCGATGTTCCTGCGGATATAGGGATATCGCGGGAGTTAAACCAGATGTGGTCTCACTCCTTTGCCCCGACACTAGATATAGTGTCTGAAGGTTAATTTCCGGTCAACGCCTCAATTCGCAAATCCGTCAAGAAGGCGTGGAAATCCGGTAAACAAAACATTAACGCGCGCTGACTTCGCCTGTGTTTGCAGGCCATTCCAGACGGCTTGGCCAACGCGATCATTCTCTCCAGCCTGCGGCTGGCGATGGCATGAGTATTGCACTCTTAACCCGTCTGTAGCCAGTAACAAAACCGGTGCGGGACGCCTCTGGGGATTCTTCGAATGAAGCTCAATAACCTGCAAGTGCTCAGGGCGATTGCCGCCTATATGGTGCTGCTTGCGCATATCGAAGACATCGAAGCCAAGCGTGGCATCGGGCAAATCCTCGGCCCCTGGACCGATATCGGCGACTGGGGCGTGGACCTGTTCTTCGTGCTTTCGGGATTCGTGATGGTGCTGGTTTCCCACAACACGCTGGGCAGCGTGAAGGATGCCGGCAAGTTCCTGTGGTCGCGGGCGACTCGAATCTACCCCTTGTGGTGGCTCTGCCTGTCGGCCCTCGTCCCGATCTGGCTGTTCCGCCCGGAACTCGTCTATGGCGGCACCCAGCAGGAGATCAACTTCCTCAAGGACTACCTGCTGATTCCCAAGACCGAGAGCCCGCTGCTGCAAACCGGCTGGACGCTGGTTCACGAGATGTACTTCTACATCTTCTTTGCCGTGATTCTTATGATGCCGCTGGGCGAGCGCCGCCGCCTGCCGCTGGTTCTCCTGTGGGGCACCGTTGCGGTGGGCGCAGGCCTGATTCTCAGCCCGTCACAGGGCGAAGCGCCCATTCTGCGGCTCATCACACATCCCATGACGCTGGAATTCGTAGCCGGCGCGCTGGCAGCCTTCATCTGGCGCTCGACCAAGGGGGCGCTTGGCCTTCCCGTTCTGATCGCCGGAATCATTGCCCTCGTCATCGGAATGGCGGGCTATGTAAATGGCGCGCTGGGCGCTTCGGCCGAAGGCTACATGACGATGGACCGGGCGCGCGTTATCCTCTTCCTGCCCAGCGCCGCGCTGCTGACCTATGGCGCGGCCTCGATTGAGCTGCGTCATGGCTGGAGGCTTAACGGCCTGCCGGTCAGGCTGGGGGACTGGTCCTACTCGCTCTACCTGACCCATATGCTGTCTGCGAACTTCTTCGGGCTGGTCTGGGGCCGGTTCGCCATGCCTGGCCTGCTGGACAATGCGATCGCGCTCCCAGCCATTGTGGTTGGCTGCACGCTCGTCGCCTGGGCAAGCTTTACTCTGTTCGAACAGCCGATGAGCGACAGGACCAAGAAGTTCGGCAAGCGCATGTTTGCCTGAGTTCACGCGATTGGGCCGATTGCGGCTAAACCCTGAGGCCCGCGCGGCTTAGCGATGCGAATGAGGGGAATGGGTGGAGACAGGCAAACGACCCGGACTGAAGCTCGTTAGGGCTGCTCGGTTCCCCGCCTGACCCGATTGGCGAGCGGCCCGTCCGCCGCCTGCCTCCGAGGGCTATATGCGCAGGCGCTTTGCGAATCGCAAGCCCGGAAAACCGCTGAGCTTTGCGGTCTGCTGTCTGCATGTTACGCATGAAGGCTATGGCGTGCCAGCAGAACGGTTCGAGAGCTTCTTCGAAGTGATCCGGGACACGTTTGCCCGCCTGCTCGGGCCCGACTGGTCAGACGCGCATCACAGCGCCTGGACACGGACGATCGAGGACTTGAGACAGTCCGCCATCTGAGGGTTATCGCACAGGTAGCAGGCAGGCTCTAACCATGAGCGGCGCGGCTGTCTTCGGGCGCCCCGGCCCGGTTCAGGGGGCCGTAATCGCGCACGACCTCTGCTACCCGGAGCCGGTAGTCCCGGAATATGTGGGCCCGCCCGGCCGCC
>JBKBIZ010000087.1:0-9421 GCA_046293975.1 Hyphomonas sp. | reverse complement strand
GGGGGGGGCGCGCCGGGGCCTCGCCGGTGGGGCGCCCCCCCCGCGATCCGGGGGGCCTCGCCTCTTCACCGGCTCCAGAACACATGCACTTCATCAAAGCCGGTCTGAATGACGAGGATTTCGCCATTGAGCGCCATATCGCGGGCAAGGGCCTGCCAGTCGATGTAGTATTCCAGCGAGGGCGGGATCTCGGTCCCGGTTTCGCGGATCATCTCCTCAGCAAAGGCACCTGCGGTCTGATACTGGCCCGCATAGTTTTCGAACGCGGCGCGGGCTTCGGTGAGGCCATTGCCGAAATGGCTGTAAAGCTTCGCCGCCAGCCTGCCATGCTCTGCAACGAAGTCTGCCAGCTCGCACACCGTGTCGAAGGAGGCGTGTTCAGACAGGCAGATGCCCTCGAACCCTTCATAGTGGTGGATCGCCCATTCCTGTGCGCGAGGCACCGGGCTCTCCCCCAGCATGGCGCCCGCTTCTGCTTTCACTTCTTCGGGTGTGGTCACCGCAATCCACCGGCCATGCAGGATGCCGGAGTTATAGGCGGCCAGGCAGGCCACATAGACACGCGGCCTCTCAGCCACAGGCAGTGCGCCATCCGGCGCGGTCGTGATCGGGTCTGGCATTTTTCTTGCTCCTTCCCGCCCCGTTCCTCTCCGCATCAGGCGGGAGGGGGCGGCACAAGGCGCGCCGCCGGGGCGTACAAGGCGGGTGTGCACGGGGTCAGGTCGGACGATACCAATGCCTCAGACGGCCCCTCCCCCGCCCCCCGTGCATACGCGCCGCGCCCCGGCAAAAGCGACGGGCCGTCTCTCCCGCCGCACGCGGACGCCCTCCAACGCTGAACACGCCCGGCGTCACCTCACATCCAGACTCACGCTGCCACGGCCCACCGAATGACGAGCCTGCCCACGCCCCTGCCAGACCGGATCGCCCGCGTGGCCCCCTTGGCCCGCCAATGGGAAGCAATCGTGCGTCGTGACCGGCGACGAGCCTGGCCCCTCGGAATGGTGCGAGACGCAAAGCTCGCCCCTGACGCCGTCCGTTCAATTTCGGATATGTGGAACTCAGATAGATTAGGAATCTGTCGCTCTATCCTGCTGAGCTACGAGGCTACTCAATGTTTTCAAGGCGCTGGGTCGAACCTCCTCCTTGGATGGCCGCTCGGGGCCATCGTCAGGCCATGAAACGGCCCTCCGCAACGCGTTTCCTATCAAACGAGCCTGCCGTGTCACCCGATAGAGCTTCGCCCAGAAGCTAACCGTTCCACTTCCGAATCATTGATTTCTGCACTAAAGGTTGAATATTGTTGGCCAAAGGAATGCAGCATGTCTGGAAGTGGTGGCGGTGGAGATCCTGGCGACTGGCGTCCTAGAACACAGGGCGCTGGTGAAGTCTGCGGTGGCGAGGACAGGTGCGCGATCGTTGAACGAACGATATTGAATTCACCGGTAGCTGCAGTAATCGCAGGGCTGAAAGTCGGAGATTTGCTTAAGATCGAATTGGAAGTGACCCAGCGAAAGAGAGTCGTGGCAAAGAATCTAGCAGGTGCGATTGCCGGTGCGATAACGTCCGCCAAGCTAGTTGATCTCATCGAATGTATTGAAGCAGGAAACTCCTATGAAGGCCAAGTCCTGGCAGCTCAGGGGGGTCGAGTAGAGATCGAAATCCACCGCGCATGACAGCAGTCGTCGTCGTAGGTGGCGTGTATCAAGAGTACTGCGCTTTTCCAGAGTGGAACCAAATCTACGGATCCGCTGGACGGGCTGCGTTTGCTCTGTCGTCACACGTTGATCAAATTACACTGCGCACAATCCTTCCTGACAAAGATTCTCGCCGCATCATTCCGAATTTCGAGGCTTTTGGTGTGGATGTTGTCATGGAGACCGGAACACAACTTATCGCGTTCGATTATCTGCATTGTCTGTCAGACCCCGTAATATTTCCACGACCTGACCTCATCGTACAGCAACCCACCTTTTCTGTCAGCGCCGAAGTCGCAATCTTGTTCGGGATGATGGAATGCACTCCTCAGGTCTCGGCCGACGTCTGCGTTTATGATCCTCAGTCTCCGAACCATCCGATAGGATTCCGACAAACGGGCGGCAAGGCAAAGCGCCTTGCCATCGTTGCGAATGAACGAGAAATCCTAAAGCTCGGAGGTACCACCGACTGCGACAGCGCAGCGACTGCCGTACTAAAATCTGAGAACGCAGAGATCGTCGTGGTCAAACGGGGGTTGCAGGGCGCCAGAGTTTTCGGCTCTGCCGGACTACTAGGTGACGTTCCTGCTTACGAGACCCATACCGTCTTTACGATCGGATCCGGCGATGTCTTTGTGGCTGCCTTCACACTCGCATGGGCGGTATCAAATCTTGATCCTATCCAAGCCGCCGATTTTGCGTCAAAGGCTGTTGCCGGCTATGTTGAGACAAGCTCGCTGCCAATGATTTCGATAGATGAAGCTAAATCGATCGCACGATCCCCAGTGGTTTTAAAGCCAGGTCGCGTGTATTTGGCTGGCCCATTCCGAGAACTTGGGCAACGCATTTTGATCGATGAAGTACGGTCGATACTGAGACGACTTGGCTTAGATGTTTTCAGTCCGGTGCATGACATCGGTCGAGGGCCTGCAGAAAAAGTGGTTCCGCAAGACTTAGAAGCCCTTCGAGGGTGCGATGCCGTTTTCGCAATTCTGAATGGCAGCAGCCCCGGCACTCTGTTTGAAGTTGGTTATGCAGTTAGAGGTGACAAACCCGTCTTTTGCGTTGCTCAGAACATGAGGGATGTTGACACCAAACTGCCAAGGGGCGCGGGCTGCACCGTGCATCCTGATTTGATCAGTGCGCTTCATTTATTGGCTTGGCGGAAATGAAGCGTGCTCTTTTGCTATCGGGTGGCATGGATTCCGTGGCAATTGCCTACTGGAAACGACCGGACTTAGCGATCACGATCGACTATGGTCAGAGGCCCGCAGCCGGGGAGGTGCGCGCTGCAACCGCGGTTTGTGCTGCCTTGGGCATTCAGCATCAGGTTATTTGCGTCGACATCGCTTCGCTCGGAAGCGGCGACCTCTCAGATAGGCCGCATGCAGAAGGCGCGCCAGCCAGTGAGTGGTGGCCGTATCGAAACCAGTTTCTTTTGACAGTCGCTGCGATGCGGTGCCACTCTGAGAGCGCCACCCGATTGATGATTGGAGCTCTTCGGACTGACGGATTTCACGCCGATGGAACCCCCGGTTTCATTGAGCAGATCAACAGTCTCTTTGCTCTTCAGGAGGGCGAACTCAAGGTTGAAGCACCCGGCATCGAGTTCGACGCTGTCGAATTGGTCCGCGCATCAAAAATACCTCAAGAAGTGCTCGCATGGTCGCATTCTTGTCACGTCTCGGAGTATGCGTGTGGAACGTGTCGGGGTTGTCACAAGCACTACAATGCTATGGAGAGCCTCTATGGCTATTCCTATTGAACCGACTCCCAAGCAGAATGTAAGGAGCATGGTCGAGAGGGCTGCGTGGGCAACGACCTCAGTGTTACCAGATGTTCGAGTTGCGTTTTCAACCGAGCGGCCGTTCGAGCAAATTCTGCAAGAGCGCAGGACGAGGCGCGTATTTGATCCTGTTCCCCTTCGAGAAGTGCGGGGGTTTGTCCAGCATCTGTTTGCCCTGCAGTATGAGGGCCACGGAAGGCAAGCGGGCCGCGCTCGAAAAGCGTTTCTCTCTGCCGGAGCGCTGCATCCTATTGATGTGATCATACTTGCAGGCCCTGAAGTGGACGAACCGATTCTGTTTGATGACCGACGATCGAAGTTCGGGACCTTGCCGATATTGGACGTTATCGGCTTCAACGAGGCCGTATCTGCTGCCAATGCAGTTCAATCAACGGCTCGCGGGCACCTGCTGCTTTTTGCGGGCGACTCTCGTTTAGTGGCCGCGAATTATCATGAGTCCCAATCTCTGCTGTGGAGAGATGCGGGAGCCGCGTTACAAGCATGCGCAATCGGCGCCCAAGCTTATGGTTATGCCTTCTGCCCACTCGGCACTACTGGACGCGAAGCCTTGCGAGCTCTTGGACCTCCTCATCGGGAGTATATCGCTTTAGCGCTGGCGGTTCTTGGTCGCTAGGGTCCGGACTCATTACAGCCACCAGATGACGGCTGCTGCAAGGGCGATCGCCGCCATGAAGTTGGTGATGTTTCGGTCAAATCGTGTTGCGATGCGCCGCCAGTCCTTCAGCCTGCAGAACATGCGCTCGATGACGTTGCGCTCGCGGTAGATGGCCTTGTCATAAGCATATTGGACCTTTCGATTTGAGCGGGGCGGGATGACGGGCTCGGTGCCGCGTGTCTCCAGCCACTCGCGAAGCTTCTGGCTGTCATATCCCTTGTCGGCGACGAGATGAGCGGTCGGCGGAAGGGCCGTTAGGCACGCCTCTGCAACCTTGCAATCATTTACGTTTCCGGGCGTCGGCATCAGGACGAGCGGGCGGCCGTGTCCATCGCAGACGGCGTGGAGCTTTGTGTTGCGGCCGCCTTTGGTGACGCCGATACCATGCGCCAAGGCCCCCCTTTTCCGCCGCCCGCGCAGCGGTGGACCTTGATGCACGTACTGTCGATGAACACCCTGTCGGGCACATCCTCAGCCCCTGCCAGGGCAGAAAAAATGTCCTCCTAGACCCCGCGCTCGGCCCAACGGACAAAGCGATTGTAGAGGGTCTTCTTCGGACCGTAGATCTCGCGTGGGCAATCTGTCCAACGCCCGCCATTCTTCAGGGCGTGGACGATCCCCGACAGGACGCGGCGATCATCAACCCGCGCCATCCCGCGCGTATCCGTCGGCAACAGCGGTTCGATCCGCGCCCATTGCTCATCAGAAAACCAAAAGAAATCAGACATTGCCACTTGCCTCCTGAACCAGAGGCAGTGAATCATGATCCGCGCTTGTCAGGAATCCTGTTTATGGGTCCGGACCCTAGGCAGTGAGGCTGGCGGACTATCGCCCCTTCAAAGAGCCCAATTGATCGCAATGCTTGAAGGGATGATCGCGCTACTAAAAGCGCCCGCCATTAATAAGAAACATACATCAAAAGTTTTCTCTTGGATGGCACGCATTCTGAAGCGTGGTGTTGAGCGCGGGATGGAAAGACAAGTTTCAGAGCACTTAGAAGCCGCAGTTAACTCGGGGACTGAACTGTTGTCTAAGTTGGATGAATTCAAGAGTGCAGCCGATTTGACTAAGCTGCTATAGTTCACGTTGTAAAAGACCATTCCACGGGGTGGATCACACTCAGCGCTACCCCGCCCTTGCCAGCAAGCCACTTTGTAGGGTGGGTTAGGCGAAGCCGTAACCCACCATCAGGTCGGGCGGCTTGAAAGTGGTGGGTTACGGCTTCGCCTAACCCACCCTACGGGTCGGGACGCCTCGCCCCCTACCCCACCCGCGCCAGTGGCGGCACGGGGCCGTCCTCATACACCATCACGCGGTTCTTGCCCGCTTGCTTGGCCCAGTAGAGGGCTTCGTCGGCGCGGCTGAGGAGGGTGGAGAGGTTTTCCTGGCCGCTTTCGCAGCAGAGGCCCATGCTGATGGTCACCGGGCGCGGGATGCCAAGCGCGCCGTAATCGGCGCGGTACACCTTGCGCACCAGGATGCTCGCGGCGAGACGGGCCTCCTCGTCATCGGCAAAGATGCCCGCCAGCGCAAACTCCTCCCCGCCGAGGCGCGCGATCACGCCGGTTTCGGGAACAAGCCCGCCCAATACTCTGCCCACGGCAATCAGCGCAGCGTCGCCCACCTCATGGCCATAGGTATCATTGACGCGCTTGAAATCATCGACATCCGCAATGGCGCAGTAAAACTGGCCCGGCCCGGTTTCGGCCTGCGCGCGCAAGAGGGCGGCGGCCGCAAAGAAAGCCCGCCGGTTTGGCAGGCCGGTCAACTCGTCCACATTCGCCAGCCGGTGATTTTCCCGCGCCAGGCGCTCTGCCTTCATCTGCGCGCGCAGCACAAACAAGCTGCAACAGGGCGAAATGATCAAGGGTATGATGATGCAGGAGATATAGATGGAGGCTTTATCAATCACCGGATCAAACTGAAGCCACATCCATACAGGCACAAAGGTGAAAAACACCGACGCGGCCGTGATCATCACGCCCGTGCGTATGGCTTTCCTGAGTTCTGTTGAGATCTGCATAGGCCTGCCCACTTTGAAGGCAGGAGCCTATCAGCGCATGCTTAAAGCGGCCCCCGGAAGACCGGTCAAATTTGACCGATTCCGGAAAGCGCTACGGCGCCTTCAGAGGGCGGAGGAAAGCGGGCGGCGGAGGCGACGCCGCGTTCGCAGGGCATGGGCCATATCGCTTTCGCCCTTCTGCGAGGCATCCGGCCCCACCTGTAGGCGTGACAGGCCTGCCGCCAGGCGCGCCAGGGTTTCGGCTTCATCATTCTGAAGTCTTGCGGCGGTGGCCCGCTCCATACGCTTCATGTCCATTCTTCTCATCTCCTTGGCTTAACTTTTTAAAGCTCGCTGTTTCGAGATCAGCCTCCCCTAAGGGCAATATAGGCCAGAAAGGCGCCCCTTCCCACCCCGGTGAACCTTAAGGATTGTTTGCATTCGCCCGGCTTTGGCGGCAAAGGAGCGCCATGCTGAAGACCCGCATCATCCCCTGCCTGGACGTGAAAGACGGACGCACCGTGAAGGGCGTCAATTTCGTCGACCTCAAAGACGCCGGAGACCCCGTCGCCCTGGCCCGCGCCTATGACGCGGCGGGCGCTGACGAGCTCTGCTTCCTCGACATCACCGCCAGCCATGAAGGCCGCGGCACGCTGCTGGACACCGTCAGCCGCACGGCCGAGGCGTGTTTCATGCCGCTCACCGTCGGCGGGGGCGTGCGCTCGGTGGAGGATATGGTGGCGCTCCTGCGGGCGGGCGCCGACAAGGTGGCGATCAATTCAGCCGCCGTGGCAGACCCGGCGCTGATTTCCGCCTGCGCCGCCAAGGCCGGGCGGCAATGCGTGGTCGTGGCGATTGATGCGCGCGCCGTGGGCGAGCATTGGGAAATCTTCACCCATGGTGGGCGCAAGGCCACCGGCATCAACGCGGTTGAATTTGCCCGCGAGGCCGCCCGGCGCGGCGCCGGCGAAATCCTCCTCACCTCAATGGACCGGGACGGCACTAAGTCTGGCTATGACATCCCTTTGCTGAAGGCGGTCTCCTCGGCCGTCACCATCCCCGTCATCGCCAGTGGCGGGGCGGGGAGCGTCGAAGACTTTGCGCCTGCCGTGCTGGAAGGCGGAGCGAGCGCGGTGCTCGCCGCCTCGATCTTCCATTTCGGGGAAGCGAGCCTGGCGGAGGCGAGGGCCGCGCTGGCCAAGGCAGGCGCGCCGGTGCGCACGATCTGACTCCCCTCGCCCCGTTTACGGGGAGAGGGGCTGGGGGTGAGGGGCGCCGCCCTATCGAACTGGCACAGCCTCTCGCCGCCGCGCCCCCTCATCCCCAACCCCTTCTCCCCGAAGGGAGAAGGGGCTTTAAGAATTACTCCGCAAACACTGCCTTGCGCTTCTGCATTTCGGCCATCACCGCTTCCATCTGGTTGGGTGTACGGATCACCTTTTCCTGCTCGGTGCTTTCCAGTTGCAGCAGCTCGGCGTCGCTCGCGTCGGCCATTGCGTTGCAGAGGCGCTTGGCGCCGCGCATCGCGGCAGGGTGTTTCACCGCCATCACGCGGGCGAGCGCGAGGGCGTCTTCCAGCGGGGTCTCCGACACATGCGTCGCAAAGCCGAGCGCCTGGGCCTCGGTGCCTTTGAACTCGCGATTTGTATAAGTCAGCTCACGGATCACATCGTCGCGCACATTGCCGCGCCAGAGGGGGTAGCCGGCCATATCCGGCACCAGGCCCCATTTCATTTCCATGATCGCGCAGCGCGTCTCGGGATGGATGAAGCGGATATCGGCGCCCGAGAGGATCTGAAAGCCCCCGCCAAACGCCACGCCGTGCGCCGCCGCGATCACCGGCACCGGCAGCTCCCGCCAGCCCCAGGCGACATATTGGGCAAGGTTTGCCACGCCATGACTGCGCCCGCCGAGATTACCCGTCACATTGCCCTGCCCCGGCTTTTTCTCTTCGCTGGCGGCAAAATTCGAAAGGTCGAGCCCGGCGCAGAACGCCCGCCCCTCGCCCGACAGCACAACCACGCGCAGACCCTTCATGGCCTTGAGCTTCTCAATCGCCTCGGAAATGCCGGCAAACATGGCCCCGTCGAGGGCATTCATCTTGTCGGTGCGGTTGAGGCGCACATCGGCAATGCCGTCCTCAAGCATCGTGATCAAAACGCGGTCGTTCATCTTCGGTGTCCTCCGGAACTTTGAGGAGAAGCTGGCGCCCTTCCGCTGGGGACGTCAAGGCGTGTCGCGGCGCGAAAGCCTTCGCCGCTTCGCCCCTTCTACCTTCCCTGAGAACCGGGTAAGGAGGACCTATGACCGCCAAAGCCCCCCTCGCCTCCCCCGCCCGTCTTGCCGCCGCGCTGGCGCATCTTGCCGAAACCATCGACGCGCGCGCCCTTGAAGGGGACGCCGCCTCAAGCTGGACGGCCAAACTGCTCGCCAAGGGGCCGGACGCGGCCGCCGCAAAGGTCGCCGAAGAAGGCGGGGAGCTGGCAGAGGCCGTGCGCCGCGAGAGCGACGAGCGGGTGGCGAGTGAAGCAGCCGATGTGATCTATCACGTCTTCGTGGCGCTCCGCGCGCGCGGCGTGGCGCTCGACGCTGTGGCCGCCGCCCTTGAAGCGCGCCAGGGCACGTCCGGTCTCGCCGAAAAGGCCGGCCGGCCGCCGCAGGAGTGAAAAAACTCCAACGCAGTTGGAGTTTTTGCCGCCTCGTTGGAGTTTTTTTTGGAGTTTTTTGGAGTTTTCCGGCGCCCTTATCCACGGGATAAACCGCCGTCAGCCTCACATATCTTTGGGGGCCTTCAGGCGGCGTTTTGTCTGGTGGCTTTCGGCTTTTTCGCCGTCCGGTTTTTCCCCGCGCATATAGTGGCGCTGCCAGCGGGCCTTCATGGCGTTCTCCTCGCCGACCTTGAGGCGGGAATTGAAATCGGCCCGGCTCTCGCGCCAGCCTTCATACTCTTTTACGAGCTCTGGGTTTGACTTCAGCGCCTTGCGTTCCGGGGTGATTTCTTCCAGCCGCTTGTGTTCCATAAGTGTAATGAAAGCAAAGGGTTCACCCTTCTCGAACACCACCTCGCCCGGCCGGGTCATCTGCCAGTTCATGGTGAAGGGAAAGGGCAGCCAGTCTGTCTCGACGAGCCCGGTGAGCGGTGCAATCCCGTCCTTGGGCCAGTTGGGCGGCCCGGTCACCCACACGCCCCAGCCCGGCGGCGTGCGGAAGAGGTGGCCCGTATGAAAGGTAACAATGCCGCGCATGAAATGACTGTCGGC
>JBKBIZ010000086.1:0-9755 GCA_046293975.1 Hyphomonas sp. | reverse complement strand
CGATGTCACCAGGGTGGAACGGCGTCGACTGGTTGGTCTGGTTGATCCCGTTACCGAAGAGGCGTTGCGCGTGGCTGCGCCAGCGGTTGAGCGGCGGGCGGGTGGGGTCATCTTCGGGGAAATAGCCGAACGGCACCTGGATCTGCTTGCCCGCTTCCCGGTCGCGCTCGAACTCTTCCTTCAGGGAGAAGGAATCATACTCGACATGGTTGAACATGTAGAGGCTGCGCCGGGCGCGGTCCTCCATCAGGCAGGGGCCGGTGTCATCGCTGTCAATCAGCAGGCGGAGGGCCGGGCGCTCCAGAACATCAGCCCGGCGCACTTCGGTCCAGCGCGACACGGGGATGGCAAAATCATCCGAGAAGCCGGAAAGATAGGGCGAGGCCAGATCAAGGTTGCGATGCCGGAACACGCCGAACGCCTTGGCTTCCAGCTGGTATTTCGGCAGGCGGTGAAAATGATAGGCCGCCGCCATCGCGCCCCAGCAGATATAGAAAGGCGAATGCACATGCGTCTGCGTCCAGTCGAAAATCTGGGTCAACTCTTCCCAATAATTGACCTCTTCAAACGGCATCTGCTCAATCGGCGCGCCCGTGACGATAAAACCGTCAAACTTCTGTTCCCGGATTTCTTCCCAGGTCTGGTAGAAGCTGATCAGATGCTCTTGCGAGGTATTCTTCGGCGTGTGCCCACCCACCCGCGCAAGCGTCAGCTCCACCTGCAACGGCGAGGCACCGATCAGGCGGGCGATCTGCGTCTCGGTGCGGATCTTGTTGGGCATGAGGTTCAAAAGCGCGATCCGCAGCGGGCGGATGTCCTGGCGTACGGCGTCCGTCTCGCGCATCACCGCAACACCCTCTTTCAGCAGCGTCTCGCGTGCGGGCAGCGTATCAGGGATCCGGATCGGCATGGCTCAAACATCCTCTTCGGCCCGCTTCAGGTCCAATAAACACGTCCGCAACGGAGGGGGAAAGGCAGGCCCGGAAAGCCGGGGTTTCCTGCATCTCGGCCCTTTAGCGACTTGTTTAACGTGGCTGCAAGCCGGCCGGCCAAATCACCACGAGGGCGGTCATTTAGTACGGGCAAGGCGTGCCGTCAAATCTTCTCCCTTCTCCCCAGGGAGAAGGGGATTTCACTCCCCCGTCAGCTTCGCCGCGCGCCGTTCCTTGAACGCCGCCACGGCTTCCTTCCGGTCGCCCAGATAGTTCGAGACGCTTTCCCAGCCGATGGAGGCGTCCATCAGCTGCGCCGCGAGCGCACGCAACGGAATGTTGGCGGTCGTCTTGGTCCAACGCACGGCCCATTTGGGATTGGCCATGATCTTGCCGACAATCTCATCGACCTTCGCATCAAGCTCGCCCGCCGGCACGGCATAGTTGATCAGGCCGAGGCGCTGGGCCTCCTTCGCGTCGAGCAGGTCGCCCGTCATCAACAGTTCCTTGGCCTTGGCAAAGCCGATCAGCTGCGGCCAGATCAGCGCGCCGCCATCGCCCGCCACCAGCCCCACCTTCACATGCGGATCGCCGATCTTGGCCGTCTCGTCAGCAATGATCACGTCGCAGAGGAGCGCAATCGTTGCCCCCAGCCCGGCGGCCGCGCCATTCATCCGGCAGATGATCGGCTTTTCCATCTGGAGCAGCGTCACCACGATCTGCTTGGCGTCCCAGCCAATGGCGCGGAAACGTTCAGGATGGGCGATCTGTTCCTCGAACCAGTCAAAATCTCCGCCCGCGCAGAAGGCCTTGCCCTTTGCCGTCAGGATGATGAGATCGCTTTCCGCGTCCCGTTGCAGGCAGTTGAAAAGCAGGGCAAGCTCTGTATGCATCTGCTCGTCCACACCGTTTACCGGATGGGATGAAGTGATATAGGCCGTCAGCACACGCCCCTTCCGCTCGAAGGTGAAACGGTCCCATTTGTCTGCGGTGATGTCGTAATGCGCGCTCATATGTCCTCCGGCCTGTTTTGCCGCCACCCTAGTTTCCGCCTCCCGCCCGGCAAGCGATAAAACCTGACCCTTCCCTCCCGGCCGCCCTTATTTCCCCCAATTGCGGCCCTATCTCCCGGGGCGAGACGACAGGAGCGCGCGTGAGCAAGCCGGTACTACAGAACTTCCAGGACACCACAGACCCGCTCCATGTGACCCTGGAACGAACGCTGGCCGCCATCGACACGCCCACCATCACCCTGCGCCGCCTGTTCGACCTGATCGGTGAGCAGGGCCTTCTCTTCCTCTGCGCGCTGCTGGCCATTCCTTTTCTGCTGCCGGTCTCCATTCCGGGCGTAAGCGGGGTCTTCGGGCCGGCGATCATCCTCATTGCGGCGGGCATCACGGCCAACCGCATGCCGTGGCTGCCGGGATTTCTCGCCCGCAAGGAATTCAATTCCGAAAAACTCAAGAAGACGCTGGGGCGCGGGCTACACATCGTTGTGCGCGTTGAGCGCGTGGTGCGTCCGCGCCTTGTGGGCATCACTGCCGCCGGCATCCCCGCGCGCTTCAATGGCATCGCCATCATCTTCGCCGCCGCGCTGATGATGGCGCCTTTCGGCCTTGTCCCGTTTACCAACACGCTGCCCGCTTTCGCGATCCTGCTTCTGTCCATCGGCATGTCCCAGCGCGACGGGCTGGTGGTGATCGCGGGCTATCTGTTCATCCTCGCCACCCTGATCTATTTCGGCGTCCTGATCTGGCTCGCCACCCAGGCCGGCCAGGGCCTCTTCGACTTCTTCAGCCCCTGACAGGAGCTTCCCCCTAATGGCCCGTGACACGCTTTTCCTCCTGCCACCCGGCTTTGAAGCCAATGGCCGCCGGGAATTCTGCCCCGAATGCGCCGAGGTCTGGGGCGTGCTCGCCTGGTATCCGGCGCTCAGGGAAACGGTGGATGTGGTCTATGTCGGCCTCGACCATCCGCGCAGCCCCATCGTCAGCCTGCTGGGGCCGGGCAAGCACAACGCGCCAACGCTGGTCCTCACCGAAGGCTCCCCCCGCGCGCCAGACGTCTCCTACAGCGAAGCGGGCGGCCACACTTACCTCCCTTCCGCCCGCCTGATCGCGAGACATTTTGCCGGGCTCTACGGCACGCCAATGCCGCGCGAGGGCTGAGCGCAAGCCCTCTTGCCTCCCGCAACGTCAGCGGCCTCTATTCCAGACAAAACCAGAAACGCCCCGGAGGAACCCCGCCCATGCCCGCCACGCCCATCAAGACCCGCATCACCGACATGCTCGGCATCGAGAAGCCGATCATCCAGGCGGCGATGGGCTGGATCGCCCGCTCGCAGCTCTCCTCAGCGGTCTCCAATGCCGGCGGCATGGGCATCATCGAAACCTCTTCGGGTGAGCTCGATGCCATCCGCGAAGAGATCAAGAAGATGAAGACGCTGACGGACAAGCCCTTCGGCGTGAATGTCGCCCAGGCCTTTGTCCGCGATCCGAACATCATCCCTTTCATCATCGACCAGGGCATCAAATTCGTCACCACCTCGGCCGGCGACCCGATGAAATACACCGCCACCCTGAAGGAAGCCGGGCTCACCGTCTTCCACGTCGTCCCCTCCCTTGCCGGCGCCCTGCGCGCCATTGAGGCCGGCGTCGACGGGCTGATCGTGGAGGGCGGCGAAGGCGGCGGCTTCAAGAACGCCAAGGATGTCGCCTCGATGGTACTGATCCCGCAGGTTTGCGAGGCGGTCAGCGTGCCCGTCATTGCCGCCGGTGGCATCACAGACGGCCGCTCGATGGCGGCGGCTTTCGCGCTCGGCGCCGAAGGCGTGCTGATGGGCACGCGCATCCTCTCCTGCGCCGAAAGCCCGGTGCACGCCAACTGGAAGGACGCGATAGTCAACGCCGACGCCACCGACACCGTTTTCCTCAACCGCGCCGGCCCCGGCCCGGCCCTGCGCGCCTTGCGCACGACGCGCACCACACGCCTCGAAAAGGAAGGCAGCCCAAATATCTTTGGCGAATTTGCCGGAACTCAGGACGTCTATTTTGGCGGCAATCTGGAGGGGGGCATCGCCCTGACGGGCCAGGTGGCGGGCCGGATCAAGGCGGTCAAACCCGTCGCCCAGATTTTTGAGGAAACGCTGGACGAGTATCACCGCATCGTCGCCGCCCTGCCACGCTGAGCAGAAACTTACGCCGTTCGGGTCAAAATCGGGGGCGAAATCGCCTCATCCTGCCCGTTTGTCTGGAAATCTGCGCCCTTCAGGGCTAAACCCCCTGCAATCTTCATTGCCAGAGGAAGCATGATGAAAATGACCGATGCCCTTAAGGGCGGCGCTGCCGCTCTTGTACTCGCTGCCACGGCTGCCTGCGGCGCCCCGGACGCGACAACGCCCGAAGCCGAGATCACCACTCAGGCGGAGCTGCCGGAAATCACCGTCACCGACGCCGAGCTTGAAGGAAACCCCTTCCGCGCCGAATGGACCGGCGCCTATGGCGTGCCCCCTTTTGCGCAGATCGACGACGCGCATTTCATGCCGGCGGTCAAAAAGGGCATCGTCGAGATGCGCGCCGAGATCGACGCCATCGTGAGCAATCCCGAAGCGCCGACCTTCGAGAACACCATCCTGGCGCTTGAGATGTCCGGGGAATCCCTGACCAACGTTGTCCGCGTCTTCAGCAACATCACCAATACCGACACCAATGACACGCTCAATGCGCTGGAAGGCGAAATCTATCCGATACTCACCCGCGAGCAGGATGCGGTGACCTTCAACCCCGCGCTGTATGCCCGGGTAAAGGCCGTTTACGACCAACGCGACCGCCTCGGCCTCGACGAGCAGGAAGCCCGCCTCCTGGAACTCACGCACCGGAATTTCGTGCGCTCGGGCGCCGCCCTGCCGGCAGATGTGCAGGCTGAGATCGCCAGCCTCAACGCGGAAATCTCGGGCCTGACCACCCAATATGGCCAGAACCTTCAGAACGCGAACAATGCCTACAAGCTGGTAATCACCGATCCGGCCCGCCTTGGCGGCCTGAGCGATGACTTCAAGAACGCGCTCAAGGTCGAGGGCGAAGAGAAATGGGAAGTCGGCCTCAGCCGCTCCTTCTTCGAGGGCTTCATGTCCAGCGCTGAGGACCGCGAGCTGCGCAGCGAGCTGTTTGATGGCTACCGCACGGTCGCCTCCTCGGGCGAATTCAATAACAGCCCCATCGCTCTCAAGCTTGCCCAGCTTCGCGCCAAGCGCGCCGAACTGATGGGCTATAAGAGCCACGCGCATTACGTCCTTGAACAGCGCATGGCGCATACGCCCGAAGCGGCCCTGGAATTCCTTGCCAAGGTTCTCGAGCCCGGCCTTGCCCGCGCCGAAGAAGAACGCGCTGACATGGCTGAGATCGCTGGCCATGAAATCCTCGGCCATGACTGGTGGTTCTATTCCGAGAAGGTGCGGGCCGACCGGTATGCCTTCGATGAAAACCAGCTGCGCCCCTATTTCCAGCTCGACGCCACCTTTGACGGCGCGTTCGAAGTTGCCTCGCGCCTTTTCAATATCTCGATCGAAGAAGTTGAGCTGGAAGGTTGGAACCCGGTCGTTCGCTCATATGACATCAAGGACGCCCAGACCGGCGAACATCTCGGCCTGTTCATGGTCGACATGTATGCCCGCGAGAGCAAGCGCGGCGGCGCCTGGATGAGCACCTATCGGGCTTCTTCCGACATTGACGGCGAGCGCATCCGGCCCATCATCACGAACAACATGAACCTCGTGACGCCGGCCGAAGGCCGCCCCACCCTGCTTTCGCCCACCGAAGTGGAAACCCTCTTCCACGAATTCGGCCACGGCCTCCACGGCCTCCTCACCCAGATCCGCTATCCGAGCTTCTCAGGCGTCTATGGCGGCCCGGACTATGTGGAGTTCCCCTCCCAGGTGATGGAACATTGGTGGAGCCAGCCGCAGGTGCTCGCCATGTATGCGCGCCATTATGAAACCGGCGAAGTGATCCCGCAGCAGCTGGTCGACCGTATGAACCGCGCCTCGACCTTCAACCAGGGCTTCAAGACGACCGAGTTCATCGCCGCCTCGCTGATCGATCTTCACTGGCATATGCTGTCTTCAGAAGAAGCCAATGCGATCACCGATGCGCGTGAATTCGAAAAGTCAGTCCTCGCACAATACAACATCCCGGAAATCATCGAGCCGCGTTACCGCTCGACCTATTTCTCCCATATTTTCGCTGGCGGCTATGCAGCCGGCTACTACTCCTACCTGTGGGCAGAAATTCTGGATGCGGACGGCTTTGATGCCTTCCAGCAGTCGGGCGATATCTTCAATCCGGAGCTCGCCGCGAAGCTGAAAAAATGGGTCTTCGAATCCGGCGGCCTGCGGGAGACCGATGAACTCTACCGTAATTTCCGCGGGTCCGATCCGGGCATCGAGCCACTGCTGCGCAATCGCGGCTTTGGCGCGCCCTCCCCCGCCGAAGGCTGATCTTCAGTCCTCGGGCACCCAAACAAAACCCCGCCTTTCGAGGCGGGGTTTTTTCGTATCGGCCGGATAATTTAAAGCCGGATCAGCCCCCGACGACCGGGTCTTTGCAGATCAGCGCCTTGATCTCGTTTTCGTTGCGCGCCTTGCGCAGGCCGTCGCGCACGGCGGCCTGACGGAAAAAGCGGCTGACCTGCGCCAGGGCGCGAAGGTGGTCTGCCCCGGCCCCATCAGGCGCCAGCAGCATGAAGATCAGGTCGCAGCGACGGTCATCAATGGCTTCGAAATCCACGCCTTGCGCCAGGCGCAAAAACCCGCCAACCGGCGCCGGCAAACCGGGGAGGCGGGCATGCGGGATGGCAACACCTTCCCCCACACCCGTCGATCCGAGGCGCTCGCGCTCCATCACGGCGTCTTCAATCGCGCGCGCACCAATACCCGTCGCTTCGCTCAGCGCTTCGCACAGAACGTGAATGGCCGTTTTGCGGCTCGTCGCCTCGTGAAAGGGAATGATCACCCCACCTTGAAGCAGGGCACTCAAATCGGTGGCCATCAATCAACTTTCCGTGGCGCGTCGCATCAATTCCGGGGTGTGTTGGCAGGGTCTACCCAGCCAATGTGCCCGTCCGGGCGGCGGTAGACCATATTCAGACCGTCATGACCAGCATTTCTGAACATGAGTGCCGGGACATCCTGCAATTCCAGCTGCATCACTGCCTCAGAAACGCTCATTGTCCGGATCTGGACCTTGGTTTCGGCAACCGTCAGGGGAGCTTCCCCGATCTCCATTCCCGTATCTACTGAATCTTCAGCCTCATCATCGCTGGACTGGATCAGGATCTCGGCTGCAACCTCAGCTGGAAGGGCGGGCTGGCCGTTGGTGTGGTGGTCCTTCAGGCGGCGCTTGTAGCGGCGCACCCGCTTTTCCATTTTTTCGAGGCTCACCTCAAGCGCGGCATAGGGATCGTTCGCCTTGCCCGACGATTGCAGGACGATCCCGGACGGCAGGTGAACATTGCAGTCTACTTCGACAAACGGGCCCTGCTGGGACACGAAGACGTTGGCTTCGCCCGCCCGGCTGAAATATTTCGAGACCGCCGCTTCGAGGCCTTCCTCAATTCGCCCTCGCAGCGCCTCACCCAATTCCATATGCCGGCCGGTGATCTGAATCTGCATGGGCGTCTCCTTTGCGTGTGACCATAAGAGCTATCCTGAACATAAGTATGCATCAGGAAGGTACCAGTGGCGACTCCCTTCCGTGATGCGCCGCCACATCTGTCTGAAATCTAATGTGTTCCTGAAAAGCGCGCCCTAAGGGTTCCCCCGGATCGCGCCTTATGCCGCACCGCTGAACGCTCAGTCAGCCCGCCTGGCATAGCCATGCTTTTTGAGCAGGCCGCGCATCTGATGATAGGTCAGCCCGAGCGCCTCAGCCGCCCTGCCCTGATGCCCGGCGGTGTCGGCCAGCGCCCCGTCGATCAGCTGCATCTCGAAGAGGCGCACAGCGTCCTCAAACCCGCGCGCCGGGCTTTGCGGACGCTCGGCGGGCTGAAGCTCGGCAGCGCTGGAGGGCGTGGAAGCGCCCATAAAAACTCCAACGCCGTTGGAGTTTTTGGCCCCCTCGTTGGAGGTTTCGTTGGAGTTTTTTTGAGCGTTTTTTGGCCGCCAGGGAGAGGCAAACGGATCAAGCGCAGACGGCTCAAACCGCACCTGTTCATCCGGGGCTGAAATCAGCGCGCGATGGGTCAGCCGCTCGGCAAAATTGCGCAGCTCCCGAATGTTGCCCGGCCAGTGCCAGGCCTCGATGGCTTCCAGCGCCGAGGGCGCAAATCCAGGAAAATCCTGAGCCATTTCAACCGCCATGCGCCGCGCAAAGAACTGCGCCAGCAGCGTCTTGTCGCCATGCCGGGCCCTCAGGGGCGGCAGCGTGATCACATCAAAGGAGAGCCGGTCGAGCAGATCCCAGCGAAACTTCCCCGCCTCCGCCAGCGCCGGCAGATCGCCGTTCGTCGCCGCCACGATCCGCACATTGGTCGAAAGCACCTTGGAGCCCCCAACCCGTTGAAATTCCCCATATTCCACGATCCGCAGCAGCTTTTCCTGCACCTGCTGAGAGGCTGTCGCGATCTCGTCGAGGAAGATCGTGCCCCCATCCGCCATCTCGAACCGGCCCCGGCGCATGTCGGTTGCGCCGGTAAACGCGCCGCGCTCATGACCGAACAGCTCAGAATCCAGCAGCGTCTCGGACAGCGCCGCGCAATTCACCTTGATGAACGGGCCTTCCCAGCGCTTTGACAGGAAGTGCAGCCGCTCGCCGACAAGCTCCTTGCCCGTGCCGCGCTCCCCGATCACCAGCACAGACCGATCCAGCGGCGCCACCCGGCTCGCCTGCTCCAGCGCGTTCAGCCAGACAGCAGATTCCCCGATCAGTTGAGTTGTCCGCGGCTCCATGAGGCTTATTTAGCCAATCTGATTGGTGAAATCCACCAAATAGATTGGATATTTGACCATGAATTTCCTAACGCGAGCGCTCCAAAAACTTTTTTATCATTAAAAATCAATGCACTAATAAATTAATTTTGAACTGGCACGGCTCTTGAAATGAAGTTGGCATCAGGGCGACGGGCGTTGCCAACCCACTCAAACCAAGGACGAAACAGAAATGAGCTACCAGGACGATCCCTACACACCCCGCTCGGACGCTGGCCGCTTCGGCCGCTGGCTCGCCTCGCGCCGTGCGGAGACGTGGATGTTCTTCGCAGCCGGCGTGCTCCTCGGCGGCCTCTTCTTCTGATCTCCAGTAACGAAAGGATTTACCCATGGGTCTCTTCTCCCGTCTCGGTGACATCATCAACTCCAACCTCAATGCGATGCTGGATGGCGCCGAAAACCCCGAAAAAATCGCCCGCCTGATCATCCAGGAAATGGAGGACACGCTGGTCGAAGTGCGCACAGCCGCTGCCCGCGCGATGGCTGACAAGAAAGAAATGGAGCGCGAAATCGCTCATTTCACAGCCACCCGCGATGACTGGGCGGCCAAGGCCGAGCTTGCCATCGACAAGGGCCGTGAAGACCTTGCCCGCGGCGCGCTGATCGCCAAGCAGAAATGCGAAACCGAGGTCGAGCGCCGTCATCACGCGATGAAGGTTGCCGAGGAAGCTTTTGAGCGCCGCCAGGAAGACCTGACGAAACTCTCGGCCAAGCTCGACGAAGCCAAGGCCAAGCACCGCGCCCTCGTCATGCGCCGCGAAGCCGCCGAGCAGCGGATCCGCATGCGCAGCCAGATGTATGACGGCCGCGCCGATGAAGCGATTGCCCGCTACGCCAACCTT
>JBKBIZ010000085.1:0-10252 GCA_046293975.1 Hyphomonas sp. | reverse complement strand
AAACCGCGCGGCGACATTGCTTAAGCTGAGCTTCAGGAGCCACCCCATGACCAAGACCCGGACAGAATCGGACACTTTCGGCCCCATCGAGGTCGAGGCGGACAAGTATTGGGGCGCGCAGGCGCAGCGCTCGCTGGGGAACTTCAAGATCGGCTGGGAGAAGCAGCCCGCCCCGATCATCCGCGCGCTCGGCATCGTCAAGAAGGCCGCCGCCGAGGCCAATATGGCACTGGGCAAGATGGACGCCGAGACCGGCAAGGTCATCGTCAAGGCGGCTGAAGAAGTGATCGAGGGCAAGCTCAACGATCATTTTCCGCTGGTCGTCTGGCAGACGGGCTCGGGCACCCAGTCCAACATGAACGCCAATGAAGTGATCTCCAACCGCGCCATCGAGATGCTGGGCGGGGAGATGGGCTCGAAGAAGCCGGTTCACCCGAACGATCACGTCAACATGTCCCAGTCGTCCAACGACACCTTCCCGACGGCGATGCACATCGCCTGCGCCGAGGAAGTCGTCCACCGGCTGATCCCGGCATTGCAGGTGCTGCGCAACGCCCTGAACGACAAGGCAAACGCCTGGAAAGACATCATCAAGATCGGCCGCACGCATACGCAGGACGCAACGCCAGTCACCCTCGGCCAGGAATTCTCCGGCTATGCCCAGCAGATCGAGAACGGCATCAAGCGTATCGAGATGACGCTACCCATGCTGATGGAGCTCGCCCAGGGCGGCACGGCGGTCGGCACAGGCCTCGCCTCACCGGCGGGCTTTGCCGAGGCGGTGGCTGACAAGATCGCGCAGATCACAGGCCTGAAATTCACCTCCGCGCCCAACAAGTTCGAGGCGCTCGCCGCTCATGACGCGATGGTGTTCACCCATGGCGCCATCACGACCGTTGCCATGAGCTGCTTCAAGATCGCCAACGACATCCGCTTCCTCGGCTCGGGTCCGCGTTCGGGACTTGGCGAGCTGGCCCTGCCGGAGAATGAGCCTGGCTCATCCATCATGCCGGGCAAGGTGAACCCCACTCAATGCGAAGCGATCACGCAAGTTGCCGCCCATATTGCCGGCAACAACACAGCTATCGCCTTTGCCGGATCGCAGGGCCATTTCGAACTCAACGTGTTCAATCCGATGATGGCCTATAATTTCCTCCAGTCCGTCCGCCTGCTGGCCGATGCGTCGGTGTCGTTCACGGAGAACTGTGTGGTCGGCATTGAGCCACGCCTCGACAATATCCAGCGCGGCCTTGAGAACTCGCTGATGCTGGTGACCCCGCTGAAGGAAAAGTATGGCTACGACCTCGCCGCCAAGGTCGCCAAGACCGCCCACAAGAATGGCACCACGCTGAAAGTCGAGGCCCTCGCGCTCGGTATTTCGGAGGAAGACTTTGACGCCATCGTACGCCCGGAGAAAATGATCGGTCCGGACCCGGCATAAACGCGAGGACGCCGCGTTTCAGAAAGTACGAGGCCGTGCGGAGGTATTCCGCGCGGCCGGTGCTGTTCATCGCCTGTTCGGTCTTGGCCTGATACCTGTGCCCCGGAAACCTCGGGAGGACCTGCACGATGCGCAGAATCCGCACTGGTCTGATATTGCTTATGATTGCCACAGCGGCTGCCAGCCCCGCCCTTGCTGACCGCGGGCGGGGCGGCGCTGAACGCTCCTTTGCGGGATTCGAGGTGTCGCGGGCCACGGCTGTGGACATCGCGCGGGCGCAGGGCATGCGCGACGTGTTGAAGGTTGAAGCGCGCCGCGGTGTCTGGCGGGTTGAAGGGCGCGATGGCAGCGGGCAGCGACTGATAGTGGAAGTGGACGGCTTTTCGGGCGCTGTGGTGCGGGTAGAGCGTTCCGGGCGCTGAGCGGCGGTATGTCCGGGCTGACGGCGCGGCGGGCCGGGGCTAGGATGCGTGAGAGAATCACCTGCGTCCAGAAAGGTCCAGCCATGTCCAAAGCTCCTGTTGGCTCAAAGTCCAACCCCTCCCAGTTTGATGTGCTTAACCGCTTGGCGGATGACGAGCCCTATTTCATCATCCGGGCGCATGACCCGCTGTCTTCAGCGCTGGTCGAACTGCATGCCTATATCGGGGCAGGGCAATCAGGCGCGGCGCACAACAAGCTGGCCGAGATCATGGCGATGACGGCCTCGAAGCCCCCGCGTCCCGCCTCCAGCCCAAAATACCGCGAAACCTTCGCGATCTCGCTGGCGATGGAACAATGGCGGGAAAATCACAAGGACTGACCCTCAATGAGCCTGGGGCCGCTGACGCTCGAGAACCAGTTCGTCCGCCTACGGCCATTCTTGCCGGAGACCGATGGCGCGGAGCTTTATGCGCTGGCTGGGCGCGCGCCTGAGATTTTCCGGCTCTGGTCGTTTCGGGGGCCGGGAGATTGGGTGGGTGGCTGGATTGAATCTATCCGTAAACGGACGGAAGAGGGATCGATGATCGCCTTTTCTGCCGTGCGTCCGCAAGATGGCGTTTTTCTTGGCATCACGAGCTTTCTGGATCCCAGTGAGGTCAACAAGAGTGTCGAGGTAGGCATGACCTGCTACGCGCCTGAAGCGCAGGGCACGCCGGTGAACCCCTCGGCCAAGCGCCTGCTGATGGGGCATGCTTTCGATGCATGGGGCGCGCGCCGCGTTCAGTATCAGGTGGACAATCGCAATGAGCGCTCCAAGGCGGCTGTCTTGAAACTTGGCGCCCGGCAGGAGGGCGTGCTGCGCAATCACCGGACGCTGCCTGATGGATTTGTCCGAGATACGGCGTTCTTCTCCATTCTGGACACAGAATGGCCGCTGGTTAAGGCGCGGCTGGATGAGCGGATCGCGGCAGCGCAGACGGCGAGCGCATGAGCGATCCGGTCAATCTCAACAAATTCCGCAAGGCGAAAGATAAGGCCGATAAGGAACAGCGCGCGCAGGAAAACCGCGCGAAGTTTGGGCGCACAAAGGCGGCAAAAAATCTGGATCAGGCGCGCGCTGACAAGCTCAAAAAGTTAACAGATGCGCACCGTGTGCAAGACCCTGGCAAGGATGGTTAAAAAAGCGTTGACAGGCCCGGCTCTTGCACTGAAATCACCACCTGTATCAGTGTGGGAGTGCCGTCCATGTTCAAGCGTGTCATGCTCAAGACGGCCTTTGCCTTTACCGCCTTCAGTTCCGGCATCGTCTGGGGCATCGCCGCTGAGGCCAGCGCCGCCGGTATCCCTCTGATCGGTCTCTTTCAGGGCTGACCCATTCCGGGCCAGGTCAATACCCGCCCGGATCGCGCACCTTATCAATCAGACTGTTTTCATATCTCCCTCGTGAGATGCGCCCGAGCGCGTCAAAAATCGGCTTGGCGTCCTTGTCCCTGAGCAGGGGAATGCCGCGCGCAATTTCGGCTGCCTCGGCATAGAGCAGGTGGGCCTTATCAAGATCCCCGCGCGCCTCGGTGCAGGCGGCCAGATTGTGCAGGATGCCGGGCGCCTTGGGATAGATCCCGGCAAGCTGCTGCCACTGCGCGCAGGCGCCGATATATTCGCCCCGGCGCGTGGCTTTCACAGCGGCCTCAAAGCGCGGATCGGCCGCTTCTTCCGGGACCAGGGGCTTGTCGACGATCTCTGCGCGCAGGGTCGTCATATAGGGGGCGATATCATAGCGGAATGCTGGAATGGCGGCGGCCACCGCGTCCGCAATCATGCCAATCGGCGCGTCCCTGAGGGGCAGGGTCTCGTGGATCACGTCTCCGAATGGGCCGGTGGATTGGTCCGTGTCGGGATATTGGGCAACGTCATAGCAATCTTCCCGCTCGGTTGCGCCGCCATGTTCAGAGGTGAAGATGTGCCGGCCGGATGCGAAATCCACGAGTGTGGCGCGGACATTCACATCCACAATGTCTTTGGGGCAGCGCATCTCGATGACAACATGGCGCTCGCAATTGAACAGGCCCTTGTACTTGTCGCACCGCCGCTCTCGCCGGAAGCTGGTCTGGCGATTGAAGCCAGTTATGAAGACGTCGCCCTCATAGATGCCCTGCGGACGGGCAGGGTCCATCACGATGAACCAGCGCTGGCCCTGAAGCTCGGTGGCGTCGATCATCGCCTGGAATTCAGCCTCGGCAACGTCGCCAGCCGGCCCCCGGAACCGTCCGGCCGAGACATCGGTATAGCTCAGCGCTTCGGCATAGTTGGGCGCCGCGCGCGCCGCATAATCATAGCCGGGCGTGGCGCAGGCCGCCGCCATAAGAACTCCAACCAGCGAAAACAGGTGTCTCATCATCATCCCCACTAAAGCGTCAGTTCAGGGGTGCCGCCCCTATACTGTAACGTCAATGGTTGACGCAGACCGGACACTTATCCAATTCAGGAGCCGGTAAACTCAAGGAAACCGCCTATGACCCGGACCCTGTTCACGCCTTTCCGGCTGAAAAACCTGGAACTTCCCAACCGTATCGTTATGGCGCCGATGACGCGCTCCAGGTCTCCGGGCGGCGTGCCGGGCGAAGATGTGGCCGATTATTATGCCCGCCGCGCGGCCGCAGATGTGGGCCTGCTCGTCACTGAAGGCACCACCGTGCGCCGGGGCGGGGCCTCAAACGATCCGAATGTTCCCAATTTTTACAAGGCGGACGCGCTGGATGGCTGGTCGAAGGTCGTGGCGAAAGTGCACGCTAATGGCGGCAAGATTGCCCCGCAGATCTGGCACCAGGGCATGGTGCGCAAGGCTGGCACGGGCCCTGAGCCCGATGCGCCCACCGACAGCCCGTCTGGCCTGACGCATACCGGCAAGCAGGTTCTGCCCGAGCCGACGAGCGCCGACGTCGATGACATGGTGATGGCGTTTGCCGACGCCGCCGCTGAGGCCAAACGCCTCGGCTTTGATACGCTGGAGATCCACGGCGCTCACGGATACCTGATCGATCAGTTCTTCTGGGACGCCATGAACAAGCGTTCCGACAAATATGGCGGCAGCCTCGTCGACCGCGCCAGCTTTGGCGGCGACATTATCCGCGAAATCCGCAAGAAGGTCGGCTCGGATTATCCCATCATCCTGCGCTATTCGCAGTGGAAACAGCAGGACTATACCGCGCGCCTCGCGCCAACTCCGCAGGAGCTGGAAGCCTTCCTCAAAGTGTTCGTGGATGCCGGCGTTGATTGCCTCCACGTATCGCAGCGCCGCTATTGGGAGCCTGAATTCCCGGAGATCGACGGCGAGAACGGCCTCAATGGCGCCGGCTGGGCGAAGAAGCTGACCGGCCTGCCGACCATCACAGTCGGGTCTGTCGGCCTGAATGGCGATTTCGAGAAATCTTTCGTTGGAGAAGGCGCCCCGCAGCGTTCGCTGGACGATCTGGAAGCCCGCCTCGACAAGGGCGAGTTTGATCTTGTCGGCGTCGGCCGCGCCGTCCTTCAAGACCCCGAATGGGCAAAGAAGGTAAAAGAGGGCCGCTTCGCCGACCTGCGCGACTATGACGGCAAGGCGCTCGCAACGCTTTACTAACGCCAGCCCTTAAAGCGGTGGCCTTCAGAATGTGCTGGGGGTCACCGCCCGATGGGGGTGACTGCCAGCCAGGCTTGAAGTTCAGGGCCTTGGCCCGTTGTGATTGCGGCCTTGAGCGGTTCAATACGGTCGCTCGGGCCACTGGCAGTCTGCGCGGCGGCGCCCGCTAGGCGGGCTTCGATATAACCGCCGCTGGCGAATACGCAGGCGCCGGGCGCCACTGAGACGTGTTTCACCGTAGGGTGTCGGTCTGAGTTACCCTGATCCGGGAACAGCCAGATGTCTGCGGCAACGCGGCTTTCGGGCAAGGAGCAGACCTGGAACAGCGGCATGGGCCGGTTGTCGGCTTCGCTTGCCATTGTATGCCCGCTTCGGCTGAACAGAGCGGTTGGCTGCGCGGCAGTGACCCCGAACATTGCACTGGTATTGATAGTCTCGAACTGCGCGCTTTGCGGCGGCGCGTCTGCAACACTCAAGGCGCATCCGCCAGCAAGCAGGAAGCCTGCAAGGGCAGGGATCATCATGGCTCTCATCTGCGTCTCCATCATTCAACCTTTGATCCCGAATAATCCCCCCAAGGTCAACCCCAATGAGGGCCTGCCGAGGATATGTTCCTGCACGTTAATGCAATCCGATCGCGCCGCGCTTCCGTATCAACGGGCACCAGACAAACCGCAAACCGGAGACGCCTCATGCGCGCCGACAGAATTTTCGCCCCCGTTCTTACTGCCGGGCTTGCAGCCACTGCCGCGACTGGGTGCGCCTCATCCGCCTCGATCGAGCAGTTTCAGGACGCGCCGCGTCAACTCGTTCTGGAAGAATATTTCCTCGGTGAAACCTCCGCCTACGGCCTGTTCGAAGACCGGTTCGGAAAAGTGCGCCGCCAGTTCAAGGTCGACATCACCGGGGAGCTCACCGGCAACCGCCTGACCCTGACCGAGAAGTTTCTCTATGATGACGGCGAACGCGAAACCCGGATATGGGAGATTGATGTCCTCGGCGATGGCCGGTATCGCGGCACGGCCGGAGACGTCACCGGCATCGCGGAAGGCCAGGTCTCCGGCAATGCCTTCAACTGGAAATACAAGGTCGATCTGAAAGTCGGCGGCAGTGTCTGGAATGTCGGCTTCAATGACTGGATGTTCCTGATGGAAGACGATGTGCTGCTCAACCGCGCCTATGTCACCCGCTACGGCATCGAGATCGGCCAGGTAACGATCGCGTTCCGGAAGGGCTGATACGAAACACTACCGGAAGCTTATCCCTGGCTTCTCGTTGATCTATTTTTCCAAGGTACTCGTTGGTATCATTTTCTGTGGGATTTAGGTTTTCGAGCTTCTATTTTTGGGTGAATCAGAAAAGTTGATCATGTTTTTGGGAGATCATGATGAAAAAACTTGGCGCTGTTTTATCCACAATAGCTTTGGTGAGCGTGGGCGGTGCATCTGCTCAATCAGAAAATTCATCTAGCGTTGAAGACAAGTGGGATGTTTATGGTAACCTTGGTTACTCCTTTGAAGGGCGTACTGGGTTTGAGCTTGAAGCGGGTGTTAAGTACCGTCCCGCAGCATGGATAGAATTTGGAGCTTCGCCTGCGAATCTGATTTTTTACGAGAATGAAGACGATCAGTTTGAATCAGAAACCTTCTCCAACGGACAGAAAGTTTGCCGAGACTCCAGCAACGGGCAATTCACGAACGAAGAGAACTGCGGACCCGATACAGCTTGGCGGGGGACAGTAACGGGTGAGTTTAACATTAGCTCAAGCGTCAGCATTGGCGGCGGATACTTGTTTGGGGATCAGAGCGCTGGCTTCGGTTCCTTGAGGTATAATTTCAGTCAACGAGTTTCCGCACAGGGTCGGATTGGTTCTGACTACGGCTCAATTGCTGTGTCATTGAGGTTTTGACGACTTCAATGGACCGTTGCGCCTCTAATCACGGATCGACTGTGTGCGTGCAATGATGTCCGCGCACGGTGCGTCGGGGGCGTCTCCGATCTCGATAAAGGGCAGGGCGGCAAGGCCACCGGTGATGCTGCCGAGGGCGGCCGCAACACCCAGCTGAAGCACGGTTTCCGGGCCAAAGGCCGATATTTCCGGAGACCGGAACGTGCCGCCGACTTTAACGTCCACCATCAGTGTACCGAAGGACGGGTCTTTGGAATCAGACTGTACACTGAGGTCCAGGATCTCATCCTGCAGTCCGATTTCGCCAAGAATGAGAACCAGGCGGTCGTCCGTGTCGACCAGGGCGGGGTCCGTCCGGCCCACGCCGTTCTCGAAGGTCATCGAGATCACGGCGCACCGGCTGGGGGTGTAGGTCTTGTCCCCGTCCGTCTCGTTCATCAGGGACAGCGTCTCTGGAATATCGAGCGCGGCCGCCTCCGCGATGATCGCCAGCAAGGCCGCATCCTGCGACCACACGGAAAGACGCCCGTTAAGACTGGCCGCAGCCTCACGGAAACCGTCGCCGCGCCCCTCCAGCTTGAACTGCCCGAACGCTGTGCCTCTCAGATAGGGCTCAGCCGCAAGATTGCGGAAGGGCACGCCGGTCAGCTCCCCTTCCGCCGTCGTCATTGCAGGCGACTGCGATCCATCTATCGTGACATAAGATGAAAGCTGTCCCTCCGCGAAACTGAGCTCAAGCACCGGCGCGCGCACGACGCGGCCATCAATCTGGAATTCAAGTTTCAGCCCGCGGATGTCGAAGATCGCATCGCTGACCTGATCGGCATGGAATTTCACATTCCCATCGACCGCGTCCAGCCTTGTAAAGTCGATCACCGCGTTCGGGATAAGGCGTCCGCTCTCATCAAGGATACGGCGTGCACGGATCTGTTCTTCCCCGACCGTCTCATCTGTCCCCACGCCGATGGGCACGCCAAATACGATGCCCAGATCGTCAAAGTCGAGATTGGCGGAGCGAAGATCGCCGTCAATGACGGGCGTGCCTTCGCCAAACCGGAGGGTGAGGGGGCCAGAAAGGTCGCTGTCGCCGATCATCGTTTCAGGCTGGAAGTCAAAGGTCCAGAGACGGCCGCCAATGGTGATATCCGCAACCGCGTCATAGGGCGGGGTATCGGGCGCGGCAAAGCCGGCGAGCCAGGCGAAATCGGCAAAGTTATCCCCGGTCAGCTGGAGCCGGCCGGAGAGGCTCGCGAGTGTGGAGCTTTCGGCGCTGCCCTCAAAGTGCAGGGTCGAGCCGCCCCCGGCCGCATCAATGTGCAGCGCGCCCGAACGCAGCGATCCGGACGCGGTGCTGATTGCGATCACATTCGTCACATCCTTGCGGGTATAGCGCACGTCAATCTCGCGCACCGAGACTTCGTCGATCAGGGCGCGCAATTTGCGCAGCGAGAAATCGTCGCCATCCTCAGGCCCGCCGGGCGAGAGGGCAATATAGCCATTTTCCGCGTCCGCGCGGGATACCCAGCTGAGGCCCGGAATGAAGCCGAAGGGGTTCACGCTGACAGTCCCGCCGGAAATCTCAGCGGTTTCCGGCGCCCGGAAATCCCGGAAGACGAACGTGGTAATGCCGGGAAACCGCGTATGCGCCCGGCTGACCGAAGCCCCGTCCGGGCCCCACACGCCCAGCGCCCAGTTGGTGACTGGTGTGCCAAAGGCCGAAGAGGTCATGAGAATCAGGAAGATGACAATGGCCGCGAGGAACGCGCACACCGCGCCGATGGCAATCTGAATGCCGCGAGGTAGGTGAGGAAAATTCATGGCCATGTAACGCGCCAGATCCGATTCGGTTCATAATGTGCAGTCAGCCCTGCCTATTATGGCTGGCCCTGCTATATGTTCCTGATGAGTTCCAATCCGAATCGTTTGTCCATCAGCCAGATGGCGTCTGCCCGCCCGCCCGTGCCTGCGGGTGAGGGCGCGGCCTATCTCAACGGCCTGAACCCGGAGCAGCGCGAAGCGGTGCTCTATACCGAAGGCCCGCTGCTGGTGCTGGCAGGCGCCGGCACCGGCAAGACGCGCGTGCTCACCTCCCGCCTGGCGCATATCGTGGCCACGCGGCTCGCCTATCCCTCGCAGACGCTGACGGTGACCTTCACCAACAAGGCGGCGCGCGAAATGCGCGAGCGGGCGCTGGCGCTGCTGGGGGAAGCGGGCGAGGGGCTCAGATGGCTCGGAACGTTCCACTCAATATCTGCGCAGATCCTGCGCAAACATGCCGAACTTGTCGGCCTGAAATCGAGCTTCACCATCCTCGACACCGACGATCAGATCCGCCTCTGCAAACAGATCGTTCAGGCCGAAAACCTTGACCCCAAGCGCTGGGCGCCGCGCTACCTCGCCGGCCTGATTGATGGCTGGAAAAACCGCGCCCTGACGCCCGGCAAGGTGCCGCCTGAAGAGGCCGAGCTGTTCGGCAATGGCAAGGCGATCAAATGCTATGAGATTTACCAGGCGCGCCTGAGGGTGCTCAACGCCTGCGACTTTGGTGATCTCCTCATCCACAATATCACGATCTTCCAGGAAAACCCTGATATCCTTCGGGAATATCATGACCGGTTCCGCTATATCCTGGTCGATGAGTATCAGGATACCAACGTCGCTCAGTATCTCTGGCTGCGCCTTCTCGCGCAGGGCTCGAAGAACCTCTGCTGTGTCGGCGATGACGACCAGTCGATCTATGGCTGGCGCGGCGCCGAGGTCGACAACATCCTGCGCTTCGACAAGGATTTTCCCGGCGCCAAGGTGGTTCGCCTTGAGCGCAATTACCGCTCCACCCGCCACATCCTGGCGGCCGCTTCCA
>JBKBIZ010000084.1:0-10350 GCA_046293975.1 Hyphomonas sp. | reverse complement strand
CATGGCAGGCAGTGTGAACAAGGTCATCCTGGTGGGCAATCTCGGGGCTGACCCTGAAGTGAAGCAGTTCCAGAATGGCGGGCAGGTGTGCAACCTGCGCATCGCCACCTCGGAAACCTGGCGCGACAAGGCTTCGGGCGAGCGCAAGGAAAAGACCGAATGGCACGCCGTGGCCATCTTTTCCGAAGGCCTCGTCAAGGTCGCGCAGAATTATCTGAAAAAAGGCTCGAAAGTTTATCTTGAGGGCAAGCTGCAAACCCGCAAATGGCAGGACAAGGATGGGAACGACCGGTACACCACCGAGATCGTCCTCCAGGGTTTTGATGCTACGCTCGTGATGCTTGATGGCCGCGGTGAAGGCGGCGGCGCCGGTGCTGGCGGCGGGGGCCGTGAGATGGGTTATTCGGGCGGTGGCGGCGGCGGTGGACGCCAGCAGTCGAGCGGACCGAAGGAAAGCTTCAGCCAGGATCTCGACGACGAGATCCCGTTCTAGGACCGTGGACATGCAAATTTCTGCCGCTTCTGCAAGGACGGGCCTTCGGGCCACCCTTCTGATGCTGGCAGTGGCGGTTCTTGCGGCCTGTGCGACGCCGGTGTGCTGCGTCCCGGCGCCGGAGAAAAACCCGCTCGAGCAGGCCTTGATGCTTGAGGGCGTCAGCCCGGCCAGTTCGGCGATGGTGATCTTCCGGCTCGAAGACGAGAAAGTCTGGGCAAGCGGCGGCGCGCGCATCCGAGAGCGGTTCACGCCCGCCTCCACCTCCAAGATTCCGCACACCCTGCTGGCGCTGGAAACCGGCGCGGTGACGGGGCCGGACGAGCAGTTTGAGTGGGACGGGCAGAAACGCTTCGTCGAGAGCTGGAATGAAGACCAGAATTTCGGGGATGCCTACCAGCGCTCCGCCGTCTGGATCTATCAGATCGTCGTGCCCCGCATTGGCGCTGAGCGCCTGACCGAAGGTCTCGCGGCCTTTGGCTATGGCAATGCCGAGATTGGTGAACCCGAAAATATCACCCGCTACTGGCTTCAGGGCCCGCTTGCGATTTCGGCGACCGAGCAGGTGGAGTTTCTCTCCCGTCTCGCCCGCCGCACGCTGCCCCTGTCGGCGCGCACGTATGATCTGGCTGTGCCGGTCATGGCGCTCGATAGCGGTGAGGGTTGGACGCTCTATGGCAAGACCGGCTGGAAAAGCGTCGAGGGCCAGACCGATATCGGCTGGTTTGTCGGCTGGGTCGAGCAGACTGGTGGGGACGCGCCGGGCACCTACGCCTTCGCCCTCAACATGGACATGACCGGCGGCATGGCAGAGGCCCCCAAACGCCGCGCCGCCGCTGAGCGCGCGCTCCGGGCGATTGGGGCATTGCCCGATCAGGGCCGGTAGAGTTCTACCAGGGCGCTCGTCTCATTGCCGCCCATCTTCAGCGCGCCGCCACACATTGCCGGCCTCGTCCAGCCACCCGCCACCCGCCTGCGCCTCCCAGACGGCCTGCGCGGAGGGCGACTGGTAGCCCGCCAGCGCCCAGAGGTGGCCGGCAAAGCTGACGAGATGGGGGTGGTGCCGGGCTTCCGGCAGGGGCGCTTCAGGACGCCAGCCAAGCCCATCCGGCCGCCAGGCATGGTGCAGGGCGGTTGGCCCGGTAATCTGGCCATTCTGCCTGATGAAGCCGCCCGCCAGATGGATCGCGTCCCCGTGCAGGCAGGGATAAATTTCCTGGATCGGGTAGGGCAGGGCCTCTCCCATTGTCCAGCCCTCCGGCAGGCGCTCTGGCGTGTGCGGCACGGCATCTTGCGGGCCGTTGCAGGCGGTTGCCGCAAGGGCGGCTCCCATCCCGAGGCAGGCTTCACGCCGTGAAAGGCGAAACTTCAATGATTCTGGCATGTTAGGCTCCTTGCAGACGGGGCTAAAACTGGCCGGAAAGCCCGGAATTCACTGCAAATAAAGGCATCTGGACGGTAGCCCCGGCGGGGCGCGGCTGCTAGTCTGATATGAGAAAAATGGCGATTCGGACGCCTCCGTCCTGAACCCAGCCCGAACGATGCAGAAGGCCTTTCCATGAGCGATCCGACCACCCCTCCGGACGAGCCGGAAACCCCGGAAAATGGCGCGGGGAAACCGCCGCCTCAGGACGGCATAGAATCCATCTCGATCGAGAGCGAGATGAAGTCTTCCTATCTCGACTATGCGATGAGCGTGATCGTGAGCCGCGCGCTGCCAGATGTGCGCGACGGCCTGAAGCCCGTTCACCGCCGCATCCTGTTCGCGATGAACGAAGGCGGTAACACGCCTGACAAGCCCTATTCGAAATCGGCCCGTATTGTCGGCGACGTGATCGGTAAATATCACCCGCACGGTGACCAGGCCGTCTATGACGCGCTCGTGCGCATGGCCCAGCCTTTCTCGATGGGCGTGCCGCTGGTCGATGGTCAGGGTAACTTCGGCTCGATCGACAACGATCCCCCGGCCGCCATGCGTTACACCGAAAGCCGCATGACCAAGGTCACCACCCACCTCCTTGCCGATATCGACAAGGACACGGTGGACTTCCAGGACAACTATGACGGCAAGGAAAAAGAGCCCGTTGTCCTGCCGGCCCAGTTTCCCAATCTTCTCGTCAATGGCGGCGGCGGCATCGCGGTCGGCATGGCCACCAACATCCCGCCTCACAATCTCGGCGAGATCATCGACGCGACCCTGACGCTGATTGATGACCCGCTGGTCACCGATGAGGCGCTGTGTGAAATCGTTCCGGGCCCGGACTTTCCGACCGGCGCGCTTATCATGGGCCAGTCAGGCAGCCGCAAGGCGCTGATGACGGGCCGTGGCAGCGTCATCATGCGCTCGAAAACAGAAATCGAAGAAGCCAAGAATGGCCGCCAGGCCATTATCGTCACCGAGATTCCCTATCAGGTGAACAAGGCGGCGATGATCACCAAGATAGCCGAACTCGTCCGTGAAAAGAAGATCGAAGGCATCTCCGATCTGCGCGACGAGTCTGATCGCAACGGCATCCGCGTGGTGATCGAACTCAAGCGCGACGCCAGCGCGGACGTTGTCCTCAACCAGCTTTACCGCTTCAGCCAGCTGCAAAGCTCGTTCGCTGTCAACATGCTCGCGCTCAATGGCGGCCGGCCAGAGCTGATGAACCTGCGCAAGGTTCTCGAATACTTCATCACATTCCGCGAGGAAGTGATCGTCCGGCGCACCAAGCATGATCTCGGCAAGGCGCGCGACCGCGCCCACGTCCTCGTCGGCCTCGCGCTTGCCGTCGCCAACATCGATGAGGTCATCCGCCTCATTCGCACCTCGCCCGATCCGGCGACCGCGCGCCAGCGCCTGCTCGACAAGGCCTGGCCGCAACAGGATATGGGCCCGCTGATCGACCTGATCGCCGACCGGCGCACACGCCGCGGCACCGAGGACGGCACGATCTACCTCTCCGACGAGCAGGCCCGCTCCATCCTGAACCTGCCGCTCCACCGGCTCACCGGCCTCGGCCGCGATGAAATCGGCAATGAAGCCAGGGGCCTGGCCGCGAAGATCGCCGAATATCTCGAAATCCTCCGGTCACGTCCGCGCATCCTCGGCATCATCAAGGCCGAGCTTGCCGAGGTGAAGGAAAAATTCGCCGTGCCGCGCCGCTCGCAATTTGTCGATGGCGGCGTAGACATGGAAGACGAAGACCTCATCGAGGTCGAAGATATGGTCGTCACCGTCACGCATGGCGGTTATGTCAAGCGCACCCCGCTTTCGACCTACCGTACACAGAACAGGGGCGGCAAAGGCCGCTCCGGCATGTCGATGAAGGACGAGGATTTCATCGTCCGTGTCTTCTCGGCTACGACGCATACGGAGATCCTGTTCTTCTCCTCAGCCGGCATGGTCTACAAGGAGAAGGTGTGGCGCCTGCCCATCGGCGGGCCGACCTCGCGCGGCAAGGCGCTCGTCAACATCTTCCCGCTGGCCACCGATGAACGCATCGAAAGCGTCATGCCGCTGCCCGACAGCGAAGAGGCGGCCGAGCATCTCGACGTCATGTTCGCCACGCGCTCGGGCAATGTCCGCCGCAACCGGCTGGCAGACTTCACGCGCGTCAACCGCGCCGGCAAGATCGCCATGAAGCTCGACGAAGGCGATGGCATCGTCTCGGTCCAGCTCTGTTCGGAGAAGGATGATGTCCTGCTGACGACAGCCCTCGGCCAGGCCATCCGTTTTGCCGTCACCGATGTGCGTGTTTTTGCGGGCCGGGATTCCACCGGCGTGCGCGGCATCCGTCTGGGCGCAGAGGATGGAGTCATCTCGATGGGCATCCTGCGCCATATGGGCGTCTCGTCTGAAGAGGCGCGGGCTTACCTGAAACACGCTGCGGCCATGCGCCGCGCGGTCACCGGCGAGGAAGAGGAAATCTCTTACGACGAGGACGAAGTCGTCGCCGAAGCCGCCCTCTCGGCCGAGCGGATTGCCGAGCTTGGCGCCGCCGAAGAGTTCATCTTCACGGTCGCCGATGATGGCATGGGCAAGCGTTCCTCCGCCTATGATTACCGGGTCACCGGACGCGGCGGAAAGGGCCTTGTCGCCCAGAATATCTGGGGTCGCGACAAGAAAGGCGGGCCGGTCAAGAAGGTCGCTCAATCCTTCCCTGTCGGGGACGGCGATGAAGTCATGCTGGTTACCGATGGCGGCCAGCTGATCCGCACGCCGGTCGACCAGATCCGCATTGCAGGCCGCTCCACGGGCGGGGTCTGGGTGCTTCGCACAGGGGCCGGCGAACGGGTTGTCTCTGCGGCGCGGCTTGTCGATGACGGCGAAGGCGGTATGGATAGTCCGGAGGGGTGATGCTGCATTGCGGCGGCAGGCTCTCGACATAAGCAATGAGAGGAGGCGCCCCCGTGCATCGTATTGGCCTTTATCCTGGCACTTTCGATCCGCCGACCGCAGGTCATATCGATATTTTCAGCCGGGCTGCCAAGCTCGTCGATACGCTGATTATCGGTGTGGCCATCAATGAGGCCAAAAAGCCGCTGTTCAGTCTGGATGAACGGGTTGCGATGGTGGAGCATGAATGCGCCAGCCTGAAAGGCCCCGGCCTCGCAAAGATCGAGATCATGCCGATGCGGGGCCTGCTGATGCACTTTGCGGAAAGCTGCAATGCGGGCATTATCGTGCGCGGCCTGCGCGCGGTTCAGGACTTCGAATACGAGTTCCAGATGACCGCAATGAACGAGCAACTGAATCCCGACATTGAAACCGTCTTCCTGATGGCCGATGTTCGCCATCAGGCGGTGGCCTCGCGCCTTGTAAAGGAAATTGCGAGCCTGGGCGGCGATATCACGCCGTTTGTAACGCCGTCGGTGAAAAAGGCTCTGCTGGAGAAGTATAACCAATGAAGATACGTGGCTTTGCAGCGGCGATGGTTCTGGCGGGATGTCTCCTGCCGGCCTGCGCTGATACGGTCGATGGAGCCTGGTCATTCGAGGCGCCCGAGGATGTTGCTGCAAGTCCTGAAGACTGGCGCCCGGTTGATCCGGAGCGTCTGTTCATCTTCGAAACAAATAAGGGCCGCATCCTGATCGAGGCCTTCCCGGAAGTGGCACCCAACCATTTTGCGCATTTTTCGGCCATCATCCGTTCCGGCGATTATGACGGCACGAGTTTTCACCGGGTCATTGAGGGGTTCATGGCGCAGGGCGGCGACATCTTCGCGCTCAAGGGGCGCGAGTCCGGCCAGCCGAATGTGAAGGGCGAATTCACCTTCCGCCGCGATGTTATGAAGATGCCGCTTGAGGCCGCCATCGGCCCCGATGATAGCGCGAAGCATGGCTACTATAACGGGTTTCCGATCCAGACCCAGCCCTCCTTCTTCGCTGAAATGTCGGTAGACGGACTGGTGGAAAGCTCGGTGCCGCATTGCGCCAGCGTTGTTTCCACCGCGCGCACAGATGATCCTGACTCGGCCAATGGCCAGTTCTTCCTTATGCGGGGTTATTCGCCCCATCTTGACCGTCTTTACACGTCCTGGGGCCGTGTGATCGAGGGGCAGGATGTGGTCATGTCCCTCAAGCCGGGTTCTGCGCAAAACAACGGATCGGTCACCAACCCCGATATCCTGACCTCGGCAAAGATAGCCGCAGACCTTCCAGAGGTGGAGCGTCCCAGGGCGTATGTTCTGCGCACCGATACCGCTGCATTCAAGGCCGCGCTGGAAGCCAAAGGCGAGCCGAACATCTGCGATCTCGCGCCGGTTCCTGCCATCATCTTGGAATAGGGGGCATCGCCGGTTTATTCCCGGTGAGCGCACATGGACCTTTCCGTCTTCCAGTTTGATCTGCCTGAAGATCTCATCGCCCTGCGGCCGGCCGAGCCGCAGGACGCCGCGCGCCTGCTCGTCGTCCACGGCGATGGCCGGCTGGAAGACGCCGTCGTCCGTGATCTGCCGAAATATCTGAATACCGGCGATGTCCTCGTCTTCAACGACACGCGCGTCCTGCCTGCCGCGCTCAAGGGCGTCCGCCCCGCGCGAGATGGGGCGAGCCGTGATGTGGAGGTGGACGTCAACCTCGTCGAGCGTCAGGGCGACTGTCTCTGGCTGGCCCTTGCCCGGCCCGGCCGCCGCCTGAAGGAAGGCGACGAGATTTTCTTCGCCGAAGGCTTTTCGGCAAAGATTGGCTCAAGGCGGGAAGGCGGAGAAATCCTGCTCGAATTCAATTGCGAGGGCGAGGCGATGATCGCCGCGCTCGACGCGCATGGCGCCATGCCGCTGCCCCCCTATATTGCCCGCCGCCGCCCGGCGGACGCGCGTGACCGGGAAACCTACCAGACCCGCTTTGCCGGGGAAGACGCTGCCAGCGTCGCCGCGCCCACCGCCGGGCTCCACTTCACGCCCCGCCTGCTCGCCGAAATCGAGGCCGCCGGCCTCAAGCGCGAAACCGTCCGCCTGCATGTGGGCCTGGGCACGTTCAAGCCACTGGAAGAAAAACACCTCACCGAAAACCGTCTGCATGAGGAATGGCGCCGCCTCACGCCGGAAGTGGCAGACCGCCTCAACGCCGCCCGCGCGTCAGGCGCGCGCATCGTTCCGGTTGGCACCACGGCCATGCGCACGCTGGAAAGCTGCGCGGGCGAAGACGGCCTCCTCCACGCCGCCACCGGGCCGACCGATATCTTCCTCAAACCCGGCGACCCCGTCCGCGCCACCGGCGCGCTGGTGACCAACTTCCACCTGCCAGGCTCCAGCCTCTTCATGCTCGTCTCCGCCCTGATGGGCACGGGCATCATGCGCGCCGCCTACGCCCACGCCATCGCCGAAAAATACCGCTTCTACTCCTACGGTGACGCCTGCCTGCTGCTGCCATGAGCGAAGCAGCCGCTAGATCAGCGCCCAGCCTCTCGCCATCGTCACCATCATGGTCCCCTCAGCGCGCATTCCGCCGCCGGAACCCGAAAAATCCCGCAAAGAACTCCGCCCACCACCGGCGCCAGCGCCAGGCCCGGCGCAGCTTCGCATTGCGCGGCGCGTCATGTTCCCCGCGCGGAATGAGGATGTCGTTCATCTTCGGTTGATAGCGCCGGATCAGGTCTTCCTCGATGCGCGCGCGGTCCATCCCGCCACGGACGATCAGCACATGCCGCTCGGTCGCCCCGCGCTTCCACCAGGCTTCCCACCAGCGCTCATGCCCATAGAGGCGCGATTTCAGATTGGTCGCCTTGCCGATGTAAAGCGGGAACAGGAAGAAGGCGAAGCGCCGGCGCACGAAGATATAAATGCCGCTGCCCTCGGTGATCCCCTTGCGCGTCAGCGTGATCTTGAACCGGTAGGCCTGGCCGCTTTCGCCATACCAGGTGTGCCAGCCAAACAGAAACCAGTTGAGTAAAAACATGCGGCCGCGTCCCGTAATATCCCGCGGCGAAAGTCGGCGGCGCCGGTTAACAGGGTCTTAACAGCGCCCGGACCGGGGCAAAGCTGCGGCGATGCACCGGGCAGGGACCAAGCCGGGCAAGCGCCGCCGCATGCGCGGCCGTGCCATATCCCTTATGCCCGGAAAACCCATAACCTGGGTGCGCATTGCAGAGCGAGACCATCTGCGCGTCGCGGTGGGTCTTGGCGAGGATGGACGCGGCAGAGATCGCCGGTTCGGTCAGGTCGCCCTTGATGATCGCGCGGGCGGGCGCGGGCAGATCGCCAGGCAGCGCATTGCCATCAATCAGGATCATCCCGGCGGCGGCTGAAACTGTCCCAAACTGTCCCGATCTGTCCGCGATTGTCCCAGATTGTCCAAGAATGGCCCGCCGCATGGCCAGGAATGTCGCCTGCCGGATGTTCAGCGTGTCGATTTCCTCCACGCTCGCCTCGGCCACACACCAGGCGAGCGCGCGCTCCCTGATCAGCGGCGCCAGCCTATCGCGCTGTTTCTCCGAGAGTTTCTTCGAATCCGTCAGGCCCTCAATCGGCCGCGCCGGATCAAGGATTACGACGGCCGCCGTCACCGGCCCCGCCCAGGGCCCGCGCCCGGCTTCGTCCACGCCAAGAATGAGGGGTTCGTTTCGCATCTCTCCCACAAAGCAGGAGTCGCGCTGCCCTGCCACTCTCGGCGCTGTTGACGCCAGCGCGCCGCGCGAATACCGCATATCGCATGCGGACGTCCAAGCGCCTTCTCCAGCAACAGACCTGCCAGCCATCGCTGGCGGCGCGCGCCCGCATGCGGAGAAACAGGCAGGGCTAAACCCCACCCCACACCTCCCGAACGACGCGCCCGCCCGGACCCCCGAGGCGGGTTTTTCATGTTCTGAAACAAGGAAGTAAAGCCAATGTCTGAGATGACAGATGAAGAGATAGAGCGCATCGCGCGCGGTTTTCTGGATCGCACCCTCCCCAAATCCGAATGGACCCATGGCGCCCATTTTGCCGCCGCCCTCTGGATGCTCACCCAGCATGGAGACGCCGCCCTGCCGCAAATGCGCGCCGCCATCGCCGCCTATAATGAAGCCACCGGCGGCGAAAACACCGACACCGCCGGCTATCACGAGACGATCACCGCCGCCTCGCTCGCCATCACCCGCGCGCACATGGCCGCCCATGCTGGCGCGCCGCTGCGCGATCAACTCGCCAGCCTCCTGGCGGGCCCTTGCGGGCGCCCCGATTGGATCTTGTCCTACTGGTCCAAAGAGCGCCTATTCTCTGTCGAAGCCCGGCGCGGCTGGCTCGGTCCAGACCTCCAGCCCCTGCCGGAATAACCGCCTCGCGCCGGGGAAGGGCTGGCCATTGGGGCGCGCCTTGGTCAGCATGCCCGGCGCATAGGGAAGGAAGAACATCATGGATCTTGGCCTGACAGACAGGGTTATTTTCATCGCCGGCGCCAGCCGGGGCATCGGCCACGGCATCGCCCGGAGCCTCTTGGAAGAGGGGGCCAAGGTCGCCCTCACGGCACGCGGCGCCAAGGCACTGGAAGGAACCCGCGCGGATTTCTCCGCCGAATTCGGCAGTGAAAAAGTCTGGACCTTTGCCGGCGATCTCACCCAGACGGCCGGCATCGAAGCGGCGCTCCAAGCGTGCGAGACAGAGTTCGGCCCCATCACTGGCGCGGTCGCCAATGTCGGCCTCTCGCCCTCGCCGCTGGGCGTTGAAGTCTCCGATGATGACTGGCAGGCGGGGCTCGATCAGAACCTCAACTCCGCTTTCCGCCTGGCGCGCGGGGCGATCCCGCGCATCACCAAAGCGGGCGGGGGAAGCTTCCTCTTCATCAGCTCGATTGCGGGCCTTGCCTCGCTCGGCACGCCGCTGATCTACGGCGCCACCAAGGCGGCCGTAAACCACCTCTCCACCTCGATTGCCCGCTTCACGGCGGACACAAACGTCCGTGTAAACACCATTGCGCCGGGCAATATCATCTTCGAAGGCAGCACCTGGGAGAAAAACGCCAACGGCCCGCGCGGCGACGCCTGGGCCAAATGGATACGCCGCGAAGTCCCTATGAAACGCTTCGGCACCCCTCGCGAAATCGGCGACACCGCTGCCTTCCTTCTCTCCGAACGCGCCAGCTTCATCAATGGCGAAGTCATCACTGTCGACGGCGGCCAGACAAGGTAAGGAGGTAAATCCTCCCACCCCGTTGGAGTTTCGTTGGAGGACGGTTGGAGTTTTCCCCGAAAAACTCCAACCACACACCCCGTATCATCCCGAACGGCCCAAAGGGCCGATCCGGGACCGTCTCGCCTCCCTGACCACTCCCCACCCCAACCCTCCCCATAGCCATGGGGAGGGGGCCTGTCGCTCTGTGGAGCAAACTTGGCTCTCAAACCGCACAACCTGTCCCCTCCCCATGGCTATGGGGAGGGTTAGGGTGGGGCACCTCTCCGC
>JBKBIZ010000083.1:0-10361 GCA_046293975.1 Hyphomonas sp. | reverse complement strand
GCCAGGTCTTCGATCTCGGGCTCGCGCGCCGCGTTCTCAAGAATCGTTTCGCCCTTGGCCAGCGTCGCGGCGAGCATCGTATGCTCGGTGGCGCCGACAGAAACCGTCGAGAAGTTGATATGCGCGCCTTTCAGCCCGTGAATGGCGGCGGCCTTCACATAGCCCTGCTCCACGCGCAGGTCTGCGCCCATCGCTTCCAGCGCCTGAAGGTGCAAATCCACCGGCCGCGCGCCAATCGCGCAGCCGCCGGGCAGAGACACCGTCGCATGCCCCGAGCGCGCCACCAGCGGCCCGAGCACATTGAAGCTCGCCCGCATCTTCCGCACCTGTTCATAGGGCGCGATGGTGGATTTCAGCTCCGCCGCATTCAGGTGACAGGTGGACGAGCCCTTCGGCCAGTAAACCTCCACCCCCAGCGTCTCCAGCAGCTGCGCCAGAAAGCGCGTGTCTGCCAGATTGGGCATGTTGGTGAACTCCACCGGCTGATCTGTCAGCAGGCAGGCGACCATGAGCTTCAGCGCGGAATTTTTCGCGCCGGAGACGGGAATGCGGCCGCTGAGAGGGCTGCCGCCAATGATGTGAAGACGATCCATAGCCGCAGATATACTGTGCTTCGCGGCTTTGTAAGGGCCGGAATGTGAAGGAAAATACGTTTTCCGTGGCGTTTTCCAGCTGCGCGGGCGCGCCCAGGGGCTCAGCCGCCGGAATCACCCGGTTTGGGCGGCGCCGAGGCCCCATCCTTGCGGGCAGCCGCCTTGCGGCGGCGCAGATTCGCGCGCAGCGCTTCGGCCCGGCGGGCCTGACGCTCTTCCTGTTCGGTTTTCTTCGGAGTGTCTGTCATCTTCAGCGGCAAATGGGTCTTTTCATATCGGCAGGGTTACGCTAAAGCCCCCGAACCCAACCGGCAATGCCGCCTTAGCTCAGGGGTAGAGCGCGTCATTGGTAATGACGAGGTCGACAGTTCAAATCTGTCAGGTGGCACCATCGCCCTACGGTTCCGCATAGCGGAAAAATTTGATCCGGGGGATCAAATTTAGAAGGGCGATGCCCAAGCGTAAGCGCCGGGCTTCTATTCGTTCCCACCGCAAAATGCCCGATCCTCATCAGAACCGGGCATCTGGTGTTGGGAAATTTGCCGCCCCTACTTCCGAACGCGGTCCGCCTTGCCAAACGTTGCGTCCAGCCGGGCGACCAGCTTTTGCAGCGCGGCGTTGACGGCCGCTTCGGGCGTAGCGGCCTTGTCGCTCGCGATCAGCGGCTCGCCATTATAAGGGCGCGCCTCGATCACCGCTTCGATGCCGTCTGGCCCATCCCGGCGCGTGCCGTCGGTATCGCGAACATGCACCTCAATGCGCGAGAGACGCGGCTCAAACCGCTCCAGACGCTCACGGAAGCGCGTTTCGAAATGATCTTCCATCCGCGCGTCGCCATCGACCTTGTTGCCTGTGTTGAACTGGAAATCCATCAGCGTACCTTCCTGCTGCGTTCGAGAACCGGGCGATGGCCTTCCGCGTCAAGCGCGCCCATCGGCGGCTCGTCGGCGCGCACTTCATGAAGCTGGCCTTCGCCAGACGTGCGCGACTCGGGGATGGACGAGGTGTCTTCTTCCGCCGCCTTGGTTTTCATATCCATCGCGCGCTGCGCAATCTCGGCCTGCGTTTCTTCTTTTTCAGGTTTTTTGGAGTTGCTCATGGAGGGCCTCCCATTATGGCATCATGCCGCCTTTATGGCGGTCACTGGAACACCAACGCAGGGGCCGCCGTAGGGTTCCGCGTTATCTGCCGCTGCGTCCCAGAACCGGCAGCACCAACAGCCCCGCCACCAGCACGCTCAGCCCGAAAAATGCCCCGCCCTGCACATAGAGGATCGCCGACACCAGCATCGCCCCGCTGGAGAGGATAAACAGCGCCGGAACAAGCGGATAAAGCGGCACACGGAACGGCCGCGCCGCCGCTGGCTCTTTCATCCGTAGCCGGATCAGCGCCATCCCGCTGGCAATCAGGAACACCCAGTAAACTGGCGCCGTATAATCCACCAGCGTTTCAAAGCCGCGATACGCCGCGCCAAAACCGACCAGGCCCAGCGAGATCGCCCCCTGCGCCAGGATGGCATTGCGCGGGCTGCGCGTGGTCTCGTTCCAGCGGCCAAGCCAGGACAGCGCCGGCAGGCGCGCGGCCGCCGCATAGGCGGTGCGCGCGCCCACGATGATCGTGGCGTTGACCGAGGTAACCGCCGCCGCCACCACAGCCAGGGCGAGCACAACCCCCGCGCTTTCCCCAAACGCGATGGCCATCAGATCGGCTGCCGGCGCAGAGGCCCCCGCCAGCCCATCGAGCCCCAGCCCGCGCAGCATCGCCCACGCCGTCAGCAGGTAAAGCCCCGTGATCAGCGAAATCGCAATCACGAGCGCGCGCACCATCCCCCGCTCCCCATCCTTCACCTCAGAAGAAAGCGTCGCCGATTCCGTCCACCCCCCAAACGCCAGCAGCACGAACACAAGCCCATAGCCGATCCCGCCCAGCCCCGGCATGTAAGGCTCGCCCGGCACCAGCGGCGGCGTTCCCGACAGCGTAATCTTCGCCCCCGCCGCAACCAGCACCAGCAGCCCCACCACCAGGATGATCACCAGCCCGCTATCACTCGCCTCGCCCGTCGGCCGCAGCTTCAGCGCGCTCAGCCCCAGCACACTGACAAACGCATAGATCGCAGGACCGTGCGTCCCCAGATCAATCACCCGGTTCATATAATCGCCGATCACAAAGCCGAGCAGCGCAATCGCGCCGGTATTGATCACGGCAAAGCGCGCCCAGGCAAAAAGGAACGCAAAGCGCCGCCCCCAGGCCCGCTCCAGGAAATGATAATCCCCGCCCGCATGGGGAAACGCCGCCGCCAGCTCCGAGTAGCAGAGCGCCCCCATCAGCGAGATAAACCCGCCCGCCAGCCACAGCAGATATACCGCCGTCTCCGACCCCGCATTGGCCGCAACCAGCGCCGGAGACTTAAATATCCCCGCCCCCACCACCATCGCAATCGTCACCACCACAATATACCGTGTCGTCAGGCTACGGACGGGATAGGCGGAAGTCTCGTTCACGATCATGGCGCCCCACTCAACATCCCCAACGCTGACACAAAGCCCCCCAAAGAAAAAGGGCGGACCAACCGGCCCGCCCTCCTTCGTGATGTTGTGCCAATCCGAAGATCAGAACTTCTTGGAGACGCTCATAAACGCGCGGCGGCCACGCAGGTCGTAACCTGTTGCGTACAACGGCGTATTACCAGCGCTGGTGGTAACCACACTAGGCGATACCTGCGGCGGAGCTTCGTCGAAGATGTTGTTAACACCAAACGCCAGGGTCAAGGTATCACCCCGCCACCGAACCGAGGCGCCATGCATGAACACTGCTTCGGTGCTGGACGTATAGAGACCGTCCAGACCGAAATAGTTCCGTGGCTCGTTGAGATCGTCTGCAAAATAGCGGTTGTCATCCTGACGGCCCACAAAGTCGGTGAACCACGTGTACGTCCAGTCGCCGCGGTCAAGGCGGATAGACGCATCAGCGACAATGCTCGGATAACCGACCGTGCCGTTGAAGTCGTTGTCCGCGATGCCCGACACAAAGTCAGCGCCGAACACATTGATGTAACGCTCGAAAGCCCAGTTTACGGAGCCGTCGAAGATCAGTTTACCGAAGTTGAACTCATGCGTGTAACGCACTTCCAGGTCCAGGCCGCGCTGGGACTGGGAATCGACGTTCAGGGTAGGAGCCAGGATGTTGTTGAGTCCGTAAGGCGCAACCGGATCATCCGCACCCGCCCGCTCGAACAGCGAGCAGAAGTCGTTCGGGTAGGTGGTAGTGCCGTAACAGCCGCCAACAATCTGACCGCCCGTCAGGCTGGTGATCTGATCCTTGATCTCGATTTCATAGTAGTCGAGAGCGATGTTCAGATCGATGCCGGTTGGCGTCAGGATGAGACCGACCGTGAAGGTGTCACCTGTTTCCGGACGCAGATCCTCGCCACCACCCGAGGTGATCACGAGCGCCGAGCCGGCAGCACCGGCATAGTTGTCCGGGATGCCTGCCGCCGCGCAGTTTGCGCGGATGTTAGCATTTTGTTTCTGCCCCCAGTCGATGCAAGGATCGATTGCGGTCTGGTTCAGGAAGCCCGTCTGATCTTCAAGGAACAGCTCGAACAGAGCCGGGGCGCGGTAGGACGTACCATAGCTGGTACGGGCCCGCAGGACCGGGTTGATCTGCCAGTTGAGACCCGCCTTGTAGATGGAGTCCGATCCGCCGATATCGTAATCGAAGCCACGAATAGAGGCCGAAAACTCAACATCTTCAGCGAACGGAGCCCCCTTCAGAAGCGGGACGCTGATCTCTGCAAAGAGTTCCGACACGCTGTTGGTGCCAACAGTCGGACCCGCCGTCGAAGAACCCCAGATGTCGCCAGCCTGGGTCAGAACGCCGGGCTGGTCATCGATGCTGAATTCACGGTATTCGGCGCCAATGCCTACGCTCAGCGGACCTGCCGGAAGCTGGAACAGTTCACCCGCAACAACGGCCGTGAAAGTCGTCTGCTCGTAAACCGTGTTCCCCGTCTGATAGCCACCCACAGCGTTGACGAGATCCTGAACCCGCGCGCCGCTGAGGATATCCGGATTGAGGTAGTCAATGGTTGGCGGGCCAACGGTGTTTGGAAAGCCGTCACCATCGGTGTCGGCCACGCCGTCAAGGTTCCAGTCGCCGGAGAGCGATGCGCGGATTTCATTTCCGCCATAGCTGCCTTCGCCGCGCGAATAGGAACCATCAACTTTCCAGGACCAGCCATCCAGCATACCCGGCGCAAAACCGCCCGAAAGCGAGGTGCTGGCATAGTAGTAGTCGATCTCGATATTGTTGGTCGTCGGGAATGGCATCACCGCCTGTACAAGGCTGCCCATTGAGTTCGAATAGGTTGGATCGGCTATGTAGCCATAGCCCGGGTTGTTACCAGCAGGATTGGTTGCCGAGCCGATAATCGGGAAGAACTGGCGCCAGCCTTCAACATCGGTCTTGCGCTTGGAGTAGAGCATCTCGGTATCCCAGGAGATGCCGCCAAAGTTGACGTCAGCCGTTGCGAAAAGCGAGATGTTCTCGTTGCGTGGGAAGAAGTCCTGATTGTCAAGGAAAGGCGCGTCCAGAATATCTTCAAAGTAGGGCTGGCCATCGACGGTGTAGCCCGTGCCGACCCGAGGGCGATAGCCCGGGATGAAGCCGCCAAACGCTGTTGGCACCGTGATCCCATCCGGCGAGGGCACAAGGCGCTGATTGGAGAAAAGGTCGATTGCCGTGTTGTGATAGAGGTTGGAACAACCGCGGCTCGGATCGGTTGCCGTGGCAGAGAAGTTCAGGCGGTCGATCAGACGGCCCGTAATGGGGTCCCGCACATAGTCGCGTGGGCATTCGAGATAGTCGCGCTGGCTGACGTCCAGTTCTTCATCCAGGCGGTATTCTGCCGAGAAGGTGAAGTTAGCGGTATCGCCCAGGTTAAAGCCATAAGCGGCCGAGACGCTGTACTGCTCGCCACCACTTTCGAACGGCTGCGAAACGAAAGCGTTCAGCTCAAGCTTGTCGACGGTGTCGCGCGTGATGATGTTGACCACACCGCACACGGCGTCCGAACCATAGATGGTCGAAGCACCGTCCTTGAGGATCTCGACGCGCTGAATGATCGACTGCGGAACAACGTTGAGGTCGAGCGCGGCGATAGAGCCACGGGTACCCGACGAACCGGGGCGTTTGCCGTCGATGAGAACCAGAGTGCGCGTATCGCCGCAACCGCGAAGGTCAATCGTCTGGGTGCCGATACCGCCATTGGTGACAAAGTTCTGGAAGGTGTTGTTCAGCTGCGTCGAGCCCGAAGCCAGCGACGAGCCCTGCAGAAGCGCTGCGGTATCGACGAGGCCTTCAAGCGTCGCCACTTCAGACGTGATAATCTGAATGGGCGAGGACGAAGCAAATTGGTCGCGCGCAATCAGCGAGCCTGTAACCACAATTTTTTCCTGGCGCGCCTCGGTCTCCTGTGGCGCGTCCGTTACCGTGACCAGCTCATTGGCTTCTTCAGCCTCTTGAGCATAGGCGGCACCTGAAAAAAGGAGCGCACTAATCGCGACACCCCCTAATACGGAACGGTGGAACTGAATCTTCTTCATCTTTGGAACTACCCCTCGGTATTTTAGAAATTGAGCTGCACTCGAAATATGAGCGCGTACCCGGACCCGTATCCGGAAACTGCTTCGAAGTTTGACCAGCTGTCACAACGCTGACAAGAATAAGCTGTCCATTTTTTCATCTTTCGGGCAAATTCACCGCAATTGTGTGTTAATTTCGCCACAACTTGCCTGAGCGATGTGTGCGCGCCACAATCTCGTAGCAGGCTGACGCATATCTGAGTGCCTACCGTCCCTTGACCTGCCCTTTCCGCGAAAGAAATATTGCAGATACTTAATTTCAGGAGGATTCCCCGATGATGAAGCGTGTCCTGGCTGCCGGAGCAATTGGTTTGCTCTCAGCGCCTTTCTCCGCAAATGCGGCCCCCTTAACGTCTGAGGATTTTTCCAGATATCCCAGTGTTTCCAGCGTTTCGATGTCCCTGGAAGGGGATATGCTGGTGGGTGTCGTGGCCGATCCCTCCAAGAATGGCAAGGCCCGCGCGGCCGCCTATTGGGATCTCTCCGGCCCGATCGATACCAGCAAACCGTTGCTGCCGTCGAACATCACCCCCTCCAGCGGCAAGACACTTTTCTATGCGTCGGTCGCCCTGAAAAATAAAAAATCGTTGTGGTTCACCGTGCAGCCCTACATCGGTGCGCTGATGGGATGCGGCGAGGGCAATGAAACCGGCTCGACCAAAACATACCTCGAAAAGGCATATATGGGGAATGAACGCATCAAGAAGATTGATGACCTCCCTGATGGCCGCGCGGAAATCGGCGCAGACAGAGCGCTCCTGCGCTGCTATGAACTTGCCGGCAGTACGGGCATCGCATCCATCTTACCCCTTGATCCAAGTAAGGTTATTCTTTCACGCGTCTCAACCAAAAGCGGCGCAAGCTATTTCGAGCATGACCTTTCAAACGGCCGGGAGAAATTCCTCTACAAAGCGAACCCGACCCAGAACATCCTCATCAACCCCCGCACCGGCATGCCAGTCGGCCGCACCGAACTGGAATATGAGGGGGGCACATGGAAGCAGCATATCAGCCTGCCTGATGGCGGCTCTGACCGGTTCACGCGCGAGCCTCCGCTGACCACCGAAATCTCCAACCGTTATACAATGAACCTGCTCGGCCGTCAGAACGGCACTGACAACTACTTCATTGCCACCGACAAGTTTTCCGACAAGGTCAGCATCTATCTCTACGACGCGGCCAACGACGCTTTCATCCCCGAGCCGGTGTTTGCCCATCCCAACTTTGATGCACTCCGGGTCATCTTCTCGAATCGCGAGAAGGATTTCGGCGAAGTGCTTGGCTTCACCTATGGGGGCCCGATGCCGGTAGACTTTTGGGTCGATCCGGAACTGAAATCGATTCAGGACGGCCTCGACCAGGCGTTCCCCGGGAGACATGTGTCGCTGGTCGACTACACGGCGGACCGCAACCGGGTGCTGTTCACCGTCGGCGCCGGTAACATGCCGACCGCCTATTACCTCCTCGTCGACAAATCGAAGCTTGCCGTCATTGGCTCGGAGCGCCCCTGGATCGACACCAGCAAGCTCGGCGAGGTGAAGTTCTTGACATATGAAGCACGGGACGGCCTGGAGATTCCGGCCTTTGTGACCTACCCGGCAGGCTGGAAAGAGGGGGACAAGGCGCGCGGCGCGATCATCGTTCCCCATGGCGGCCCTTGGGCGCGAGATTATGGCGATTTCGACTTTTCTGGTTGGACGCAATACTTCGCCAGCCGCGGCTACGTCGTCATGCAACCTCAGTATCGCGGCAGCGCCGGCTGGGGCCGTAAGCTGTGGCTCGCCGGGGATGCCCAATGGGGCCTGAAGATGCAGGACGACAAGGATGACGGCGCCGCATGGCTCGTCTCCCAGGGCCTCGTCGACGCCGACAAGATCGCTATCCACGGCTACTCCTATGGCGGATTTGCAGCCTTCGCCGCCGCGGTTCGTCCAAACAGCCCGTATCAGTGCGCCATCGCGGGCGCTGGCGTCAGCAACCTTGCCAAGCTCGGCAACTCATGGGGCGAAAACCGCATCCAGCGCATCGTCCAAGGCGACACCGTCAACGGCATGGACCCCATGCAGAACACCGACAAGATCAACATTCCGATCCTGATCTATCACGGCGAATATGACGTGCGCGTGCCAATCTTCCACAGCCGCGATTTCTTCAATGCCGTCAGGAACAAAGAGCCCCAGAGCAAGTACATCCCTCTTGACATGATGGGCCACCAAGCTTCCAAATGGCCCGCCGAACACGCAGCCCGCGTGCTTGAAGAAGTCGAAAGCTTCCTCAACACCGCCTGCAACATGTAGGTCCGGATACAGATCAAATGAAAAGGGCGGCTGTTGAGGCCGCCCTTTTTTTTTGCCTGCGGTGCGCCCGCACTTATGCCAGTGTCCGCGCAAGCGCGGCGTTCCAGCCCTTCAGGAGTCCCTCGCGTTCAACCTCCGGCATCCCCGGCTCAAAGCGCCTCCCCGGCACGTCCCGCGCGGCCCAGTCCTGCGCGCTCAGCCAGCCGATCTGCATTGCCGCTGCCGCCGCTGCGCCCAGCGCCGTCATCTCGCGGTAATCCGGCCGCAGCACAGGCAGCGCGCACACATCCGCCAGAAACTGCATCAGCCAGTCATTCCCCACCATGCCGCCATCCACGCGCAGCTCGGCAATCGGCGCGCCATCGCCCGCAAAGGCGGTCAGCAGGTCATGCGTCTGATAGGCCACCGATTCCAGCCCCGCGCGCACCAGATGCGCGCCCGTCGCCGCCCGCGTCAGCCCCGCGATCAGCCCCCTTGCTTCCGCGTTCCAGTGCGGCGCGCCAAGCCCGGTAAACGCCGGCACCATATACACCCCGCCATTATCCTTGAGGCCAGCCGCCGCTGCCGCGCTTTCATCCGCCCTCTGAATAAGCCCCAGATCATCGCGCAGCCATTTGATCACCGTGCCCGCATTGAAGATCGACCCCTCCAGCGCCATCGCGCCTGCCCCCGGCAGCGCATACCCCATCGTGCCGAGCAGCCTATTCTCCGAAATGGGCCGCGCCTGCCCGGTATTGGCCACCAGAAACGCGCCCGTTCCAAACGTGATCTTCGCCTGCCCCGGCGCAAGGCATCCCTGCCCCACCAGCGCGGACTGCTGATCGCCCAAAATAGAGGCCACCGGAATCGTCCGGCCAAACAGCGCCGCTTCTGCCATGCCAAATTCGGCTGCGCTCGGCTTCACCTCGGGCAACATCGCGGCGGGCACGCCGAACATCTCGCCCATCGCGGCGCTCCATCCGCCCTCGCCGCCAAGGCCGAGGCGATAGAGCAGCGTGCGCGAGGCATTCGTCACATCCGTCGCATGCACCTTCCCGCCCGTCAGCCGCCAGAGCAGGAATGTATCGACCGTGCCAAAGGCGAGTTCCCCCGCCTCCGCCCGCGCCCGCGCGCCGGGCACATTGCTCAGTACCCAGTTGATTTTCGTTCCGGAAAAATAAGGGTCCAGCAGCAACCCCGTCTCGGCCTGCACATCGCCCTCATAGCCCTTCGCTTTCAGCCCCTCACAGAACGCCGCCGTGCGCCGGTCCTGCCAGATGATGGCGGGCGCCAACGGCTTGCCGGTCTTCCGGTCCCAGACGAGCGTTGTCTCGCGCTGGTTGGTGATGCCGATCGCCGCGATCCGCTCCGCCCCGCCCGCCTTGGCGATCACCGCCCGGCAGACCGACAGCGTGCGCGTCCAGATTTCCTCGCCGTCCTGCTCCACCCAACCATCCTGGGGATAGGCCAGCGCCACCTCCTCCTGCGCGAGCGCCACCTCGCGAAAGTCGCGGTCATACACAATCGCCCGCGTCGAGGTCGTGCCTTCGTCAATGACGAGAATGAAATCGGCCATCAGTGCTTTCCCTTTTTATCGGCCCTTTTGCCCGCGAGCCTAGCACGCCGCCCGGGAAGCTCAACGCACTCTGCCCGCTTGCGGCCAATACAGGAATCATATACGAACCATATACGTTTCGAGCATGAAAGACCCCCCATGGGCATTGTAAACATTGACGACGATCTCCACGATCAGGTCCGCCGCGCGAGCACGGTGTCCTATCGCTCGATCAATGCGCAGGCGACGTTCTGGATCAGGATCGGCATGCTCTGCGAGATGCACCCGACCCTCT
>JBKBIZ010000082.1:0-10695 GCA_046293975.1 Hyphomonas sp. | reverse complement strand
GACGGGTGAACGGATGGAGTTTGGTGCGCTCTGCCCTTTTTGACGGGCAGAAGCATTGACGGCCTTCGCCCGATCATATATTGAATAACGATAAGAACACAGGAGCCGTCCCATGCATGCAGAACTCGTCCGCGTTGCGTTGCACGAAGTCGATATCAAGATCGTTTCGGGGGAGCGGATGCATGTACTGCAATGGCGACGCAATCTGCTATGGGATGAAGTGCTGCTCGATGGCAAACGCCAGGCCGCCAGCCATGGCCTCTGGGGCCGCGAGAAGGTCTATGGCCTCGTCTTCGGGCGCGATCTTGAAGGCCGGGGCGGCGAGCAGGTGATGCTGATCCTCGATCCGGCCCAGTCCTATGACTTTTCCCATGCCGGCGAGCGCATTCGCGGCGTGCGCCTGGAAGGCAAGGACGGCGCGCTGGCCTCCTATGGAACGCTCGACACCAACGCCCTGAAGAAACCCGCCACCTTCTCCGACTGGATGAAAAAATCCATGGGCATGGACTGGGGCGACGAAACGGGCCGACGCCCGAATTAATCTCTCTACGGCTTAATTTTCCTCGGCGATCCGCACGAGGTTTGCGTCCATCTCGCCGATGATCGACGGCGCGTCTGCCGGGCGGTCATTGGCATAGACGGCAAACACCAGCGTCTGGCCGCTGCGCGCGGTCATATAGCCTGAGAGCGCATTGACCCCGTGCAGCGAGCCGGTCTTGGCGAAGACCTTGCCTTCCAGCGAGGTGCCCCGGAAGCGGCGCGCCAGCGTGCCATCGGACCCGCCGACAGGCATCATCGCGCGCCAGTCATCGCCCCAGGGCTGGCCCGCCGCCCAGCGGAGGAACGCCGCCATGCCGCGCGGGGTGACACGGTTATAGCTTGAAAGCCCGGAGCCATCGAACAGCTCTGCCTCCACCGGGCCAAGCCCCGCCTCGGCCACCAGCGCGGCGAGCACTTCCTGCCCGCCTTCGGGCGAAAGCTCACCGCGCGCCAGCGCGATGCGCCGCAACAGAAGCTCAGCATGCAGATTCTGGCTGTTGACGAGGATGCGGCGAATGCTGGCCGCCAGCGGCGCGGGCGTGAGGCGCGCGACGAGGATTTGCTCAGCCGGGACGCGGTCCGCCTCATGGCGCGCGCGCCTCTGGCCCTCCACGGTCACGCCGCGGTCGATCAGCAGACGGACGAGGCGCTGCGCCGCTGTCTCTGCCGGATCGCGGATCGCCACGGCATAGAGGCGCGGGGCGGCATCGGCCGGAATATATCCGGTGAGCCGCACCATTTCGAGGCCGGGCACGCGCTCCATGCGCAGCGTCGGCTCACTGCCCGCCGGGCCGGTGAGGGCCCGGTTGTCGAAGATCAGAAGATCGTCCCCCGGCGCCCAGCTCACAACGCCCGGATCGCCCGGCGCCGCCCCCGGCCCAACCGTCAGCCCCAGCGTGTTTTCATTCACCGTCAAGGCAGAGACAGGCGCGGCATAATACCAGACGAAATTGTTCCAGCTCCAGCCCTGCCCCCACAGCACGGCGGGCAGCAGCGTATCATCCCCGATCACATCGCCCACGCGGGTGATGCCAGCGGCCACAACAGCGTCCGCCAACTGATGAAGGCAGTTGTCGAGACAACCCGGCGTATCCATCAGCCCCGGATCGCCCGCGCCCATCAACACAATATCAGGCGCCTCGCCCTCCCCGCGCGGCTCCAGCCAGAGCGACGTGCCCCCAGCGGGGTCGGCCTCATAAAGACGGTCGAGATAATGAAATGCCGCGGCCGACGTGAACACCTTGGTATTGGACGCCGGAATGAAGCGTTCATCCGCGCTCCGCGCAAACACCTCCCGCCCGTCCAGCGTCATCACGGAAACGCCCCAGCGCACGCCCTCCACCGCCATCGCCTCAAACGGCGCGGGCCGGGGCGGCTCAGCGGGCGTGGTCGTGCAGGCGGCGAGCCCCAGGAAGGCGGCGGCGAGCGCGCCGGAGAGGAAGCGGGAAAAATTCATCCGTAACCGTCCTTTATCTCGTCCCTAGAGGCGTTTCTTGATGCGCCCCTCATGGGCCCGGGCATTTGCCGGGTCATCGGGCCAATCATGCTTTGGATAGCGCCCGCGCATGTCCTTGGCCATATCCTTATAGCCGGCGCCCCAGAAACGCGCGAGATCCTGCGTTGTGGCCGCTGGCTTCATGCCCGGTGAGAGCAGCTCGACGGTCACCGGCACGCGCCCGGCCGCAATCCTGGGATGCTCGGTGAGCCCGTAAAACGCCTGCGCCCGCGCCGAGACCAGTGGCGCGCGCGGGTCCAGCCAGTCCACCCGCGCGCCCTGTCCCGAAGGCAGCTCCAGGCTCAGCGGCGCATGGCTGCGCAGCGCCTCCTGCAACGGCCAGGCGAGCAACTGGACCAGCGCCTCGCGCACATCATGAGCCTCGGGCAGCTGCGCCCCGCGCCGCTTCAGGGCGGGCTTCAGCCAGACCGGCGCTGTCGCCACGAGGCTCTCTGGCGAAATATCCGGCGCCTCAATCAGCCCCGCCTCGGCGAGGATACGCAGACGGCTGAGGGTTTCCTCGATCACATCGCCCGCGCCAATCGCGCTGAAACCATCAGTCCCGATCGCCGCCAGCATCGCTATGGCGGCGGCCTCGGCGGAGGGCCTGGGCAACGGCGCTTCGGAGAGGACAATCGCGCCCAGCGCCTTGACGCGCCGGGCGGTGAACTTGCCAGACTTCGGATCAAACGCCGCGCGCTCCTCGGTGACCGCGCGCTGGCTGGCGAGCGCTTCGGCCTCGCTGATAGGCAGACCCAGCAGGATGCGCGGCTCCTTCGCCGCCCCGCCCAGATCAGCCACGACCAGCCAGTCAGACTTTGCGAGACCGTCCGAGGGCTGAACACCGGCGGCGCGGCCCGACGCCATCAGATAGCTGCCCGCGCTGCCCGGCCTTCGCCGCGCCACCTGATCGGGCCAGGCGCGGGCGAGCAGCTTTGCCAGATCCCCGCCCGGCGCCGCGCCTCCACCCCAGCTTTTCGCCTGCTGTTTCAGCGCCCGGGCACGCGGACTGCCATCGGCGCGGAAACGCTGGAGGCGCTGGGTGAGGTCGCTGCTGTCCCCACCCATACCGCGTTCGCCCATCATGGCGGCGATCTCGGCGGCGAGCGCTTTTTCCGGTGCGCCGGGGGCGGATGCCACCAGCGCGGCAAGGCGCGGGGACAGCGGCAGGCGCGCCATTTCCTTGCCGCGCGGGGTCAGCGCGCCATCCTCATCCAGCGCGCCCAGCGCGGTGAGCCCGGCGCGCGCAGCTTTCAGCTTTCCGGCGGGCGGGGCTTCCATCCAGGTGAGCGCGGCCGCGTCCTGCGCGCCCCATTCGGCGAGCGTCAGGGCAAGGCCGGAAAGATCCGTCACCAGAATTTCCGGCGTCGGCGCTGCCATCAGTCCGCGTGTCGCCGCCTCATCCCAGAGGCGATAGCAGACGCCCGGCGCGGTGCGCCCCGCCCGGCCCCGGCGCTGGTCGGCCGAGGCGCGTGAGGCGCGCACGGTGGTCAGCCGGCTGCCCAGCCCGCCAATGTCTTCCTCTGCCACGCGCGAGAGGCCCGAATCAATAACGATCCGTACCCCCTCAATCGTCAGCGCGCTTTCGGCGATATCGGTAGCCAGCACGATCTTGCGTTTTCCCGGCGGGGCGGGTGAGACGGCCGCGTCCTGCTCGCCCGGCGAAAGCGCGCCATAGAGCGGCGCAATTATAATGTCTGGCCCCAATCCCGTCAGCGCCTCGGCCGTCCGGTTGATCTCCCGCGCGCCCGGGAGGAAGGCCAGCACGGAGCCCGCCTCTTCCCGCAAGGCCTGCCGGATCACTTTGGGCATCCGGTCTTCGATCCGGTCGTCCGACTTGCCGAGATAACGTGTCTCCACCGGATACATACGGCCCTCGCTCTCGATCACCGGGGCTCTGATCGCGCGGGAGACAGCGCCGGTATCCAGCGTCGCGGACATGATCAGCAAGCGGAGATCCTCGCGCAGGACCGACTGAACCTCAAGCGCGAGCGCAAGGCCGAGATCGGCGTTCAGGCGCCGCTCGTGAAACTCGTCAAACAGCACCGCGCCGATGCCGGTGAGTTCCTGATCAGCCAGGATGCGCCGCGTGAAGAGGCCATCGGTGATGACTTCGATGCGCGTGTCCTTCGAGACTTTCCGGTCCACCCGCGTGGTCAGGCCGATAGTCTGGCCAACCCGCTCGCCCAGGGAGGCGGCCATCCGCTCAGCCGCCATGCGCGCCGCCACGCGGCGCGGCTCCAAGAGGATAATGCGCCCTTCAATCACGCCGGGCGCGCCCATCAGCCCCGCCAGCGCAAGCGGCACGCGCGTCGTCTTGCCGGCACCCGGCGGGGCGGCCAGCACAAGGCGCGGGCCGGCCGCCAATGCGCGGAGGATGTCCGGCATCACCTCATCAATGGGAAGGGCCTCGTTGTGGGTCATCTGCCCGCTGATAGGGCGGGCCCTGCCCCGATGGCAAGCACTCTGCGCGCCAACGCAGGCGGGGCGGTTGCCATCTTCCGCCCCCGCCCCTACCGTCGCGGCGGGTATATGCTGGGAGTTGCGTATGAAAGCGTGGTTTGCAATCGATCTCTGGAAGCGGGTGCTGCTCGGCCTCGTGCTGGGCACGCTGATAGGCCTCGCTTTCCGCTATGGCTTCGGCCCGGAACGCGGCAGCGAAATCGTCACCACCTGGTTCAAGCCGGTGGGCGACGCCTTCATCAGCCTTATCCAGATGCTGGTTGTCCCCCTGATCTTCACCACGCTGGTCTCCGGCGTACTGGCAATGGGAGATCCCAAACGTCTCGGCAGCCTCGGCGGGCGCGCCATGATGATGTATATGGGGACGACCGTCCTGGCCGTCTGTTTCGGCTTGTTGCTCGGCACCATCGTGCAGCCCGGCGCGGGCTTTGACACCTCCATCGCCAGCACCGGCGACATTGAAAGCACACGCTCCCGTCTCGCCGCCAACGCGCCGCCCGGCACGGTGGGCGAGCAGTTGATGAACACCCTGCTGTCGATCATTCCGAGAAATCCCGTCGACGCCCTCGCCCGGGGCGACGTCTTGCAGATCATCTTCTTTGCCATCCTGCTCGGTGTTGGCGTGATGATGGCGGGCGAGGCCGGAAAACCCGTTGAGCGTCTGTTCAACAGCGCCGCCGAAGCGATCATGAAGCTGACGCTGATCGTGATGGAGACCGCGCCGCTCGGCGTGCTCGCCCTGATGGCCTGGGTGATGGGCGACCGGGGTCTCAGTATATTGACCGTGCTCGGCAAGATGACGCTGGCCCACTACGCAGCCAGTATCCTCCACATCCTGATCACCTATGGTTTTATAGTGAAGGTTCTGCTGCGCCTGCCGCTCATTCCCTTCTTCCGCGGCGCGTTTGATGCCCAGATGGTCGCCTTCTCGACCTCGTCCTCGAATGCCACCCTGCCGATGACGATCTCCTGCGCCACCAAGAATCTCGGCATCCGCAAGCCCATCGCGTCGTCCGTCCTGCCCCTCGGCGCAACGATCAACATGGACGGCACAGCGCTCTATCAGGGCCTGATCGCCCTGTTCGCGGTGCAGGCCCTCGGCATCCCGATTGAGCTGGGCACCTATCTGACGATCATCCTGATGGCGACGCTGGTGTCGATCGGCACGGCCGGCGTGCCCTCGGTCAGCCTGCTGCTGGCCACCACCACGCTCAGCATCGTCGGGGCCAATCCCGAGCAGATCGTCCTCATCATCGCGGTCCTGTTCCCGTTCGATCGCATCCTCGACATGATGCGTACGGTGACCAACATCACCGGCGACCTTGCCGTCGCCACCGCCGTGGCCAAATGGGAAGGCGAACTGGATGAAGACGTCTTCAAGGCGTCCGATCCGGTGTGAACTTTCAAGCCCCTTCTCCCCCCGGGGAGAAGGGGTTGGGGATGAGGGGGCGAGGCGTGCCTGGACCTCACAGCAAAAAGCCCGGCCGCAGGGACCGGGCTTTTTCTGTACCGCGTTACCGCCCGATCAATGTGCCGTTGGCTGGGGCTCGAACGCGCTGTGGCTGGGTGGCAGGGAGGCTGTGATCGGCGCCTGTGAGGGCAGCCAGCAGGTGACTTCCAGGCCGCCGCCATCGACCGATTTCATGCCGACCGTGCCGCCATGCAGATGGATGAAATGCTTCACGAGGGCGAGGCCAAGGCCTGCCCCGCGCTGGTCGCCGGAAACGAAGCTATCAAAGCTCGTGGCGCGCTTGTCAGCATCAAGGCCTGAGCCATTGTCCCGCACACTGAGGGTAATCATGTCGCCCATGCGCTGAGCGGAAACCACGATCTCCCCGCCCGGCTCGGTAAAGCGCAGCGAATTGGAGATGAGGTTGAACAAGACCTGCTTGATCCGGCGCTCATCGCCCCGTATCTGGCCAAGCCGTCCGGTAATGTCGGCGCGCACCGAAACCTCGGTATCTTCCGCCTTCGACACGACCAGCTCCACGCTCTGATGGATCACCTCTTCCAGATCGAGCTCGCTGAGTTCGAGATCCAGGCGCCCGGCCTCGATCAGGGCAAGATCCAGAATGTTCTCGATCAGCTTGTTGAGATGGTCTGACGCGGAGAGAATGGCGCGGACGTGATCTGTCTGGCGCTCGGTCAGCGGGCCATTGCGCTGGGTTTCCAGAAGCTCGGCATAGCCAAAGATCGTGGTGAGCGGCGAGCGCAGCTGATAGCTGACATTGCGCACGAACTCGGTCTTCAGGCGGTCTGCCGCCTCAAACGCTTCGGCCCGGTCGCGCAGCGCCGATTCCACCCGGCGCGTGGCCGTGACATCGGCAAAGGCGATCATCGTGTTTCCGTCCGGGAGCGGATGGGTCAGATAAGTCAGCAGCGAGCCATCAGACCGGCGCATCTCGCCGGTGGTGGACTGGCGCGCGGTCGGGTCAGTGATGTGAACCTTGATCGCTTCCCAGATGTCCATGTCATGGAACAGCGGTACGCAGCCCACGATCACATCGGCATAATCAGGATTGTCCTTCAGCCGGTCGGCCGGGATATCCCAGACCCGCTCAAAGGCGCGGTTGTGCAGTTTCAGCCGCCCGTCCGAGCCGAACACGGCAACTGCCTCATGCAGATTGTCCAGCGTCGAAGACTGCGTCTTGATCAGGGCGTTGAAGCGCGTCTGCAATGACAGGTGATCGGTGATATCCTTGAACAGCACCAGCAGCCCGCCCATCGGGTGGCGCTGGCGGGTAACCGACAATGTGCGGCTGTCAGGCAGGGACCATTTGTCTTCCTTCACCCCGTCGATGTCGAGATAATAGGAAATCTCCTCGGCGCGCCACTCGGCATAGTTCATCCGTGCCGGGAGCTTGCGCTTCTCGCGCAACCGGTCGAGCAGCTGGCCATGATTGGGCCGGTCGAGGAGGAAGGTCTCCTCCAGATCCCACATGTCGCGGAAGGCCTTGTTATAGAAGTTGAGCTTGCGGTCGGGCCCGAAGATCGCCACCGCGTCGGCTACATGGTTGAGCGTCTCGTCATGGGCCCGCACATGGCGGTTAAGCTCCTCGCGGGAGTTTTCCTGCTCGGTCACGTCAAACGCCATACACCCTGCCCCGCCCGAAAGCGGGAAGGTCAGCACACGCATCGCCCGGCGCTGATTGTTGACAACGATATGGCGTGTCTCGTCATGCTCGGCGCCGTCGGTGATCGTCTTGCGCGCCTGCTCGCTGACGGCCTGGTCCAGCATCACCTGACGCTCCAGCACCCGGTCGAGATTGCCGCCATCGACCGCTTCAATATAGGCGGGGTTGGCCCATTGCAGGCGCCCCATGCCCGACACGCGCCAGGCCGGGAACGGCGCCTTGCCCAGCATGTCGAGGAAAGCCGTCGGGTCGCGCGCGATCACCTGGCGCGCCTCTTCCAGCTTGCCGCGGGCCGAGCTCTCTTCCAGGCCCTTGATCGTCGTATCATTGATCCAGACCACCGCGCGCACGCCGGCCGTGCGCCCATCCGCCTCCAGGAACCGCCCCGACGTGCCAATGATCGTCAGTGAGAAAGGCTGGCCGCTCTCGCGCAGCTCGCGCAGGCGGATGCGCAGCGTCGTGTCCTGACCGGCCGAATCGCGCGCCTCCAGATCAGCCAGACCCTCGACGATGCGCACCGCCGGGTCCGGCGAGATCGCGTCATCGGTAAAGCTCAGCAGCCCGGCCAGCGCGACAGGCGAGCCATAAAGCTCCGGCGGGGTGATTTCGTCCCCGTCCAGCTCCAGCTTGTCGCCCTGCCAGACGAGGATAACGCCCGGATGGGCACCTAACACAGATTTAAGGCCGGCATTCTCCGTTTCGCGGTCTCCGGCCACTTCGCGGTAGCGTTTGGCCGCCCCGCGCGCGCCATCCGACACCCTGAGCGCCCAGAGCAGCGCCCCAAGCGCCAGCAGCGCGGTGCCAATTGCCATCAGGATGGGCATCTGTTCAGCGGTCATCGAGCTACCGGGCCTCTATTTTGGCGCATTATGCGCCGATCCTTGCCGGCCGCGCGCAATAGGACGCCGCGACTCGCGAGAGTTTATACTGGTTAATGAATGGTGCTGCGAGCGTTAAGGCGGGGTTAATATTGCTTCCCTCACGCTGCCTCCAAGATCCGCCGTGCCGGCCCCAGCCTGCACTTAGGTGTTGCAAAGACGTCACACCTACCTAGGTTACATTTACCTGCCTTTCAGGAGCTTTCCCCGCATGCGCGCCATCCTAGCCTGCCTTGCCCTGTCGCTCGTCCTGCCCTTCACGGCAGCCGCCTCAAGTGAGGAAGATGCCGCTGAGATCGATGAGATCGTGCGCCTGCCCGGCCAGCAGGCGGGCAAACCCGACAAGATGTCCCTCTCCGGCAAGCCGGAACGCCTGGTTCCCGGCGGCGTCCTGATCGTCAGCTTCGACGCCAATGGTGATGGCATCATCACGCAGGAAGAGCTGCGCGAGGGCATCGCCGCCGCCTTTGCGCTGGCCGACGCCAATGGCGATGGTGAGCTCACCGCGCTGGAACAGCAGGCCTGGGCCGCAAACATGCCGGTGCGCGACGACACGCTCGCCAATCCGGTCCGCTTCGATCCCAATCTCGACCGGATCGTCACCTATGAAGAATTCTACACAGTCGTCCTGCAACTGGCGGCGACCTATCAGGATGCCTCCGGCAATGTTTCGGTGGCCAGCCTCGCCGCCCCGGACAAGCCCGAGAAGGACGACCGCCGCTTCGCGCAGCAAGGCGGCCTCCAGCCGGGAGAACTTCCGCCGGGCGGCCCCCGCCGCTAAGGCGCCCCTCCCGGCCCCTTACTTGACTCCGCGCGCGGTTCAGGAAACCCAGTTTTCCCCATGACCCTGCTTTCTTTACCGCCCGTGCGCGGCAAGCTGATCCCCGGCGCAGAGCTCGCGCCCTACACCTGGTTTCGCGTCGGCGGACCGGCCGACGCCCTGTTCCTGCCCGCCGATGAAGACGACCTTCAGGCCTTCCTCAAAGCGCTCGACCCCGCCGTTCCGGTCACCCCGCTGGGCGTGGGCTCAAACCTCATCGTCCGCGATGGCGGCATTCCGGGCGTCGTCATCCGCCTGATGGGCAAATATTGGGGTGAGATCGAAAGCGCCGGCGGCGGCGCCCTCTCCGCCCGCGCCGGCGCGCTCGACCTGGCCGTCGCCAAGGCCGCCGCCGCGAGCGGCATCACGGGTCTCGAATTTCTCTCCGGCATCCCCGGCTCGCTGGGCGGGGCAACCCGCACCAATGCCGGCTGCTATGGCCGTGAGCTGAAAGACGTGCTCGTGCGCCTGGAAGGCATCACCCGTTCGGGCGAGCGGCGAACCTATGGCGAAGGCCACGCGCCCGTCCATTTCAGCTATCGCCATACCGATCTGCCAGACGACCTGATCGTCACGCGCCTGATCCTGGAAGGCACAGGCACCGGCGAGCCAGGCAAGATCGCCGCCGACATCGCCGCCCTCCAGGCCCGGCGCAGCGAAACCCAGCCGATTAAAGAAAAAACCTCCGGCTCCACCTTCGCCAACCCCGACCCGCCTGGCACGCCGGATCAACGCTCCGCCTGGAAACTGATCGACGCAGCCGGCTGCCGCGGCCTGAAAGTCGGCGGCGCGCAGGTCTCCCCCCTCCACTGCAACTTCCTGATCAACACCGGCACCGCCACCGCCGCCGACCTCGAAGCCCTCGGCGAACTCGTCCGCGCCCGCGTCCTGGAAACCTCCGGCGTAGACCTCCGCTGGGAAGTCCGCCGCATGGGCCGTGTGCAGAGGGTTTAGACAGACCTAGAGCAACCCCACCCCAACCCTCCCCATAGTCATGGGGAGGGGGCCTGTTGCTCTGTGGGGATAGATTTGTTTTCCAACCGCACAGCTTGCCCCCTCCCCATGACTATGGGGAGGGTTGGGGTGGGGCACCTCTCCGACGGGCACACCGTAAAAGAGACAAAACCCGTAGGGCGGGTTAGCCGAAGGCGTAACCCGCCATTCTCCGCGCAAGCTGGTCGGTATCGCTCCGTTCAAAACATTCTGAGACTGCGATCGCTGCTAGTCGAAGCAAAAACGACTGCACCCCACTTTTTGGAACATTTAACGTCCAATTCCAGGGGGGATTTGCTCTGAGACCCAAGTCTGGACCATTCCGGGCTGGAGTTTTCCGGCCTTTCTCACACTGGCGGACTGGTGACGCCG